>JBEKTB010000020.1:0-36219 GCA_049516495.1 Occallatibacter sp.
GCGTTCATCTCCTATGAACTCGGAGACGTCGCGGCATTCCCGTCCGGCTACAGCGGCGGTCCGGAGCGGGCTTACAGCGAATTCTATGCGGGAATGCAAAGCTGGGGCCGGTTCGAATTGGTGGCGGACCCGAAGGACGCCGATGTGGTGTTTGCAGTACGCTTTGTCGAGTCGCCCGGCCTCTCGCTGCCGCAGATCAGGGTGGGGATTTCCGACGCAAAGACAAATGTGGCGCTGTGGGGCTTCGTCGAGCAGATCAATCCGGCATTCTTCAAGAAGAATCGCGACGCCACCTTCTCGGCAACGGTCCAACTGCTGGTGTCCGACGTTGAGGCGCTGATCACGCCAGGCGCGGCGAAACCGGCAAGCACCACGGGAGCGGGAAAAACCCGGCTTTCCGATCAGGCGCGGTAGGGGTTCGCGGCGGTCCCTTTGTCGCAGAATCACGGGTGGAGTTCAGGACCCGAGGAACCAACACGGGCTTTGTTGTTTCCCACCCTTGCGCAAAGGACGCGCAAGGATGGGGCACCCGATCGTTTGTTAAGGGAGCTGCTCCGGTTCTGATCCCTGATCCCTGATCCCTGTTCCCTGCTCCCTGTTCCCTGCCCTATTCGCGGACGCTGATGCTGAGGGCCTTCATCTTCCGATAGAGGTGGCTGCGCTCGAGGCCCAGCAGCTCGGCGGCGCGGCTGACGTTGTTGCGGGCTTCCTCGATTTTCTTGAGGATGTATTCGCGCTCGTAGGCGTCGCGGGCCTGCTGGAGGGTCGAAAACTCCTCGGTCGAGCGTGTGCCGGCCTTGTGGGTGAGCGGGGGCAGGTGCTTGCGCTCGATGCGCAGGGTGCGCGGATTCAGGATAAGGACGCGCTCGACCACGTTCTTCAGTTCGCGCACATTGCCGGGCCAGTGGTACTGGGCCAGCGTCTCGAGGGCCTCTTCGCCGATCTCCATGCGCGGGCGGCCGTACTGGCGGCCAAACTCGGCCAAAAACTCGCGCGTCAGAAGAGGAATGTCCTGCTTGCGCTCGCGCAGCGGCGGCACAAAGAAGGGCACAACATTGAGGCGGTAAAACAGGTCTTCGCGGAAGTTGCCCTTGGCGATCTCTTCTTCCAGGTCCTTGTTGGTGGAGGCGATGAGGCGCACGTCCACCTGCAGGGGCTGCGTGCCGCCGACCGGGGTGAAGAGCTGGTCGTCGAGGGCGGAGAGCACTTTGGCCTGCGTCTTGAGGCTCATGTCGCCCACTTCGTCGAGATAGAGGGTTCCGCCATCGGCACGCTCCAGCGTGCCGCGCTGCTCGGTCGGGCCGCCGGGTTGTGCGCCGTGCCGGTAGCCGAAGAGCTCGGCCTCGATGTGCGCCTCGGGGATGGCGGCGCAGTTCAGCTCCACAAAGACGCGATCCCGGCGCAGGCTTTCGGCGTGGATGGAGCGGGCGATGAGTTCCTTGCCGGTGCCCGATTCGCCGTAGATGAGGACGCGGCCGTTGGTGGGCGCCATGAGGCGAATCTGCTGGCGCAGGGCTTTGACGGGCACGCTTTCGCCGGTAAGCACCGAGCCGACACTGAACTGGCGCTTGAATTCCTGGTTTTCCGTGCGCAGGCGGCGCGCCTCGACCGCATTGTTGAGCACGATGAGGGTGCGCTCCAGCGAAAGCGGCTTTTCGAGGAAGTCGTAGGCGCCCAGCTTGGTGGCCTTGACGGCCGCTTCAATGGTGCCGTGGCCGCTGATGATGACCACCTCGGGCCGCGATTCGGCCGCCTGGCGGTGAATGTCGGCCAGCACGTCGAGGCCGTCGCGGTCGGGCAGCCAGATGTCGAGCAGAACCACGTCGTAGGGCGCATCTTCAAGCAACACCAGGGCCTCGCCCGCGGTGGCGGCGCTGGCCACGCCGTAGCCTTCTTCGCGCAGGATTTCTTCCAGGGAGGCTCGAATTTCAGCCTCGTCGTCCACCACCAGAATGTGATTCATGAATGCGATACCCTCTCGGAAGCGGTGGAGCTGTCAGAAGATTCAGAGTGATCGGGAGCGGCCGCAATGGCGGACGCGGCGGAGCCGGCCTCCTCGGCGGAGTCCCCGGTGGGAGGCTCCATCAGCGGCAGCCGCAGCAGGAAGCGCGCGCCCTTGGGGCTGTTGGCCTCGGCGCGCAGCGTGCCGCCATGCTCCTGAACAATCTTGGCGGCGATGGACAGACCGAGGCCGGTGCCGCGGTGCTTGGTGGAGTAGAAGGGCAGAAAGAGCCGCTCGCGAATTTCGTCGGTAAGGCCGTGGCCGGTGTCGGAAACCTCGACATCGACCGCTGTGCCGTCTTCGCTGAGCGAGCTTTGCACGCCCAGCACGCGCAACAGGCTGCCCTGCATGGCCTCGGCGGCGTTGTCGATGAGGTTGGCCAGGGCGCGGCGGATGGCCTCGGGATCGGCCAGCACCGGCGGCAGGCCAGGCTCCAGGTCGCGCTCGATGGTGATGCCGTCCAGCCGCCCGGCAAACAGCGCCAGCGCCTCTTCCGCCACTTTGTTCATGTCGCAGGCGCGCGGCTGGGGGGCGGGAAACTGCGCCAGCGCGGAGAACTGGTCAACCAACGTGCGCAGGGTGCCCACGCAGCCCAGAATCACCTCGCTGCACTTGCGAATGACGGCGGGCGAGTCCGGCTGACCGCGGTCGAGATGGCGACCGATCCGTTCAGCGGAAAGCGCGATGGGGGTGAGCGGGTTCTTGATCTCGTGGGCCACCCGCTGCGCTACTTCCTTCCACGCCAACTGCCGCTGCGCGCGCAGCAATTCGGTGGTGTCCTCGATCACCAGCACGGTTCCCGGCCGGGCGTGGGTCAGTTCCAGCCGCGCGCCGGTGATGGCCAGGTGCTGGGTGCGGCCGCGGGCGTGAAACTCAACCTCGGTGGAGGCTGCGCCCATACGGTGGCTGCGGCGGATGAGGCTGGACAGGTCTTCCGCGCACTCGGCGGGAAACAGCGATTCGATCTTCTCGCCGCCCAGCCCGGTGTCTTCGCGGCGGCCCATCAGGACCGCAAATGCCCGATTGGACTGCAGAACCGTGCCGGTGCCGTCCAGGGTGACGACGCCCGAGGGGATGGTCTCGACGATGGTTTCGAGTTCGCGGCGTCGCTCCTCGATGGCCAGATTGGCGGCGGAAAGCTGCGACGACGAACTCTCAGCCAACTGCCGGCTGGCGTCCAGGTCGGCGGCCATGTGGTTGAAAGAGCGCACCAGATCGCCCATCTCCCCGGAAGCGACGAGAGCCACGCGATGGTCATACTGGCCATCTGCAATTTCATCCATGGCGTCGGCCAGGGCCTCGACGGGCTGAGTGATCTGCTTGGAGAGAAACAAGGCCAGCCAGACGCTGGAGAAGAAGACGAACACGGTAATGAGCAACAGCATCAGGAAAAAGGTGGTGCGGATGCGATTGCGCGAACGGAACAGCTCCCAGTAAGCGGCGGCGCCGGAGCGGATGCGGACGGCGGTCTGGCTGAGCCCCTGGGGCATGGGCAAGGCCACCACCACCAGCTTGCCGGAGGGAGTGGCCGCCATGCCCAGCGCGTATTCGTCGCCGCCGACCCGGATCACCGGCTCGTCGCTGCGCTGGGCCGAGGTGAGCAGGTTGGAGGAGAGCGAGCCGTGCAGCGGAATGGCCGTTCCCCGCTCGCCTCGATCAGCCTTTTCCGGAAGCCACGGAATCAGCTCGGCGGGGCTGGACTCAGGCGGCGCCTGGAAGCTGGCCAGCGTCCGGTGATCCTTGTCAAAAACCGCGGCAAAACCGCCCGCCAGGGTAATTCGGTGCGAACCCAGTTCATTGTCGAGAGCCGGCTGCGGACCGTCCGGCGCGCCGGAAGCGGCGATCGACTCCGCCTCCACACGCGCATTGGCGGTTACATATTGCGCCAGTTCCAGCACCACCCTGGTCGAGTCCTCGCGCAGTTCCGAGGTGTTGGGCGAAAACCAGCGATCGATGGAGCGGTTCATCAGCCCGAAGCTGAACAGGAACATGAAGATGGCGGGGGTGAGCGCAATGATGACCGCGCCCAGGACCATGCGCGTGCGCAACCGCGAACCCAGGGCGCTCGAACTCTGGCTGGCATAGAGCTTGAGGATGTTCCTGAGCAGCAGCATGGAGACAGTCATCAGGAGCAGGAACACCAGCACTGTGAGAGCGGTGAAGGCCAGCGTCTCCCCGGAGGTTTCGGGATTGAGAAAACCGATGTTCGAGAAGTTGAATGCCTGCAGCGCGCCCAGCAAGGTGAAAAACAGGATCACCCCGCCCGCCAGCAAGGCTACCGACCGTCGTCGAGGATCGCCCTTGAACAGCATGCGGCGATTATAGAGGGGACAGTGGACAGTGGACAGTGGACAGTGGACAGTGGTCAGTGGACAGTGGACAGTGGTCAGTGGTCAGTGGTCAGTGGACAGTGGTCAGTGGACAGTGGACAGTGGTCAGTGGTCAGTGGTCAGTGGACAGTGGTCAGTTGTCAGTGGTCAGTGGTCAGTGGACAGTTGTCAGTTGTCAGTTGTCAGCGGTCAGTAAACACAGAACAGTTGTGAGGACTCTACACTCTTTCCTCATCCTGGTCTCAAAAGACCTTTCCCGTCTTTGCGTCTTTTCCCTGGCGCAAAGGTGGAGTGCCGAAAAGGCTGCCGCCGGTACTGACAACTGAAAACTGACCCCTGACAACTGCATTTACGCGATCAGGCTGGCTGCCGCGGTGAACGGGCGCAGTTGGCTCTCGGCCACGCCGCGATGGGTGAGCTTGCCCAGCCAGGTGTTCAGCCCTTCGGCCAGTCCCGGGTCCTGGCGCAAGGCCTCGAGCGCGCCCAGGTTGGCGATGCGCAACAGATACGGGAAGGTGGAGTTGGTCAGGGCCAGCGTCGAAGTGTGCGGCACCGCGCCCGGCATGTTGGTGACGCAGTAGTGCACCACGCCGTCCACAAGATAGCTGGGGTCGGAGTGCGACGTGGGCCGCGCCGTCTCCACGCAGCCGCCCTGGTCGATGGCCACATCCACGATCACCGCGCCCTTCTTCATCTTCGAGACCATGGCCTTGGTCACCACCTTGGGGGCCGTGGCGCCGGGAATCAGCACGCCGCCGATCACCAGGTCGGCTTCGCGCGTGGCCTGGGCCACGTTATAACTGTTCGAGGCCAGCGTATAGAGCCTTCCGCCGAAGATGTCGTCCAGGTCGCGAAGCCGGTTCAGGTTCACGTCGACGAGGGTGACCTTGGCGCCGAAGCCGAGAGCGATCTTGGCCGCGTTGGTGCCTACAATGCCGCCACCGATGATGGTGACGTTGGCCGGCGCCACGCCCGGCACGCCGCCCAGCAGAATGCCGCGCCCGCCGCGTTCCTTTTCGAGATAAGTGGCCCCCACCTGCACGCTCATGCGCCCGGCCACTTCACTCATCGGCGTCAGCAGGGGCAGCGTTCCGCGGCGGTCGCGCACCGTCTCATAGGCGATGCCGATCACCTTCGATTCCAGCAGTTTGTTGGTCAAATCCGGCACCGGCGCCAGGTGAAGATAGGTAAACAGCACCAGGCCTTCGCGGAAGAAGGCGTACTCCGTCTCGATGGGTTCCTTGACCTTGACCACGACATCGGACTTGCCCCAGACGTGGCCAGCCTGGCCCACAATCTCAGCGCCGGCATTCTGATACTCCTCGTCGGGAAATCCGGATTGCGCGCCGGCCTGGGTCTCGACCAGTACGGTATGTCCGTCCTCGGTGAGGGCCTTGACGCCCGCCGGAGTGACGCCTACGCGAGCCTCATTGTCCTTGATTTCTCTGGGTACGCCGATGATCATGGCTGATTTTCTCCTGTCTGGGTTGGATGCGGGTGGGATATGACAAGCTGAAAAAATGCCCGGCCACAGGTTCGCCATTGGAGGAGCTGGGCAAATCCGGAACCGGGCGAGCTTGTCTCTTTCAACCTCAAGAATGGTACGGCGTTCCTGGCTTTCAATGTGTGCAAAGAACGTGATAGAAGTACATTATGGGAACGAAACGTGATGAAAATGACCCTCCGGTGCAAGAAGTATCCGATCAACAGGCTGAAAGTGAATTGGAGAGCGCGACCGGCGCCGTCCTCGACGACCTGGACGCAGCCATTCTCCGCCACCTGGAGCACCACGGCCGGGCCACCAACTACGAGGTAGGCGAAGCTGTGGGGCTGTCGGCTTCAGCGGCATCGCGGCGGATCCAGGCGCTGGAGGCGGCGGGGGCGATCCGCGGCTACCGCGCCGTGGTCAATGACCGGTTGCTGGGCAAGCGCATGACGGTTTTCATCCGCGTCACGCTGGAGCGTCAGTCGGCCAACGTGTTGAACGCTTTCGAGGCGGCCATCCGGCGTTCCAAGGGCATCACCAGTTGCCACCTGATTGCCGGCCAGTACGACTACATGCTGGTGGTCCGCGTGGCCGACATCGACGGCTACGGCACCCTGCACCGGAACGAGCTGTCGCGCCTGCCGGGAGTGACCAGGCTGGAGACCAGCTTTGCGCTCCGGGACGTGCTGGAGAGTTAAGACCCGCGCGAGAAGCGGCCTCCTGCGGCGGGGCATTTTGCGCCCAGGCGGCTCTAAAACTGTGTTCCTCCGTTGTAGTCGGCGGTCAGGGCGGTTTGGATGCTGGCCATGCAGGTCGGATCGTTGAAGATCAGGCCCAGTTCCCGGTTGTCGTTGAGCGATTCAGTGGAGAAGTTTTCCGAGCCGATGAACAACGCGGCCTGCGGGGTTCCATAGTCGGCCAGTACGACCTTGGCATGGATGTAATACCCGTACTCGGTGGTGTAGACGGCGATGTTGGCGCCATCGCTCTTGAGAGCGTTGAGGATGGAGTCATATTTGCCGTTCAGGTTTTCCTGGATCAGGGTGAGGGAGACGCCGCGGGCCAGAGCTGCTTCAAGGGCGTTCTCAAGGTCGGTGTCTTCCATCTCCTCCTGCGCGATGAGCAGAGACGTATTGGCGCCGTTGAGGAGCGCGAGCAGTGCACTGCGGGAGTTGGTCGGGCTCCAGACCAGGTTGTCGCCGGTGGGCGGGGTGATGGCGGCGTAGGTGAAGTCGGCGTTGAAGGTGGTCTCAATAGCGGCGACGTCGGCGGGATCGTTGGTGATGACGGCGAAATCGCGGCTGGTGGGATAGTCCTCCGTGACCAGGTTGAGGGTCATGATGGCGGAGGTCGTTTGATCAACGGTGATGGTTTTCTGGTGAGTGTAGGCGTAGACCGGGTTCGCCCAGACGACAGAGACATTGTTGGCGCTCAGGTAGTTGTAGGCCGTGGTATTGTTCGCCTTCTCGTCGTTCTGGTCGAGGATGACGCGGACCGCAATGCCGTTGGCGGCGGCCGTGGCCAGCATGGAAGTGACCGTGGTGTCCGTCAGCTCGTACATGGTCATGTCGATGGACTGGGTGGCGGACGCGATCAGATTGTAGATTGCGGTGAGTCCCTGGTCGGGTTCGATCACCAAAGTATAGGTAGTGGGCGCGGCGGGGGAGTCTCCCGGCTGACCTGCCGCTGCAGGGGCGGTCGAAGGCCGGGCGGTTACTGTCTGTTCCATGGTTTTTCTCCTTTGCAGGGACCAATCGAACTTCAATTTCTGCCGACGGGGATAAGTCCGGCAGGGGAAATCGGCGCGGAGTTCTCTTCGCGCGGACGCCGGAATTATATTCCACCCGCATTACGTGCGCGTGTCGAACGCAGAAGTGGCTGTGCTTGAGAAACCCTCACGCGCATTTTGATGCGCGTGAGGGCCTCGAGAACGAGGAATCAGGGTGCGACGCTGACGAAGACGGCGGTCGTCAGCGCGGGAATGGTGGCCGCGCCTGTTTTTGAGTTGAAGGTGGATTGGCGCACGGTGGGGTCGCTCGAATGCTGCTGGACCGGATGCAGCACAAGTTGCATCCCTTGAAGCACCGTACTGGTGAAAGTTAATTGCGCGTCGGTCGCATTGAAGAAGACGACAATGTGCGCGTAAGGACCGTAGTTCTTTCCGTTGGCATCGAGCTTCATCACGATCAGGCCGGGAATCTGACTGGTTCCGGTATTCAAAAAGCTCAGGTTGGCCTGAACCTCGTTGAATGTCTGCATGCGGAACAGGCCCGAGCTTGAACGGATAGCCATGAATTCCTGAAAGGCCCTGGTTGTGGACGCGATGTTCTGCGGCGTGGGATCGAGCGCCGGATTGGCCAGCAGCGGTTGCATGATGGGCCACTCGGACTGATTCTGATTGGCGACGGGAAGGCCGATGCCCCAGTTATCAGTTTGATAGCTGAAGTCGATCTTGTTGAACCAGTCGCCGGAGATGTAACTGTTGTTGTCCATGTCCTTGGAGCGCAACAAATCGTCGCCGCCGAGGAAGAACGGAACGCCCTCGGCCAGCGTGATCAGGCTCATCGCCTCGACCTGGCGCCGGGCGCGGGTCGTAATGTTGTCGGCCGCCGACGCTTTCAGTTGCACGGCATCGAAGAGCGTTTGATTGTCGTGTACCGAGCAGTAGTTCACATCTTCAATGGGACTTGCCGTGTAGCCTGCGGGCTGGCCGCCATAGATGATCTGCGATCCGGTGACGGTCTGGCCCTCGGCATCGACAAAGCTGTAGTTGCTGAGGTTTCCGGTGAGGCCGACGCGAATCCAATCCGACTCTTCAAGAAGGTCTGCCACCTGGTCGGATTGCGGCGTGCTTCCGGTGGTGAACGCGCTGGGGTCGGTTGCAAGTCCCGTGGCGAAGCCCTGCACGCGCGCGTCGGTAAAGGGGCTGCCTCCGCGTATGCCGTCGCGTATTCGGTCGTTGAAGGTGCCAATGCCGTAACCGTAGAGATTGAGTTGGCTGGCATTGGGGCCGATGGCGTTGTTGGCTGCTTCTCCTATCTGGAAGCCTTCGCCGTAGATGTAGATCCTGCTTCCGTCTACGCCGTCCTTTTCCGGGGTAAGCGCGTTGAGCGCGTTCTTGATGTCCTGCATGTTATAGGTGAAGTGCATGCTCATCTCGTCGAAGCGGAAGCCGTCGATCTTGTATTGCTTCGCATTCAGAACGACGGTGTCGATCATGAGCTTTTCCATCATCTGGTGCTCGCTGGCCGTGTCGGGGCAGCAGGAGCCGGTGAGCAGCAAGCCGTTCATGTCCAGGCGGTGATAGTAATTCGGGACAACTTCGTCCAGGTTCGCCTCGAAGGTTTCGCCGCTGGCGCTGGTGTGGTTGAAGACCACGTCCTGAATCACGCGCAAGCCGTCTGAGTGCAGACCCGCGACCATCTTCCTGTATTCGAGGACGCGGTTATCGGGATTGATGGCATAGGAGCCTTGAGGCGCCATGTAATGCACCGGGTTATAGCCCCAGTTATAGCCATCGTTGTTTTGGACTGCCATAATGGCCGCTTGCTGCTGCTCGCCGTCGGGCGGATATTGCGCCAGGTTTCCGGGCGACTGCCAGGTGGACTTGTCCTCGTTCGCGCCGTCGAATCGGAAACTGGGCATGATATGGACGGCTTTCAGTCCGGCCTGTGCCAGGTTGTGCAGATGTTTCATGCCGTTCGTGTTGAGGTCGGCAAAGGCGTCATAGGTGCCCTTGAGCGACGCGGGCACCGTGGGATCGTCCACGCTGAAGTCGCGGATGTGAAGCTCGTAGATGCTGATGTCGTTGAGGCTCGCGAGAGGCGGCGAAGGAATGAAGTCCCAGTTCGCGGGTTTGAGCGCATTGTCGTCGAGATCGGTGATGCGGCTCATGGTTCCATTCAACGCAACATCCACCGAATACGGATCGGTGGTGGTGTTGCTGTCGATGGCCTGATCGGCGGAGACATACACGTGCACGTTGAAGAGATAATACTTGCCCTTCCAGTCGTAATCGCCGCGCGCAACCCACACGCCGTTGTGCTGGTGCATGGCGATGGTTTGCGCAGGCGCGGTGTCGGTGGGCTTGTTATAGAGAAGCAGGGAAACGCTCTGCGCGGTGGGCGCCCACAATTTGATTTTGATGGGCACGGAGTTGTCATCGTCAAAGTCGAACCAGCCGGGATCGTTGTTGTGACGGAAGACAACGCCGAGGCGGCCGGAGTAAGCATAGAGGGCGTCGAGCGCGCCGAAGATCTGCATCCCGGTTGCGTACTTCAGTGAGCCATCGCTGCCCACGGCCGAGACTGCAAGTTGGCTGGTGACAGCCTGCGCAATCACTCCCGGCTGCAGATTGGTGGGCAGCTTGAACAACGCGTAGCCGCCCAACTGCGGATAGCGGGTGAGTTCCTGCGCGGTGAGCGAGCCGGAGTAGGGAGTGAGCGGAATGGTGCTGCCACCGGTAACTCCGGTTAACGCAAGCTGCAGGCTGGCGGTGGGGCTGTAGTTGATGGCGTACGTCCAGCCCGACTGGTAATACTGCGGCTGCAGGGCAACGGTTGTGGCGTCGATCCAATAGGCTTGCAACTCATCGAAGACGCCACTCAGCAACTGCGCCGGCGTGGGCTGCACAAGGAAAACAGTGGGGTTGCCGGAGACCACCCAGGCGGAAAGATACTGCGGGACCGTCAGGTATTGATTGGGGCCGGGATCTTTCACCCCAGTAGAACAGTTGTGGATGATGAATCCAAGTTGCCCGCTGGTGATGCCCACGTCGTAGTAGGCGCCATAGCTGTCGTAGCCGGAGACATAATCCTCCGTCGTGCACCAGTTTCCGGTGGGATCGCTGGTGGCCTGGAAGGGATAGAGGCTCCAGCCGGAGTAATCTCCATCCGGCCGGTAATAATGGATGCGCGCGTGACCGGCGGGAATCGGGGGGTCAGTCGAATATTCGGTGACCGGCTGCGTAGTAAAGACATTGAGGTCGCCGGAAAGAACCCACGCCTGGGTGAATTGGTTGATTTGCAGATACTGATTCGGTCCCGGGTCTTTGACTCCGGTCTGGCAGTTGTGCAGGATGAAGCCGAGTTGTCCGCCGTTCAACGCGGCGTTGACGCCCACATCATAGTAAGCGCCGAACGTGTCATAGCCGGAGACATAATCCTCGGTGTTACACCAGTTTCCGGTGGGATCGCTGGTGGCATTGAAAGGATAGAGGCTCCAGCCGCCGTAGTCGTTATCGGGCCGGAAGTAATGAATGCGCGCCTTGCCCGCGGGGATTGCGGGATCGGTCGCCTGAATGGTGGGGGGCTGCGTAGTTTGCAGCACATCGCTGCCGGAAAGCTGCCAATACTCGTTGCCCTGCGTGGCTGGGTCGACGTATTCGTTGGGACCGGGATCCTTGGTGTTGCCCTTGTGAATGATGATGCCGACGTTGGCCGCGCCGGAAATCACACCGACGTCAAAGTAGGCCCCGAAGCTATCCGTGCCCGTGACCGCAACCGGGCCGCCGCTGAAGTTGTTTGGCTCAGTGGTATCGCCGAAAGCATAGAGGGTCCAGCCAAGATAATTTCCGTCGGGACGGAAATAGTGAATGCGAATGTCGTTGGTTGGGATCGGCGGGTCGGTTTGAGCCGTCAGTAATGGAAGACCCAGAACCAGCAGAAGCACGGTGGAAAGAAAAGCAGGCAAGCGGCGTAGCGAGAGGCGTCGCGGGAAAGTTGCGCGCATCGGAATTCCCCCTTTCCATAAAGCCGGGAAGAATTTTAGGCGCCAAGTGTAGCAGAGAAAAGCAAGCGTTCGCCATGCTTTAAAAATGCGCTTGCGGGCGATCCTTTTGAGAATAGGTAAGTGGTATTTTTTCTATATTTTCAAGTCTGGACTTAATGGGAGAATCGGCGGATTACAAATCCTGTGCCGAATTTGACCAACAAGCGCAGTTTGTTGTTTGTAAAAGAGCCAACATTTGCGTATCGTATTTTATGAAGCGCGCGGCTAACCCTGTGGGACAGATTTTTACTTAGACTCAACGGGATTGGACTGCCCGCATCACTCAGGGAGAATACATGGCAATTTCAGACGTATTGGCAAGCATCGATCAGGATATTGCGCGGCTGCAGCAAGCGCGCGCGTTACTCGCCGGCGGTTCTGCTCCGGTTACAAAAAAGACAGTCGGCCGGCCGAAGAAGGTTGCGGCGGTTGTAACCAAGAAGGCCGCGCCCGTTGCGGCTGCCAAGCCGGCAAAGAAGAAGAAGAGAAACCTTTCGCCCGAAGGCCGGAAGCGCATTGCCGAAGCCGTCAAGCGGCGCTGGGAAGCCCAGAAAAAGGCGGCAGCAGCCAAGTAAGCACTTGGCCTGCGATTTACTCCTTGGGCTCTGGCCGCGTGAATTTGTGCTTTGAGATTTATGCTAACCCTCCCTTTCGCCAGGAAAAATGCGCAAGGATAGGGCACGGAGTTGATACAAGAGCAAGCGGTCAGAGACCTGGGGCTGGCGCGGCAAGCGAGCTGCGCCAGTTCACTTTTCTTCCCGCGTTTCCTCTTCCGGCCAAAGCGGATGCTGGATGGCGCGGGTTCGCTCATGCTTGAGGTCGGCCAGTATCCTTGACCAGTAGAGGATGCTTCTTTCGGTGCGCGCCAACCGCAGTTGCGCATCACGAAGTTTGCGCTCGGCATAGCGCATGCGACTGCGCCGGGCTCGGTCGAGTTGTGGATCGTCTGGCATCGTGTGAATCTATTGATGTCTATATTAAACGAACAGCATCACACGCGCGGGTGCCTGGTCGCGTGGACCCCTACCCCAATTGTGCAAATCTCCGATGTCAGTCTGTACCCAGAGCGCGCCTTGAGCCATCACGACTTGCTCGATTTCAGCGTAATCATGTCGCCATCCACGGCGAATTTGCCGTAGCCATGATGGTGAATGGTCTTGGGATGTTTCTGCGCCGGATCGATCCATGCCTTCTCGACCTCAAGCACGAAGAGATTGAACTTGTTTACAAGATGGGTATCGACCACCTTGCATTCGAGATTGGCGAAGCACTCGGCCACCAGCGGCGCAGCCACAGTTTGAGCGGGGATGGGCGTCAGGCCGAATCGTTTAAATTTGTCCACATCGCGGCCTGAGCAGTTACCGATCTTTACGACTTTGGGAGCCAGGGCGAGCGCCGGAATCGCAATCACGCACTGCCGGGTCGCGCGCAGCGCGGCAAAGCTCGCATTGGCGTTGCTCACAATGCAGGCAATCAGCGGCGGTTCAAACTCCACCATCATGTGCCAGGACATGGTCATCGCGTTGATGCGGCCCTTGTGCGCGGTCGTCAGCAGAACCACCGGGCCCGGTTCGAGTAACTGGTAAACCTTGGCAAGCGGCAGGTCTTTCATTGCTTGAGGGACTCCCATCGTTGCACTGACTCCCATTGGCCGGAGTTGGCCGAGTTGAAAATGGCTTCAATCACCGCCATGTTCCGGATGGCGTCTTCAACGGAGACGGGGACCGGAGAGTCTTCCAGAACGGCGCGCGAGAAGGCATCGCCCTGCAGCATGTATTGATTGCACACCGGAAAAGTTTCGGTGGCGATGCCGCTGCCGGAAAGGTCGCCGGTTGCGTCGATGAAGAGGCGCGTAGGGCGATCGTTCGGTGCGGCGAATGGAATTTCGAACTCGATGCGCCCGCGGAGCCCAAGAAACTGGACGCGCTGGTAATGCACCAATTGCGTACTGCAGGTGAGGATCGACTGACCCGCGGGAAAGTCGAGAATGGCCGAGGTGAGGCGGTCTGTGCGGAACGTGGGATCGCGGTCGATGCGGGCGACGACGCGGGTTGGTTCCTGAGCGAATGCGTAGCGCGACGCGTGCACCAGGTAACAGCCGATGTCCATCAGCGCGCCGCCGCCGCACTCGACCTGGTTGTCGATGATGGCCGGATCGATATTGAAATAGCTATAAAAACCAACGATGGAACGGAGCTCGCCGATGCGGCCCTCGTCAAGCAGCGCGCGCAAGCGGAGCCACTGGGGATGACAGCGAATCACGAAAGCTTCCGCGATTTTGACTCCGGTACGATCGCGAATGGCAACGAGCGATTCAGCTTCCGCGACGGTCATGCTGAACGGCTTTTCGCAGAGCACGTGCTTGCCGGCCTCGGCGGCCTTGATGGTCCATGGAACATGAAGGTGATTGGGAAGAGGATTGTAGATGGCGTCGATTTCAGGATCGGCGAGGAGCTCCTCGTACGAACCGTAGGCCCGGGGAATGCCAAGCCCGGCTGCAGCCGCCTGCGCCTTGGCCAGAGTGCGCGATGCGATGGCGGCCACCGTGGTGTATTGGCCCCGCTGCATGGCAGGAATCACACTCTTCAGGCCGATGGAGGCAGTGCTGAGAACTCCCCAGCGAAGTTTGTTGGACATGCGGAACATGATAGCGGCCCCGCCGTGCCCGTGTAACTACTCGACGATCTCCCAGCTCAGATCGCAATAGGACTGGTAACCCGGCTTTTGCGAAGTCAGGGTCACGCGCTTCGTGCCATCCGGATTGACCTTGATCGTGAGCATCCATCCCTGGCGGTCATAGACGAAGCGGAGGCGCGCTTTGGGCAGATGGTCGAAGACGACTTCCCCGTTGTAGGGCACCGGCGGTCCCTGATAGTGCAGGATTCCCGAATGCGGCGTCGCCGGCGCGGGAGGCGGAGGCGGAGGCTGAATCGGCGGGGGCGGCATGATCGTCGGTTGCGGGGCGCTGTTCGAGGCCAGCAAGCCGGGCTTCTGCGGAGGGCGGATGGGAGGATTGTTGCGCGGCGGCTTTGGGGCGGAGTCGGCGCGACTCTCCGGTTCACTGGAAGCGGCGGATTGATCGTAGATTTCAGAAGGCTGCGGTTCCGATTGCGAGGTGGCCGCTGATCCGGGATTGGGCTTTTGGCCGGGCGTCGCCGCCGTGGCCGGTTGCGACGCTGACGATGGGTTCGGCGGGACGGAGACGACGCGATGCTTGTATGCGTACCATCCCCAGCCGGCGCCCGCGGCCGCCAGCACCGCCGCAGCAATGCCGATCGCGATGGGGATGGTGCGCCTGGAGCGCTCCCGCGGCAGAGAAGACGGAGGAGCGGGGACGTTTGCCGGCTCTTTTGGCAGTGGTGCAGGAGGAATGGGAACGAAGGGAGGTGCAGTTTCCGGCGGAGGCGGCGGCTCTTCCGCATGCGCGGGTTCCGGCGGTGACAACGGCTGCTCTTCCGCGGGCGTGATTACGGGAGGAACTGATGGCTCTTCAACCTGCTCCGAAGGAGGGGTCTGAACCGTCGGCGAATCCTCCGGCGAATGGACGGGGACAGCCGGCTCTTCTGACGCTGGACTGGGCGAGGCGGAATGCGGCGATTCCTCTGAAGGCGGCGCAATGCTGACCGGCGGCGGAATGAAGACCGGCACGACGGGCGGCGGCGCTTCGACCTCCGGGACCTGAGTTGGCGCGGACTGGCTCGGCTCCGCGGAGACGGCACGGACTGGCTCGGCTTCGACCGGATCTTCGATGCGATGGCCGCACTTCTTGCAGAAGCGCCTGCCGGGCGTGACGGGCGCCCCGCAGTAGGAACAAACGGGGACAGGCGGCCGCTCTTCAGGAAGATCGGAGGCTGCCGCAGGCTCGACAGGAGATGCGGCGGCCGCAGAAGGTTCGACACGAGCTTCAGTTTCTGCCGGGGCTGCGGGCACTGCCACAGATTGGCTGGCTGCAAGCCCGCATTTGCTGCAGAAGCGCCTGCCGGCAACGAGAGGCGTGCCGCACCGGATGCAGGTTGCAACTGCCGGCTCCGGTTGGGGCGGAGGCTCGGGTTGGGCCGGCGCAGCTACTGCGGGCATGGCCGTGCCGCAGGCTGCGCAGAAACGCCTGGCTTCCGCCACTTCCCGTCCGCATTTGGTGCAGAATCTGTTTGCCATATCAACCTGCCTGGGTTCCGCATTCGCCGCAGAAGGTAGAACCCGCATCGAGTGAATTGCCGCACCGGGTGCACCGGCGCGGTATGGAAGTCAGAGGCTGCTGCGCCGGAATTGGAAGCGGCGGCGCCAGGGGCGCGGTCTGCGAGTTACCGGGGGCGGGTGCCGGCGCGAGGCCGCTACCTGCCGGGGCTGGCCGCAGCCCGCGCGTGTTGAGAGCAATCTCCACCGATACCACTGTAAGTTCGGCGAGCGCATAAAGGAAGACGATAGAGGCGAATGCGATCAGAAACATGAAGACCGCGAACTCGATTCCGCCCAGAAAGCCACTGCCCATGGTTTCGCCGAAAGGGAGCCGCTCACCCAGCATACTCAGTTCAGAAAATGGGCTGAAATCGGTGAGCCACATGAACAGGCGCCGGGACACCTTGAAAGTCGATTCTGGCTGAAAGCTCCGAGACACTCGCGATGTTCACGAGGCTCTCATCGGCGCAGGAATCTGATTCATTCATTACCGACGGTACCGCGCCGGATTGTCCCTATTGAAGATATTTCCAGCCCTTCCACACTCCGCGGGAAAACCACTATGATGGTCGCTGCTCCTGAGGATGTACCATCCTCACCCGGGTCCCCGGCAACAGGTCTTCGTCGCTGGGGTGGGCATCGGGAGTTCCTGGCCGCAGGCCTTCGCTGCCGCGGCGAGACAGGGAGAGAGGATTCTTATCATGAGTGAAACCCAGGCAACTCTCAAGTGCTATGAGATGCTGATCGACGGTGAATTTGTGGCGTCTTCCAGGACACTGCCGGTCGTAAACCCCGCAACGGAAGAAGTGATCGCCGAATTTCCGAACGGTACGATCGAGGACGTAAACCGGGCCGTGCTGGCCGCCGAAAAGGCGCAGAAAAGCTGGGCAGCGCTGCCGGCCATCCGCCGCGCGGGTTACCTGCGCGAGATCGCCTCGCTGGTGCGGGCCAATCGCGAGTCGCTGGCCCACGTCATTACGGAAGAGCAAGGCAAGATTCTTTCGCTGGCCCAGGTCGAGGTGGATTTCTCGGCCGACTACCTGGACTACATGGCCGAATTCGCCCGCCGCTACGAGGGCGAAATCATCCAGAGCGACCGCCCCGGCGAGAACATCCTGCTCTATAAAATGCCCATCGGCGTGATCGCCGGCATTCTTCCCTGGAATTTTCCCTTCTTCCTGATCGTCCGCAAGATGGCGCCCGCTCTGCTCACCGGCAACACCATCGTCATCAAGCCCAGCAGCGAAACCCCCAATAATGCCTTTGAGTTTGCCCGCCTGGTGGCGCAGTCGTCGCTGCCCAAGGGCGTGTTTAACCTGGTCTCCGGCTCCGGGTCGATCATCGGCAAGGCGCTGGCCGGCCATCCCAAGGTGGGCATGGTCTCGCTGACGGGCAGCGTGGACGGGGGCGTAGCCGTGATGCACGCGGCCGCGGACAACGTGACCAAGGTTTCGCTCGAACTGGGCGGCAAGGCCCCGGCTATCGTGATGGGCGACGCGGACATCGACCTCGCCGTCAAGGCCATCCGCGCCTCGCGGATCATCAACACCGGCCAGGTGTGCAACTGCGCCGAGCGGGTGTATGTTCACGAGTCGGTCGCTGAAGAGTTCATCGAGAAGATCACGGCGGCCATGCAGGAGACGGTGGTTGGCGATCCCTTTGCTGGGGCCACGGAGATGGGTCCGCTGGTCAGCAAGCGGCAGCGCGAACTGGTCCACGCGGCGGTCGAACTGGCGGTCAAGGAGGGCGCGGAGCTCGCGTGCGGCGGCAACTTCGAGAAAGGGTCCGGCTACTATTACCAACCCACGGTGCTGACCGGCTGCGCGCAGAAGAGCAGCATCATGCAGCAGGAGACCTTTGGACCGGTGCTGCCCATCACCACCTTCAAGACCCTCGACGAGGCTATCGAGTACGCCAACGACTGCGAGTACGGGCTGACCTCTTCCATCTACACCCGCAGCCTGGACGTGGCCATGCGCGCCTCGAACGAACTCAAATTCGGGGAGACCTACGTCAATCGGGAAAATTTCGAGGCCATGCAGGGATTCCACGCCGGGTGGCGCAAATCGGGCATTGGCGGCGCGGACGGCAAGCACGGGCTGGAGGAGTATCTCCAGACCCACGTGATCTATATGAACTACGACCTCAACAAACAGTAGCCTTTCGTTCTTCGAAGACTGGCTTCCCCATCTTTTCGCTTTCTCTCGCGACAGGGTGGGGAAAACCGGCCTCAGCCGATCAGACGGCACCCCGGGTCGCTGTCGTCTGATCGCTGTTGCGGTATCATTGCGTCTAATAGGGTGAGTGGCCTGTTTCCCCCAAGGGCTGCCCCGGTGGTGTCTGTGTCTCTATTGTTCAAGCGATTTGTCTTCGTGCTCTCCGTGGCCATCTTCGTCGTTCTCGGCGGGGGCTTTATCCTGGGCGAATTCGGGGTGTTTGGCGTTCATGCAGGCCAGCAGGATGGCGCCTACCGCCAGATGCGGGTTTACGCCGAGGTGCTCAAAAAGGTCCAGAGCGACTATGTCACCGAGCCGAACATCAACGACGTGACTACGGGCGCACTGCACGGGTTGCTCGAGAGCCTGGACGCCGACTCCAGCTATCTGACGCCGACCGAGTACAAGATTTACAAGGAGCGCCCCGACACCGGCGTGGCGCAGGTGGGCATCACCGTCTCCAAGCGCTTTGGCTACGCCACCGTGGTGAGCGTGCTGCCTGGTTCGCCGGCCGACAAGGAACATCTGTCCGACGGCGACGTGATCGAGTCCATCGGCGAGCAGTCGACGCGCGAGCTGTCGCTGGCGGTCATCCGGTTGCTGCTCGAAGGCAAGCCGGGGACCACGGTGACCCTGTCCGTGGTGCGCCCGCGCAAGGCCGACCCCGACAAGCTGACGCTGACCCGCACCTTGGCCTCCTCCGCGCCGATGACCGAGCAGCAGTACGACAATTCCACCATCCTCTATCTCAAGCCCGGCGCACTGACCGCGGAGCGTGTGGACCTGATCGCGGCCAGGATCAAGGCGGCCGGCAAGGGTCGCAAGGTGCTGCTTGACCTGCGCGACTCCTCCAGCGGCGACCCGCAACAAGGACTGTTGCTGGCCAACTTCTTTGTCAAGCAGGGTACGCTGGCTGCGCTGGAAGGCCAGAAGTATCCCCGCCAGACCTTTACCGCCGACCCCGCAAAATTTCTCACCGACGCGCCCCTGGCCGTGCTGGTGAACCGCGGCACCGCGGGCCCGGCCGAGCTGACCGCTGCCGCCATTGAAGACGCCAAGCGCGGCGACGTGGTGGGCGAACGGACCTTCGGCGAAGGCTCCGTGCAGAAGACCATCGAACTGCCCGACGGCGCCGCCCTGCTGCTCACCGTGGCCAAGTACCAGACCCCCGGCGGCAAGAAGATCCAGGACGAGGCTGTTGCGCCTACCGTGACAGTGGGCTCACCCGTCGAGGAAGAAGACGAGGAGACGCCTCCCGCCAAGGGCGACGAGCCGCTGAACAAGGCGCTCGAACTGCTGAAATCCAAAAACGCCTGATCGAACGCGCCCGGCCGGCTCAATCACTGAGCTTGCCGGGGATTCTTTTGCCTTTTTTCCCTCCCTCCATTCCCACCCTTGCACCGTATGGTACGGGTGTCCCATCCGCGCATTCTTTCGATCGAAGATGGTGCTAGCCTTAGGCAGCGGCATTTTCTCTCCCGGTTTTTTTTGGAGAAATTGCCCACGAGGCCTGAATCGCTTGGCTGTCCCCCCCACCCAGCCTGTCGAAACCCGCGAACCTGCCCGCAGCCGCCGCGAGTTCGCCGAACCGCTGCCCGTACGCGGGCGGCGCAAGCTGGCCGGCACGGTCGCGCTTGCGGCGCTGCTGACGCTGGCCGTGATTACCGGCTCCCTGGCCGGGCTGACGCTGGTTTACTCGGTCGATCTGCCGGAGATTCACGACCTGGAGCGCTACCGGCCCTCAACCACCACCGATCTTTATGACCGCAAGGGCCGCATCATCGGCTCCTTTGCGCTGGAACGGCGCGAAGTGGTCAACTACGACGACTTTGCGCCGGTGCTGCGCCAAGCCGTCCTTTCCATTGAAGACAAAAGCTTCGAGTCGCACTGGGGCATCAACGTATTCCGCGTCATTGGCGCGCTGGTCCACGACCTGCGCAGCCACGGACGCATGCAGGGCGCATCCACGCTGACCATGCAGCTGGCCCGCAACCTGTTTCTCTCCTCCGAGCGCACCGCCGGGCGCAAGCTGCAGGAGGCGTACCTGGCCATCCAAATCGAGCGCGCCTTCACCAAGCAGCAGATTTTCACGCTGTACGGCAACCAGATTTATCTGGGCCACGGTATGTACGGCTTCGAAGCCGCCTCGGAGTTCTATTTCAGCAAGCACGCCAGGGAGCTGAACCTGACTGAAGCGGCTCTGCTGGCCGGCCTGCCCAAGGGACCGGTGGCGTTCTCTCCCCTGCTGAACCCGGAAAAATCGCTGCGCCGGCGCAACCTGGTGCTGACGGAGATGGAGGCCGACCGGGTGATCTCCCACGCCCAGGCCGAGCAAGCCCGGAATACTCCCCTGGGGCTGCACATCGCCCAGCCGGAGATGGCGGTCGCTCCCTGGTTTCAGGAAGAAGTTCGCCGGGAACTGGAGAAGCGCTTTGGCACCGAGCAGGTGCACGAGGCCGGTTTGAAGGTGGAAACCACGCTCGACCTGGACCTGCAAAAGACGGCCAACCAGGCCGTTGCGGACGGGTTGGCCACGTATGAGCGGCGGCGCGGCTGGGTGGGCCAGGATGGACCCGGCAAGCTGGAAAACGTGCTTGCGAGCGGCCTTTCCATCGAGGAGTACAAGCATCCGGACTGGGCGTTGAAGTCCGGCCCGGGCGACTACGTTCATGCCGTGGTCACCCGCGTCCTGCCGCTGGAAATTCACGCCCGCATGGGCAGTGAGGAAATCGTGCTCATGCCCGAAGACTGGAAGTGGACCGGGCAGCACTACGGCGACGCGCTGGTCAAACCCGGCGACGTGATCTACGTGCACCTTACGGACACCATGGAGGGCGGCGCACGCCGGGCCACGCTCGAACAGGACTCCGGCGCACAGGGGTCACTGCTGGCCATCGACAACGCCACCGGCGATGTGCTGGCCATGGTGGGCGGACGCGATTACGCGCTCTCGCAGTTCAACCGCGCCACCCAGTCGGAACGGCAGACCGGCTCCAGCTTCAAGCCCTACGTCTATACCGCGGCCATCGAGGATGGGGCCAAACCCGACGACATCATTGTCGACGGTCCGGTCAGCTTTGGCGGCTACACTCCGCACAACTACGAGAACGACTACAAGGGCGCGATGACCCTGATCAACGCCTTTGCCGAATCGCGCAACATTCCCGCTCTCAAGCTGGCGGCGCGCGTGGGCATCCACAAGGTCATCGACGTGGCTCACCGCTTCGGCGTCACGTCCAACATTCCCGCCTATCTTCCGGTTGCTTTGGGCGCGGTGGAGATCACGCTTGAAGAGCAGGTGGCCAGCTACTCCGTCTTCCCCAACGACGGGTTGCGGGTGAAGCCGCGGCTGGTTCGCAAGGTCTCGAATGCCGACGGCATCACGCTGTGGGAGGACACGCCCTCAGTGAACGAGGTGATCGACCAGCAGACGGCGCGCACCATGATGACCCTGCTGCGCGCGGTTACCCAGCACGGCACCGGAGCGGCGGCGGCGCAACTGAACCATCCACTGGGTGGCAAGACGGGCACCACCAGCGATTACACCGACGCCTGGTTCCTGGGCTTTTCTCCATCCATCACCTGCGGCGTCTGGGTGGGCTTCGACAGCCGCCAGTCCCTTGGCGAAAAGGAGACCGGCGCACGCGCGGCGCTGCCCATCTGGATGACCTGGATGAAGGCTGCCATCGTGGGCAAGGACGACGAACAATTTCTGGGCGAAGAGAAGGACAGTTCCCTGCTGAAGGCCGCCGCGGAACCGCTCGCCAAACCGTCAATCCCCGCAGCCAAAGCGCTCGCGGCGCCCTCGACGGTCGGCATGAAGGCGAAGCCCGTGAAGGCCCTTGTGCCCGCCAGTCCGCTCGTGACCACGGCATCCGGAAGCCTGCCGGGAAAGCCACCCGCCAAGCCGGCGGTCAAACCGGCACTGGTGCCTGCCGCCGGCGTCAAACCGCTGGTCAAACCATCTCTGCTGACCAGCCCCGTCTCTGCGCGGTCCGAGGCTGCCGTCCGGCCCGCTCTGCCCGCCAAGCCCAGGCAATAGAATCGAAAGCAACTCTTCTTTCGGAAGAAGACTCGATTGATAACGACTTCGCTGAGCGCATTGCTGGAACCATACTCCGGCTTTGAGGAATCCCGCGCATGACCAAGCCCGCCGATAGCCCGCGTTCTTTTCGTCGCGACATCGTCTTCGCTTTTGCCCTTGCCCTGGCCTGCTACCTGGCCTGGCTGATCCGCGAGGTGCTGGTGCTGCTCTATGTGAGCGCCCTGTTTGCCGTGGTGTTGGCCCCGCTGGTGCGGACCATCTCCGGCATCCACATTGGCCGCCGGCAGCCGTTCAAGGGCTCGGCCATTTTTCTGCTGCTGGTGGTTGCGGCCGGAGCCCTGACGGCCTTTGGCTTCCTCGCTTTGCCCCCGGTCCTCCGCGATCTGCAGGAATTTTCAGGGGAGATGCCGGCACGCCTGCCCGGCCTGTTGGACAAACTCAAGAGCATTCCCCTCGCTCAGCAATTGGATACCGCGGATCTGAATTCCCGGCTTCAGGATTTCGCCAGCAAGGCAGCTCCCTATGTCCTGTTCTCTCTTCGGGACTGGGCGGGCAAGTTATTCGACATCATCATGGGGTTCATCCTCACCATTTATTTCATTCTGGAAGGCGAGACCGCCTATCGGTGGTTCCTTTGTTTCTTCCCGCCTGAAAAGCGCACACGGCTTGACCGCACCCTGCAGCGGGCTGAGATCCGCATGGGCAAATGGCTGCTGGGCCAGGGAAGCCTGATGCTGATCCTCGGAGTCACCAGCACCATTGTCTATCTGTCGCTCCACGTTCGCTATGCGTATGCCCTGGGCGTGCTGACGGGACTGCTGAACATTATCCCGGTGCTGGGAGCTGCCATCTGCATCGCGCTGGCCTTGGTGGTGGCGGCCATCGACTCATGGGGCAGCGCGCTCGGCGTCGCCATCTTTTACCTGATCTATCTGCAGGTTGAAAACTCCTATCTCACTCCCCGCATTATGAGGAACAGGGTCAATCTGCCGGGGTTGGCGATTCTCGTCGCCCTGGTCCTTGGCTCCGCGCTCGAAGGGGTTCTGGGAGCCATGGTTTCGGTTCCCACCGCTGTTCTGGTAGCCGAACTTCTGGATGAGTATCTCGTCTGCAAAGAGGCGGCCTGATCTTGGGCTCTGCCAGAACTTCCGGCGTTCCCCTCCCACCCTTGCGGCAAAAAGCAGATACGCCGCAAGGATGGGGCACCGACTTTGGTACAAGAACGAGCGTTGAGGGATGTAGATTGTCCAAATATCTCGCTACTTATCCGCCTTAACAGCGGCGCTGACCGCCGCTTTCATCACCCCACAATTGGAAAGGAACCTGACCAGGCTGCCGGTGAGAGGTTCCATGATCTCGGAATCTCGAGCGGCGAACGCTCGATGGTCGAGATTTCTGCTTTCCCAGGTCTCAGAATCGAGACCTGGGGCACCCGGAGGACTGATTGGTCGGTCCGGGAGGCTGCTTCCCGCCTGGTGCAGTTCGCCGGTTCCCTGCGCATCGAGGATGAGAGAGGCGAGTTTGCGCGCCAGGTCGAGATCGAAGCTTTCCGAGACGAAGACCCTCTTGCCGCGGGTGGTGATGACGACCGGGCCCTCGTTGGTGGAGTAGACCTGCTCCTCGGCGATGGGTTCGGCCGATCCGGTGTGCCGGCCGGAGGGGGTTGAGCGCTCAGCGGCGACGTCCTGCTTGAGGCCGGAATATTTGCGCCCCAGTTCCTCGGCGTAGAGATGGGCAAATGCCTGCGCAGAAGCGGCGTTCTTCCACTCCGACAGGTAGAAAATGGCGACGGATTTTGTGCTGGACTTTTCAACCTCGGTTGTTGCGCTGAGGCGTTGCCCGGCCCAATAGAGGCCGCCATCCCAGGCTGGAGTCAGGTCGCGGGCAGCGTTGTCGCCGCCGAACAGCTCGGCAAGAATATGCACGTCGAGCTGCCCGATCTGCCCAATGTCGTAGGGCTTGTAGAGCTTGTCCACCAGTGGGTGAATGTCGGGCAGCAGGGGGATGGAAGGCATGTGCTTCTTTTCATATTCGAGCGGGTTGATGATCTCCCAGCTCGATGTGGGCGGCCGGTCCATGGTTCCGGCAAAGGCCGCGCTCCGTCCCTGATCCATCCACACGTCCTGCTCGAAACTGAGGCCCTCGCGATAGGGGAACAGGAGCGACTCGGAGAGCAGCAGCGGCGCACGCGCCAGCACCGGGGAGTTCTCGGAGCCCGCCATCTGCTGTTTCACAAAGTCCAGAACCTCGGGATCCTTGACCAGGCTCTTGCCCATCGGCTTGAGAATGTAGTCCATCATGACCGCGGTGGCCTGGCCCTCCACCACGGCCTCGCGCGCGGTGTCCATCTCGTCCCTGGCCAGGTGGTCGGTGTCGTCGTGGGAGTTGAGCGAGACGTCGTCGGGGGTCTGGTCGTTCCACTTTTCAAGGTCGGAATGCTGATCCTGGAGCGCGTGGGTCAGTTCGTGGGCCAGCACTGGCTTCTGCTCCTCGATGTCCACCCAGTCCAGCATGTAAACGGTCTTGGTCTTGGAGTCGTAATAGGCCTCGATCTGCTCCTTCAAGAGGGCCAGAAGAAAGGGCTTCAAGTCGAAATCGCGGTCCAGCAGGCCAAACTTCTTGAGCACGATTTCGTCGCGCTGCAGGCGCCTGGCGCCCTCATCCTCCTCGAACTTCTGGCTCAGGTAGCTTTCGACGGCGCTGCGGGATGTGATCTGACGCTTGACCTGGCTCTTGATGGGCAGGCCGGTCTCATCGGAGGAGAACTTGATCAGTTCATCGACCAGGCCGAAGAGCTGCTTTGCCTGCTCGGGGGTGATGTGGGTCTCGGCCTTGGGCTTGCCGGTTTCCGCAGCGGGGCTTTGTGCGCCGGGTTGCGGTGTGGCCTTGGTCGGCGGCTGGGACTGTGCCGCAACCACCGCAACGCCCAATGTCGCCGCGCATATCCAGGCGATCAGGGAAGTCGCGGAAGCAGCGAAAAAGGGACGAGCGCGAGGTAAAGACGGCAAGCATCCCTCCTGGGCAGAACCGGCCGCGGAACAGGCCGGTTGCGTGTCAGCCCGCCCTGTGTCAGGGCACGACCTTAGTCGTGCCGTAAATGCAGCAGAATGAACGCGGGCTTCAGCCCCTGCGGGACCCTTTTTCCCAGCGCCGAACGCTGCATTCCCAACTGATGCTCCGCCGGCGCGGCTCATACCCTGCTCTTCTGAAGCAATCGGTTCTACCGCGGGTTGCCTGTTCCACGCCTGGCGCTGCTCGCCCATCGTTTCTCCCTATCTTCTTCCAAGGCTATAATCAGGATGCGGTGCGGCGCGGGATTGTTCCTGAAAATCTGCGCTGGAACCGGCGGAAAAGCTCCCCTATGACTCAAACGGACGTCTCCGCGACCACTCCCGTGAACTCCCCCACGGACAAGGACCCGTCTGCGGGAGTTCCCGTTACGCCGCTTGCGACGCTGTTGGCTCAAGCCGCCACGCCGGAACTGGTTGCCTCTCGCGGCGTCCTGACACCACGAGAGTTGGACGCACCAGCGCGCGAAATAGCGGCGCTCCTATCGGGAGTGGCCGCCCACGATCTGGGCTGGCTGCGCCGGGTTTCTGTCACCGGCGAAGACCGCTTCCGCTGGCTCAGCGGCATGGTCACCAACATGGTGAAGGACCTGGGCGAGAATGCCGGCGCATGGAACCTGGTGCTCAACGCGCAGGGGCGCATCCAGGGCGACCTGTATGTGTGGCGCGAAGGCGAAGCAGTAGAACTGGAAATTGCCGCCGACCAATACGAGAAGCTGCTGGCTCACCTCGACCACTTCATCATCATGGACGACGTGGAGTTGACGCCCCGGAGCGTGCCGGCGGCCGGAGAGTCGAGCTATGATACGGCGCTGGGACTGACCGGCCCGTTGGCCGCTGGCGTGTTGGCCCGGCTGGGTCTGCCCGCGCCAACCGAACCGCTGACTACCGCGCATGGAGCCTGGAATGGCGTCGGGGTGCGCGTGGTGCATGCCTATGGCCTGCTGACACCGCATTTTGAGCTTTGGGTGGAGGCGACGCAGATTCCGGCGCTGTGGACGGCGCTGTCTGAGGCGGGCGCAATCCCGGTGGGGGCGGCGTCTCTTGAGGCTTTGCGCATTGCCGAAGCGATTCCAGCCTACGGCGTCGACATTGTGGAACGCGACCTGGCGCAGGAGACTTCGCAGATGCGCGCTTTGCACTTCAGCAAGGGCTGCTACCTGGGCCAGGAGATCGTGGAGCGCATCCGTTCGCGCGGCAGCGTTCACCGGCACCTGCGGCCGCTGGAACTTTTTGGGCCGGTACCGGCCGCGGGGACTGAGCTTACGTTGGACGGCGGAGCGAGCGCCGGATCCATCACCAGCGCGGCCGAGTTGCCGCTGGCAACAGGCAGCCGGACGTTTGCCCTGGGCATGATTCGCGGCGAGGCGGAAATATCACCCAAGCGACAAGGACCCGTCGCCGGGGACCCCGAATCCTCACCCCAGCGACAAGGACCCGTCGCCGGGGACCCCGAATCACGCGAACTACCCTTCACTTACACTTCGGGAACGGTGACCGGCACGGTCTGCATTCTGAGCGGACCACCAGCGCTGGACGTGCATTAGCGAGCCAGCAACTCGAAAAATAGGCAAGTCAACAAATCGAAAAGATGGATTGGAAACCTGGAGAAAATGAGCGAGACCCCCAAATTTACCGTGATTGACCGCCGCAAATTCAGGGCGGACGAAGAGCACGAAGGCCAGCAGTCTGCTCAGCCCGCGGCGACGCCGCCCGAACCGGGCGCCGGTCCGCGACTGGTCGTGAGCGAACCCAAACCCGCGGTGAAGCCGGAACCTGCGCCGGAGCCCGCGGCGAGCCCGGAGCCTGCGATCGAGTTGCCTCCCGCGCCCACGGTCGAGGAGAGCCGCGAACAGAAGATGGCCTACGACGTGGCGGCGCAGCGGCTTGAAGACCTGATTCGGGCGCAGAACCCCGCGATGGGCCCGCAGCCGCCGGTCGGCTTTGAACACCTGGTGCAGCAGTTCTATGTCTCAGCGATGATCCAGATGGGCGCGGGCGCCCAGGAGGGCCAGCGGCCCCGGGTGGACATTCTGGGCGCGCGGACCACGATCGACCTGTTGGGCGTGCTGGCGGAAAAGACCCGCGGCAACCTGACCGAGGCCGAGGATCGCACCCTGCAAACGGTTCTTTTTGAAGTGCGCATGGCCTTCATGGAATTGACCAGCATGATCACCGTGCAGGGCATGCAGCCGCCGCAACCGCCTCCGCAGGGTCTTCGCTAGACACCCGGATGGACGGCCTGCTCACATTTCTCGGGACGGGAACCTCGATGGGGGTTCCCACGCTGGGTTGCGGTTGCGCGGTGTGCACCTCCACCGACCCGCGTGACCGGCGTCTGCGGCCTTCATTGCTGCTGCGCTGGCAGGAGCATGTCCGGGGAGGCGCACGAGAGCGCGTGATCGTCATCGATACCGGCCCGGACTTCCGCGAGCAGGCGCTGCGCAACGGACTCACGCGCGTGGACGCCGTCCTTTATACCCACTCCCACGCCGACCACATTCTGGGGCTGGACGACTTGCGTCCGCTCAGTTTTACGGTCTTTCGCGAGGGCGGGCCCATCCCGCTCTATGCCACGGCAGAGACTGCGGAAGTGCTGGAGCGCATCTACGACTACACGTTTTCTCCGCAGGCCACTTATCCCAACCGCGCCCGCGTCGAGTTGCAGCCGCTCGGAGAGCGCAATACGATTCTCGGCATCGAATTCGTGCGCGTGCCGGTGCTTCATGGGCAGCAGGAGATTGTCGGCTTCCGGTTTGGCCGCGCCGCCTACCTGACCGACGTAAGCGCCATTCCCGAATCCAGCTTTGAGTTGCTGGAAGGGCTCGACCTGCTGGTGCTTTCAGCGCTGCGCTACAAGCCGCATCCCAGCCACGCCACGGTGGAGCAGGCGGTTGCGTGGTCCCGGCGCATCGGCGCGCGCCGCACCTGGCTGACTCACATCGCACACGAATTGGGCCACGAAGAAACCAACCGCCTGTTGCCCGACGGAATTCGCCTGGCCTACGACGGACTCAGCCTGCCCGTGGATCTTGGGTCTGTCAATCTGGAGCCCTCGGAACTGGGCGCCGTGAAACATGGGACCGCGAATCTATGACTGACGGCAGCGCCCTTCCCGATCACCGCCCCATTTCAGTTTTCCATTCGGCCGCAGAGGTTCCGGCCGGCTTTGGCCCCTGCGTGGCCGCCATCGGCAACTTCGACGGCGTGCACCTGGGCCACCGGGAGATTCTCTCCTCCGTGGTCGCCGAGGCGCGCGCGCTCGGAACTCGCTCAATCGCCATCACATTCGACCCTCACCCGGAACAGTTTCTGCGCCCGCACAAAGCGCCGAAGCTGCTCACGCCCATGCCGGAGCGCGTTCGCCTGCTGGCCTTGACCGGCATCGACGCGGTGCTGGTGCTGCCTTTCGACGCCGCTCTTGCCAGCTTGTCGGCCACGGAATTTGTGCGCAGGATCCTGGTGGGGACGCTGGGAATTCGCGGGCTGCACGAGGGCGGGAATTTCCACTTCGGCCACCGCGCTCGGGCCGGCGTGGCGCAGCTTCAGAGGTTTGGCGCGGGCTTCGGCTTTGGCGTTCATGTCCATCCCTCGGTGCGCGTTCGCGGGCTGGAAGTCTCCAGCTCCGCCATTAGGGCGCTGATTGCTGCGGGCGACATGACCCGCGCCCGCTGGATGCTGGGCCGCCCTTTTGCCGTGCATTCCACGCAGGCCCGCGGACGCGGCATCGGCACCCGGCTGCTGGTTCCCACGGTGAACCTGGCCCCTTACACGGGGCTGCTGCCGGCCTTTGGCGTGTACGTCACGCGGCTCGCGGTGGGCGGACGGCGGTTCCAGGCGGTCACCAACGTGGGCAACCGGCCAACCTTCGGCGAAGCGTCGTTTGCCGTCGAGTCGCACATTCTGGACTTCGAGCCGGTCGATCTTCACCCCACGGACAAAGACCCGTCCGTGGGGACCCCGGTCGATCTGGACGAGCAGACCCCGATCGGGCTGGAATTTCTGCTACGCCTGCGCGGGGAGATCGAGTGGCCCTCGCCAGAAGCCTTGAAGGCGCAGATTTTCAAGGATGTGGCCAAGGCAAAGCGATATTTCCGGCTGGTGGCGCACGGGTAGCTTGCATTTCTCGCCGATGGCCAGAAATCGTAGCGATTCACGCCCTTCCAATTGCAGGATGGTATTCTTGCCGGGTTCCTGCAATCCGTGGAGATTCCCGTGCAAATCCAGCGCAGCCTTCGCTTTCTAAGCTCACCTCTCATCGCCACAGCACTTTTCTGCGGCCTGCTTGCCGCGCCGGCTCTTCTTGTCGCGCAGCAGCCCTATCACGTTGTTGACCACTGGAAGCTGGGCGGCGAGGGCGGGTGGGACTACCTTCTCGCCGATCCACCGGCGCACCGCCTTTACCTCACGCGCGGCGCCCGCGTCGACGTGCTCGACACGGGGACCGGCAAACTTGTCGGCAGCATCGGCGGCCTCCACGGCACGCACGGCATCGCCCTCGATGACGCCGGGAAATTTGGCTACATCTCCGATGGCGGCGGCAACGCGGTAGTGGTCTTTGACCGCGCCACCCTGGCCACCGTGGCCACCATCCCCGCCGGGACCAACCCCGACGGCATCGTCTTCGAGCCGGCCACGCATACCGTCTGGGCCTTCAACGGCCGCAGCAAGAATGCGACCGTGATCGACGCCGCTACGCAGAAAGTTGTGGCCACCATCCCGCTGCCCGGCAAGCCGGAATTTCCAGCCGTCGATGGCAAGGGAACCGTCTTCGACAATATCGAGGACAAGAACGAACTGGTCCGTCTGGACGCCAGGACCAAGACTCTGACCGCCGAGTGGCCCCTCACCGGCTGCGAAAGCCCCAGCGGCCTCGCGTTTGACGTTGCCGGCGGTCGGCTCTTCAGCGTCTGCGACGGCAAGAAGATGGCGGTGACGGACTCGCAGACGGGCAAGTCCCTCGCTACGCCCGCCATCGGCGACGGCCCCGACGCAGCTGGATGGGACGCTGCCCACAAGCTAGCATTCGCTTCATGCGGCGAAGGCGTTCTCTCGGTAGTCGATGCCAGCGGCTCCGCTTTCCCTACCATCGAAACCCTTCCCACCCAGCGCGGCGCGCGCACCATGGCTTACGACTCCGCCGCCGACCGCATTTACCTGGTCACGGCCGAATTCGGCCCCCGGCCCGCGGCAACGGCTGACAATCCGCGGCCCCGTCCGGCCATGGTTCCGGGCACCTTTACGGTGATCGTGGTCGGCCGGTAAAAGTCACAGGTGCCCCAGCTTCGGCGCAGCATCATCGCGCCTAAGCTGGGATAACCTATCTATGGCTCTTTATTAATCTTCCTGGCCCATTCCATTGAACTTTGGCGCCTGCCCTTTCGCCTTTCTTCCGGCAACAGGATACCGAGCCGCGAACTTCACCCCAGCTTTCCCCAATCCATGCGATCCTGAAACCGTCATGAAGATTTTCCTCGGTGTTCTCGCTGTTCTTGTCGTCGCCGCTTCCGTGTTTGCCGACTACAAATGGCGGCAGTGGATGGCCGCCCGGCGGCGCGACCGGCAATAGCCCTTCGATTTTCCCGGTTTTCTACCGTTACAATGACACCTAGGGAGCCGTCCAACCGCTATGTCTCGTATTTTCGCCCTCGCCCTTCACGTCCCCGCCCGCAGCCCGCGGACCAGCCTTTTCCTGAGCCTTGCCGCAGCGGCGTTTCTTGTGACCGCCGTTCCGGCTCACGCGCAGTTTGGCGCGCCACCCACCACCCAGGTGCACGATGCCTCTGCCCTCAAGCCGCCTGCCGGAGCCCGCGTGGCCCTGGTGGAGTTTGAAGACATGGAGTGCCCGGACTGCGGTCGCGCCAACCCATTGCTCAAAGAGGCCGCCGCCAAGTACCACATCCCCTGGCTGCGCCACGATTTTCCACTGCCCATGCACGCCTGGAGCTTCAACGCCGCCGTCAACGCGCGCTGGTTCGACACCCGGAGCAAGGCCCTGGGTGACGAGTACCGCGACGAGGTTTTTGCCAACCAGATCTCAATTGTGAACCCCGACCAACTGCGCCAGTTCACTGAGAAGTTTGCGCAAAGCCACGGCGTCGCCCTGCCCTTTGCCATCGACCCGCAAGGCAAGCTGGCCGCTGAAGTCAAGGCCGACTACGCCCTCGGCCAGCGCATCGGCATTGAGCACACCCCCACCATCTGGGTGGTTACCGCCAATAGTAAGGGCGCGCCGTTTGTCGAAGTCGTCGACCGCAGCAAGCTCTACCAGCTCATCGACCAGGCCATTGCCGACACCGCCTCGGCCAAGCCCGCCGTGGTCAAGAAGGTCGCTTCGAAGTAGCCACTGTTCTCCAAAGCAAACCGGCGCATCCCCTAGGGATGCGCCGGTTTTTTGTGGAGTGAACGTGTCTTGGCGGACGGGCAACCGGTCTATGCGTAGACGTTGATGCCAGAACTGCTCGATGCGGCGCCTGATCCCGAGCTACTGGCGGCGCTGGCTCCTGCACTTGCAGCAGCTTCGCTGCTCAGAGCTTCAGTCGCCGGATCCGTGCTGGTCGTAGACGACTGCGCGCCCAGGGCGCTTTGCAGAAGTGCCGTAGTCGGATCGGAAGAGGTTGACGACGAACTGCTGGGATCGGAAAGATCGAGCAGATCGTTCACCCAATCCTCCACCTGGGCCATGGCCGCGTTGGCGTTGGCCATGGCTTGGGAGGGGGAGCTCTTCATGTCGGCCTGGACGGTTACAAATGCCGATTGCGCCGTCGAGAGGTCGCCGGAACTGAGCGCCGTGCCCAGCGCGGTCATGTCCGTAGCAAGCTGCGTGCTTGAGGTAGAACTGCCGCTGATATTGGTCAGGTTCTGGTTCAGTTGCTGATAGCTGTTGAACGCGGATTGAGCCGCGGCCAGGTTTCCGGAGGCCAGGCTCTGCTGCAGCGTTTGGAACGCCTGCTGCGTCTGGGACAGGCTGCTTGAAGCGGAAACATACTGGGTGAGGCTTCCGACCGAAATGGCGCCAACCGACATTCTTCTACCTCTTCCGGGAGCGGAAATGCGCTCTTGTGGGCATATTTATCGGCAACCACGGAAGAGAATTCAGCGGGAAATCGCATTGTTCAGTAACTAAAGTAACGTACTATCCTGCACTGAGGCCTGGCTGGGGAAGCAGGCCTCAATCCGCGCTCTGAATCTGCACCAGCGCCGGCGCCTCGGCAGTCTGTCCGCCCGGGGAAATGGTGCTGGTTTGCGGCGCGCGCCAGTGGTCGATGTAGCTGATCCGGTGCACGCAGCCGATGGTGCAGTTGGGCGCGCAGCCCTTGGCGGTCAGGAACTCGCGCTTTACGTCGGCCGTGGTGTAGTCGGCCAGGGGAACGCCCGGATACCCGCGCTGCTGCGAGCAGTAGTGCACCAGCCCGTTTTCGCAGATGTAGAGGTAGCGCGAACCGGCCCGGCAGCGCCACTCGTTCGGCCGCCCCTCGGCAATGGCCGCCTGAAACTTGTCGAAGCGCGAGTAGTTGGTCTTCCTCCGATTGGTCATTTCGAAGTAGACCTTGGCCTCGGCTGGCAGAAGCGGCTTCAACTGCCCGCTGCCGTCGTGGATAATGCCGATCGTGGATTCAAAGCCCAGTTCGAGCGCCCGCCGGCCGATCACCAGCGCATCATTCGGGTTCTTGAAGCCGCCGCCAACCACGGAATTGATGTTCACGTGGAATTCGGCGTGGTCCGACAGCATCTGGAGCTTTTTGTCGAGAACCTTCAGGCTTTTTTTCGAGACGTCGTCGGGCTCCAGGTTGTCGATGGAAATCTGCAAATGGTCGAGGCCGGCCCGATTCAAACGCTCGATCCGTTCGACATTCAGGAGGTAGCCGTTGGTGATCATCCCGGCAATCGCCCCGGTCCGCCGGATGCGGCGGATGATGTCGTCGAGGTGAGGGTGCGTCAGCGGCTCGCCGCCGGACAGCCCGATCATGGCCGTTCCCAGCCGTCCCAGGTGGTCGATGCGCCGGTACATCTCTTCGAGCGGCACAGGTTCCGACACCTTGTCGTACTCATTGCAATAGCCGCAGGATAGGTTGCAGAAGCGCGCCGGGATAATCTGCGCCAATACCGGATGGCCGGTAAAGGCCAGCGCCTTTGCTACCATCGCCAGCTCGCGCACCTTCCGCGTAGCCGCCACCCACCGCCCATGCACCGTGAATCTTCGTCGAACTGCCATTCTTTCCATTGAATCACATCCGCACAGCCAGGCACTACCCAAGGATTTTCCCGACTTTCAGAATCAGCTGGAGGCGGCACTTCGGCGGACCGCACTGGCCGGGAACAAGCCATGCGGCCGGTTTCCGGTTTTGCGGCAGAAAGCGATATACATAAGTCAGGACATGGATCCCCTCCCCCCAAAACCGCCGCGGCGTGGCATGGAAGCTTTTGCCTCCCGCGACTTCAAGCGATACCAGTTGGCCAGGGTCATGGCTGTTCTGGGAACCGGAGCGCAGACGGTGGCCGTGGCCTGGCAGGTCTACTCAATGACCCACCGGCCGCTGGACTTGGGGCTTACGGGGTTGGCGCTTTTTCTGCCCGCAGTGCTGTTCCTGCTGCCCGCGGGCCACGCGGCCGACCGCTTCGACCGGCGCCAGGTAATCCTGGTGTGTTACGGGTTGCAGATGGTCGCGACCGCGGCTTTGCTGGCTCTGGCGCGGGCCGGGATGCACACTGTCGCTCCGATTTATGCCGTGCTGTTCTTGACCGGAACAGCGCGGGCTTTCTCTGGGCCGGCCAGTTCCGCGCTGATTCCGCACCTGGTTCCCGAGAAGCATTTTGTCAACGCGGTCACCTGGGGCGGCGCGATCTTCCAGTTTGCCAACGTCTCCGGCCCGGCGCTGGGAGGCGTGCTGTTCACGCTTCCCCTGGGAGCCTGGCTGGTGAACATGCGCATGGAGGGGGCGGCGATCGTCTATGCCTTCACGCTGGCCACGCTGGCCTGGTTCCTGGTGCTGGTGGCCAGCCTGCACGTGCGTCCGGGGCGGATGGAGCACAAGGCCGCATCGGTCAAGGTGGTGATGGCGGGTTTTCAATATGTTCGCCACTCTCCGCTGCTGCTCGGGTCGCTCTCACTGGACCTGTTTGTGGTGCTGCTGGGCGGGGCGACGGCGCTGATGCCGATTTTTGCGCAAGACATTTTGCACACCGGGCCGCGCGGGCTGGGAATGCTGCGAGCAGCGCCATCCGTGGGAGCGCTGGCCATGTCGCTCGTCCTGACCCGCTTCCCGCTGGCGCGGCGGGCAGGGCGGAAGCTGTTCACGGCCGTGGCCGTATTCGGGGCGGCAACTGTTGTGTTTGGGCTCTCGCACAGACTTTGGCTGTCGCTGACGGCGCTGGCCGTGGCGGGCGCGGCGGACATGATCAGCGTGATCATCCGCGGCTCGCTGCTGCAGCTGTCGACCCCATCCCAGATGCGGGGACGGGTCAGCGCGGTCAACTCGCTGTTCATCGGAGCCTCCAACGAGTTGGGCGAGTTTGAAAGCGGGCTGACCGCCCAGTGGTGGGGCGCAAAGGCCGCCACGCTGGTGGGCGGAGTGGGTGCGCTGGCCGTGGCCGGGCTGTGGGCGGCGCTGTTCCCAGGGCTGCGGCAGGCCGACGCGCTGACCTCCGAGGCGCTCAGGCCGCGGGATGCGCAGCCGGAGATTGCGGCTAACTTCAACAATCCAAAGCTACCGGCTCCGCTAGCATAGAGTTACAAGGCAATCCAGTCGGGAGGACGCGTGAAGACCTGGCAAAAGGTGCTCATCCCTACGCTGATAACTCTGGTCATCGGCAGCGTCTACCTGTTCTCCGTGTGGAAACACCGGCGGGACCCGGGCAAGATTGCGCAGAATGACGAGAACCAGACGTTGAGCAAGGACGACCTGGTAGTAATGCGCGCCTACTTCATGTCGCACTTTGAGGACACGCTGCGCCTCGAGGGCACCAGCGTGTGGATGAAGAACGGATACACCATGAGTTATTACCCGTACGCGGGCGGGCGCGTGGTCTTCGCCAAGCGGGCAGGGCTGATTCCAGCGGCTCAGCGACTGGACGTGAAGAAGATTGTGAAGGCTATTGCGCCCGCGTCGGAGTATGACGGCATGGGCCACGGCAGCCGCCAGGTTTTCGCGGTGTTCGCGCTGCCGGGCGGGACGGACCTGTATGCCACGCCCATTGGCTATCAGGAGGGTAGCCAGGAGACCTATTTCTGCGATCTGCTGTTTTTCTACGACGACCCGCACACCATTTACGACCACTGGCCGAAAGATGTGTGGGCAGCCATCGACGCGCATCATGTAAAGCCGGGCATGAGCGAACTGGAGACGCGCATGGCGATCGGCCAGCAGGTGCACCCCGACGGCCCCACCGAGGGCGAACGCACGGTGACTTACGACCAAGGCGGAAAGCATTGGACAGTCACGTTTCAAAAGAACCGGGCTACGGCGATCAAGGGCGATTAGGGATATGCCTGCCTCAAGCCGCGCGATTTTCCCAGGCTGCAAGAGCCTGACTCTTGCCCACTTATAATGAGGAACGAAAGGGCGTTGCGTTGTGCGCGCGGGTTGACGAGAAACATATGTCGGATTTGCAGGGAAGAATTGCGCTGGTAACCGGGGCGTCGCAGGGGATTGGCCGGGCATGTGCCCTGGAACTGGCGCGGGCCGGGGCAACCGTGGCGCTGGCGGCGCGGAATGAGGCCAAACTGGCCGAGGTGGCGGCGGAGATTGCAGCGGCAGGCGGGCAGGCAGCGGCGTTCGCACTGGACGTGGCCAGCGAAGAGTCGATCAAGGCCGGAGCCAAGGCCGTGATTGAGCGCTTCGGCAAGGTGGAGATACTGGTGAACAACGCCGGCATCACGCGCGATGGATTGATGCTACGGATGAAGCGGCCGGACTGGGACGACGTGCTCGGGACCAACCTGACCGGGGCGTTTCTGCTGACGCAGGCCTTGCTGAGCCCGATGCTGAAGAACCGCTGGGGCCGGATTATCAATATTTCAAGCGTGGTGGGACGCACCGGCCAGGCGGGCCAGGTGAACTACTCGGCCTCGAAGGCCGGGCTGATCGGGCTGACGCGTTCCATGGCCCGCGAATTCGCTTCGCGCGG
>JBEKTB010000021.1:0-35776 GCA_049516495.1 Occallatibacter sp.
TGAACGTGTCGTGCTCAATGTAGCCCCAGCTCGCATTGCTGATGGAGGTGTCGGTCTGCCAGTGTTCGGGCAGGATGCGGTCTTGTGCGCCGCGTTCGAAGTCGCGCGCGCCGGCCTTCCAGTTCAGGTCGTAGTCCTTGATGTCGATGACGCCGCCATAGCCGTGGGCCGCGGCAAAGTTGTAATAAAAGGCGGCGAACTTGGTAACGTTCTGGCGATAGCCGGGCTGGCCGGCCCACCAGTCAAAGTAGACGACCTCGGGCTTGTACTTTTCCACCAACTCGGTGTCACGCGCCAGCCAGTCGCGGGCAAACTCGGGACTCAGATAGGTCCAGTCATTCATCATGCCGCCTTCTTCGCTGATCCACTGGTGCGCCGGGCCGTAGAGCGAGGCGTTTTTGGGATCGTTCACGTCGGAGCGGATTGAGCGTCCGCCGTCGTAGAAGAAGTTATGCTCGGCACGGTGCGAACTCAGCCCGAAGTGCAGCCCCTGGGCACGAATGGCCGCGGCCAGCTCGCCCAGCGTGTCGCGCTTCGGTCCCATCTTGACCACGGTCCAGTCGGACAGTCCGGAGTCATACATGGAGAAGCCGTCGTGGTGCTCGGCGACAGGAATAATGTACTGCGCGCCCGACTCCTTGAAGACCTCGGCCCAGGCCGCGGCGTCAAAATGCTCGGCGCGGAACAGCGGGATCAGGTCCTTGTAGCCCTTTGCGTCCTTCTGCGCGGGGTCCTGCGAGGCATAGTGGTCGTGAAAATTCTTATAGGCTTCCTGGTCGGGGTGGTACATCTCGCGTGGATACCACTCACTCTGGGCTCCCGGGACCGAATAGACGCCCCAGTGAATGAAGATGCCGAACTTGGCGTCCTTGTACCACTGCGGCTGCTGATACTTCACCAGCGTGGCCCAGTCGGCGCGATACGGCCCCTCGTTCTCCTGCTTTTCCTCGATGGCCAGCAGGCGGCTGCGCTCGGCATCATACTTGCTCACCGATTGCTGCCACTCGCGGTCAATCTCGGCCGCGGATTTCACGCCCAGCGTGGGCGCCAGCGGGTCCGGCGATGGGGCTTGGCTTGCAGCCGGCGCCTGCCCCAAAAGCAGCGGCGCGGCAAGAAGCAGAAATACAGGCAGGAAACGGGCGGGCTTTTTCATAGAGCCGCATGGTAAACCGCTTGGTTCCGCGACTGCAAACGCTTTCGCCGCAGGCATTTCGGGGAAAAGGCAAGCTAGATCAGAAAAATCTCTTGACATATTCCCATATAAGCATGTATCTCTTCTTCTCATGGCACGTGCCGCCACCACCTCCGACGCGTTCAATGCCGTGGCCGAACCCCGCCGGCGGGAGATCCTGAACTATCTGGCGCTGCGGGAGCGCTCGGTCGGAGACATTGTGGCCGCCCTCAGCTTCGACCAGCCTTCGGTTTCAAAGCACCTCGGCGTGCTCAGGGACGTGGGCCTGGTTCACGTGCGCCGCGACGGTCGCCACAAACTCTACCGCACCAATGCGCACGCAATCCGGCCGCTCTATGAGTGGGCAGGCACATTCGAGCGCTTTTGGCAGCACCAACTGGGCCGCGTCAAGGAACTCGCCGAGGAGAAAGCCGCACAATCCGGATTCATCCAAATTCCCAAAGTGATCCCCAAGGAGGAAACATGATTTCGACAGCACCGGGCCTTGAGAATATGACCCTGGACATTAAACAGGAGATCCATGTGCGCGCGACCCTGGAGCAGACCTTCGCCGCGCTGCTGGAACAGATGGGGCCGCGCAATGAGAAGGGCGGCGGCGAACCCATGCCCATGAAGATCGAACCCTGGCCGGGCGGCCGCTGGTACCGCGACCTGGGCGACAACAACGGCCACCTCTGGGGCCATGTGCAGGCCATCAAGCGGCCCACGCTGCTTGAAATCTGCGGACCGCTGTTCGCTTCCTATCCGCTCGTCAACAACGTGCAATACCGCCTGGCCGAGAAGGAGGACGGAACCCTGATTGCCTTCCGGCACACCGCGCTCGGGTTTATCGAAGACGAACACAGAAAGGGTGTGAACGGCGGATGGGCTTCGCTCCTCGATCGCATTCGGAAACATGCCGAACGAGCCTGATCGAAATAACCGGATAGGGCAAGACTCGTACTCGCAGTTACAGGAGGATCGCAATGTCCTTAGCCCAATCGATGCTGACGGAGTTTGAAGTCCAGGCGTCCAACACGCGGAGATTCCTGGAGCGCTTGCCGGAAGAGAAGCTGATGTGGGCGCCGCATCAGAAGTCGTTGACCGCAGGACAACTCGCCTATTATCTCGCCACTGTCCCCGGCGCGGTTGTCCGATTCGTACAAGACAATCCTGCGCAGGCGCCAAAAGAATTCAAGTTCCCCCAGCCCGCCAGTCTTGAGGAGACACTCTCGGCATTCGATGAGAGTGTCTCCACAGTCCGTGATCTATTGCCGAAATTGACCGACGCCGCAATGCAGGAGACCTGGCGCATGGTGGCCGGCGAGCGTGAAGTGCTTGCTCAGCCGCGCTGCCTGTTTTTGCGGGATGTCATGCTCAGCCACTGGTACCAGCATCGCGGCCAATTCAGCGTCTACCTGCGACTTCTCGACATCGCGGTGCCCGCAACCTGGGGACCAAGCGCAGACGAAGCGCCGGCCTTTCCAAAGCCGGCCCAGACTGCCTGATTCTTGAAGAAGTTTTCCTCAACGGGAGGTTTTCCCCATGTGCCCATTCTGCATCGCAACCGCTGCAGTCATCGCCGGCAGCGCAACTGGAACCGCCGGCCTGGCTGCCCTTGTCGTCACGACATTCCGTAGAAAGCAACTCGCAACCACCTTCCCCACTCAATCAGAATCAAAGGAGGATCGCCATGGCCAGCAGTCTGACCGAAATTGAACGCCCCAAAGTCGTTTCTCATGCCGAGTGGCTCGCTGCCCGCAAGCAGCACCTGCAAAAGGAAAAAGATTTTACCCGGCTGCGCGACGAGTTAAGCCGCCAGCGCCGACAACTCCCCCGGGAGTTAGTCGAGAAGCAATATGTCTTTGAGGGACCGGAGGGCAATGTTACACTCGCCGATCTCTTCGGCAAGCGCAGCCAGTTAATCGTCTACCACTTTATGCTTGGCCCGGGATGGAGCGAAGGATGCCCCAGTTGCTCGTTTCTGGCCGACCACTTCGACGGCCCCACCATTCATCTGGCTAATCGCGACGTGGCCTTCGCAGTGATTTCGCACGCGCCCATTGCAGAGATTGAAGCCTTCAAGAAGCGCATGGGCTGGCGCTTCAAGTGGGTATCGTCGTTCGGCAGCGACTTCAACTACGACTATCACGTATCTTTCACCGCAGACGAGCGCGCCCGGGGCAAGGTGAACTATAACTACGACGAGGTCGAATTCCCCAGCGAGGAAGGCCCCGGACTCAGCGTGTTTCTGAAGGACGCGAATGGCAGTATCTATCACACCTATTCGAGTTATGCGCGCGGACTGGACATTCTGGTTGGCACGTATAACTTCCTTGACCTGGTCCCCAAAGGCCGCGACGAGGACGGGCTGGCGCACACCATGGCCTGGGTTCGCCACCACGACAAATACAGCGAAGGTTACGTGGTCGATCCGCATCAACCCTATGTACAACCCGCGAAGGCCGATGCCGGGTGCTGTTCGGGCGAACATCATTCTTGAAGGTTCGGGTCGCAAGCGACGATCAGCCGGCGGGATGCGGAGGAAATATCTCCGATCCCGCTGCCTGATTGAATCAACATCTATTTCGCAGCTTCGTTCACCAACTTCTCTGCTCTGGCCATAGCGTCGCGGCGGAGTTGTTTTTCCGCCTCGATGTTTATGGTGGCGTGAGCCCAGTTTTCCTGGGCGAGGCGCTTGGCATATTCGTCCATGCGCGGACCGATGCCCTTGGCGATGTCGGCAAGCGCGGCCTGCGCCTGGGGCAGCACTGCGTGCAGGTGGGTGATCTCCGCAACGGCTGTCTCAGGATGGTAGCTGAGCCGGTCGCCGGTCTGCATGGCGTCGATCAGCACATCGGGCGGGCTTGAGATGGGCTGAGTCTGGTTCATCGCATCGTAAGCCCCGCGCAGCCGTGTCATGGTCCCGGCAAAGCCGTCGAGTTCACCGCGGCGGGCGGTCAGACCCGCGGCCCGGCGCACTTCCACGACCACCTTGGCCTCCACGCTCCCACTCGTCACAGGAATCACCGTGGTCAGCGTGTTGCCTTCAAAGCTCCATCCTCCCTTGCCGGTTGGCCCCGCGTGCTTCACCGCGACACCGTTGACGGTAACCGAAGCTGGCGGCCAATCGGCGGGCAGGCGCAACTCGTAACCGCGGGTTTTGGGCATGTTCGGATAGCCGCCTTCAACGGGACCGATCTCCACCTTGAGCGTGTCTCCGGTCTCAGTTGCCTTCACCGGCGTGCGCGCAAAGACACCATGCTGGTACTCGACCGAAACGCCCGAGTCCTCATAAACCGGGTAGCTCGAACTCGCGCCCGGCGCGATCGGCCAGATGTTCAGAATCAGCGGGTCGACCGGCTTTTCGCCCGTGTAGCGCATGGGCGGCTGCATGGGCACGATGGCCCCGGCGCGCAGGTAGACCGGCGTCTGGTCAATGGAGAAGTTGCGATCGACAGACGCTGGGCCTGTGAAGTGTTTGCCGGTGGGCCACTCGATCCACTCGCCCTTGGGCAGCCAGACTTTCTCCGTAGCCAATCCGCTGGTCTTGTCGCCCGGCGCGGTGACGGGAGCGGCAAGCATCTGGTCGCCGAACAGGTATTCGCCCTTGCTGTCGTACGCAGCAGACTCTTCCGGCCAGTCGTAGTAGAGCGGACGGAAGAACGCCACGCCGGTGTCATAGGTGCGGCGCGCCTCTGTATAGAGGTAAGGCTCAAGCGCATAGCGAAGCTGGAAGGTGGAGCGAAGGATGGCCGAGTACGGCTCGGGATAAGCCCAGATGCGGCGCTCGGACGCGGGGTTCTTGGTGGTATGCGTGCGCAGAATCGGGCTGAACGCGCCAAACTGCACCCAACGCGTGTAAAGCTCCGGCTCCACGGCGCCCGGCATGTGACCGCCGATGTCGTGGCTCCAGTAGGCGTAGCCCACGTTGGCAGCCGTGGCCGTAAACCAGGGCTGGAAGGCCAGCGAATCCCACACCGAAATGGTGTCGCCGGAGAAGCCGATCTGGTAGCGGTGGTTGCCCAGGCCGCCCCAGCGATGGAAGAGCAGCGGCCGCTTGCCCTCACGCTGCTGATCGGTGAAGTGCACGTAGTTCAGCCACCACGTCGGCATCACGCCCGGCATTTTGGTGTGCTGCTCCTGCTGCCAGTCGAGCCACCAGAAGTCGATGCCCTGCTTCTCCAGCGGATGGTGCAGCAGGTTCATGTAGTTGATGGCGAATTTCTTGTCAGTAATGTCGAAGGGAACATATTTCTTGGTCGCCGGATCGATGCCCATGGCCTTGGCCATGGCCGGGTACGCGGTTTCCCAGGGTTCAACGCCTGACGCCGGGTGCAGATTGAGCGTGGTCTTCAGGCCCTCGGCGTGGAGTTTGGCCAGGAAGTCGTCCGGATCGGGGAAGAGCACCTTGTTCCACGAATAGCCGCTCCAGCCCAGGCCCTCGCCTGACTGGTCTACCTGGCCCTCGGCCTGCAGTTGTTCTCTGCTGATGTGCCAGCCCATGTCGATAACAAACACGTCCAGCGGCACGTCGTTCTCGTGAAAACCGCGCACCAGCTCGTCCAGTTCCTGGTCGGTGTAGTCCCAGTAGCGCGACCACCACGCCCCGAAAGCAAAGCGCGGCGGCAGTGGGATCCGCCCGGCGACCTTCACATAGTCGCCCAGCGCCTTGCGATAGTCGTGCCCGTAGCCGAAGAAGTAGAAGTCCTGCCGCTCGCCGGCCGGCCGCTCAATGACCCAGGGCCAGGGGCTCTTTTCGCCTTCCTTGAAGCTGAAGTCCGCCGAGTCGAACAGCGGCCGCGTCGAGTCGTCCACCAGCGCCCAACCGGAGCGCGAAACCAGGCCCTGCTCGATGGGCTCTTTAGTTTTCGATCCCAGCGCGCCGTCCAGCGTGCGCGTAGTGCCTTGCAGATTTTCGGGGTCGGCCAGGCCTGGATGCCAGGTAACTTGTTTGCCGTCCACGGTGAGTTCAACAGAAAGGTTTTCCGCCGTGAAGCGACCGTCGCCGGTGGGTGTATACCTCACCATTAACGCGCTGGTTTTGAGACCCATCGAATGGCTTCCATATTTCTCGGTCATCTCGAACTTCGGTACCGGCAGCCGCCGGTTCAAAAACACAAACGAAGCGTGATCTTCAAACTTGCCATCCGCCGCCCATTCCATGCGGATCAACTCCGGCGTGAGGACTGTGAACCGAGCATGGCCCACGGTGACCACTGCCTTTGGGTCGGCTACCGGGTTGGTCACCGCCTCAGCGGCATGAGTTTGCACCGCCGCTGCCGCCGGTTTCGCGGCTTGTGCTGCTCCCGGCGCCGGCGTCTGCGCCGTTAATCCGATACTGAGTCCGATTGCGAGCCCGATGGCGGCAAAATGCTGCAAGGAAATACGCACAGATTCCTCCTGTTTTTACTCCAGAAGGAAGGCTACCACCACGGGGAAGGTGTTGGCAGGGCGCGCGTTGACGGTTTGGCAGGGGCCCTATTTCGCGAAGGCTGAGCCATCGCGGCGGATGAGGCTGGCCGAAGAAAGGCTGAGCCTGCTTCGTCTTGCGTGGTGACTCGCGGTTCTCGATAATGAGGAGTGCGGGCCGTACCCACGGTGAATGCCGGCCTGAGTGCCGAAGGAGGATGGAGATGGAGCGCGACGATGCTCATCCGATCCAGCCTCCACCCAACGGGACTGGGGAGAGCCACGCGCAGCAATACAGGACAGATCGCCTCCAGGCTCTTCGAAGTTCTTATGCAGAGCACATCATGGAGCTGGCTGGCGTGGCTCCGCAAACCAGCATAGACAGCGGGATTGCCGCGGCCCTGGCGTCGATTCCGCGGGAACAGTTTGTCGGGCCTCCTCCGTGGCGGATCATTTCGTCTGCCGGGCATACCGTGACTGTTTCCGACGATCCGGCGGTTCTATACCAAAACGTTCTGGTGGCGCTCGACCCCGCCCGGGGCCTGAACAACGGGCAGCCCAGCCTGCACGCCCTGTGCCTGAACGCGCTGGCGCCCAAAAAGGGCGAGAGCGTCGTCCACGTGGGCGCGGGCACGGGATACTATACGGCCGTTCTGGCCATGCTGGTGGGCGAAGCCGGCAGGATAGACGCCTATGAGATCGAGCCGGAGCTGGCGCAGCGCGCTGCCGGGAATCTAGCCCAGTTTTCCCAGGTTGCGGTGCATGGCCGGTCGGGCGCAGAAGCGCCGCTGCCGGCTTGCGATTTGCTCTATGTCAACGCCTCCGCGGCCGAGCCGTTGGCGGTTTGGCTCGATGCGCTGAACCCGGAAGGGCGTCTGCTGTTTCCCATGGCCCCGGAAAATGAGCTCGGACAGATGCTGCTGGTGACTCGCAAGACTGACGGCCTCTATGCCGCCCGGTTCCTGTGCGGGGTGCAGTTTGTTTCCTGCACCGGGGCCCAGGACCCAGAGGCAGTGCGGACACTGAGGGCTGCGTTGCGCAAGGGGCGCTGGAGCGACGTAAAACGGCTGCACCGCAATGACTCGCCGGACTCGAGTTGCTGGTGCGCCGGCCGAGGCTGGTGGCTGTCGACGCAAGAGTAAAAGCGCGTGTGGCAGGCCGGGACTGGTAGGTCAGGGCCTCATCCCTGACGCAATGGCCATGCGAAATCGGGGCGGCCTTTACAGGCTGCGGAAGAAGTCGGCCCGGAGGGAGGCGGGGGTTTCAACCCCCGCATAAGGTCAGCAGAATCAACGCGGGCTTTAGCCCCGGAGGATCGCTTGTCACCAACCTTACCCAAAATCCCGTGTTTTTTCGCAGCCTTTTCAGCGACCCAACGCCAGCGAGGGATCGGCCGAGAGCTCGGGACCGGCGAACTCGCCAGCCTGAAACCGCGGCCATGCGGCAGCGGCGATCATGGCGGCGTTGTCTGTCGAAAGTGACAGCGTCGGGAAGGCCACTCGAATGCCGCGGCGCGCGGCTTCTGCGGTAAATCGGGTGCGGAGCTCACGGTTGGCAGCCACTCCGCCGGTGATGAGGATGCGCCGGGAACCGAGGGCTTCGGCGGCGGCAAAGGTCTTCTTCATCAGGTCGCCGACCACGGCATGCTGAAAGCTGGCCACCAGGTCGAGCACCGGCTGCGGACACAGGGCCAGCGCATCTTCCCTGGTCAGGGGCGGCTTCGCCTGAGGATGCAGGTCCTTTGAATTCGTTCCAGTCAGCTCGGAGGGACAGCTCTGCTCTCGATTGCTTGCCGGCGAAAACAGCCGGGCGGCGCGAGCCTGAGCCTCCGGCCGCAGGCCGTGCAACTCCACGTAGCGCAGAACGGCCGTCTTGATGCCCGAGAACGAAAACAGGAAGCGTGAGTCGAGGTTGGCGATCGGCGCGGTCTTGGCCGCCTTGGTGCGCGGGGCCTTGCCCGCCAGGTGAAGCTTGGTCTTGATCTGCGAGAAGGCGAAAGGCACAGCGAGAGGGTTGCCGAAGCGGGCCAGAGCGTCGATCCACGGCCCCCCCGGATAGCCGAAACCGAGCAGCTTGGCGACCTTGTCGTAGGCTTCTCCGGCCGCATCGTCCAGGGTTCGGCCAACCAGTGAGTATTTCCATGCGCCGCGAGCCGGCCGGGCCAGGTAGAGGTGTGTGTGCCCTCCTGAAACCACCAACGCCAAGGCCGGCTCCTCCTCGGGAAAAGTCCGCCCGCTCGGCAAAGGCTCTGGCAAGGATTCATGCAAGGACCGCTCGTGGAGCAGGACGGCGTGGATGTGTCCTTCCAGGTGGTTGACGGCGATGAGAGGCAGCCCCTGCGCAAAGGCCAGCGCCTTGGCGTACGTAATGCCCACCAGCAGCGCCCCTGCCAGTCCCGGACCGGAAGTTACGGCGATAGCGTCCAGATCGGCGAGCGTGATATTGGCCTGTGCCAGCGCACCGCGAACCACGGGCACGATGGCGCGCAAATGCTCGCGGCTGGCCAGTTCCGGCACCACCCCGCCATAGCGCGCATGGGTGGGGATTTGCGATGCGACGACCGAGGAAAGAGTGCGCGCACCTCGCTCCACAACAGCAGCGGCGGTCTCGTCGCAGGAGGATTCAATGCCGAGAATGAGACCAGAGCCGCTCATCTCTCTAGTTTAGCGGCTGGATCGGGTAGAAATTTGAGGAGCGAAGGACTTCCGTTCTTGTAATTCGCGCGTTCGCCGGGGCGACAATGGAAGCATATGTTGCCCGCCAGACCCCAATTCGATGCGGCCTTACACGTGCTGCGCGAGCTGCGTGCAGCGGGGCATGAGGCGTATCTCGCCGGCGGCTGCGTTCGCGACCTGCTGCTGCGCCGCGAGCCGAAAGACTACGACGTGGCGACCTCGGCCACTCCCGACGTAGTGCTCAATCTCTTTCCGCGCACCTTTGCCGTGGGCGCCCACTTTGGCGTGGTGCTGGTTGCCACCTGCGACGGTGCTGAGACCGCGGGCGCGGATGGAGCAGAGTTGGCCCCACCGCAGGTGGTCACCGAGGTCGCCACGTTCCGCTCCGACGGAGCCTACTCCGATGGCCGCCACCCCGACGCGGTGCACTATACGGCCAGCGCCGAAGAGGACGTCCGCCGTCGCGATTTCACCATCAATGGCTTGCTGCTGGACCCCCTTCAGGGCGCTCACGATCTTCGGGCCGCGGTCATCGACCATGTGGGCGGCATCGCCGACCTCGACGCTGGATTGGTGCGAGCCATCGGTCGCGCCGACCTGCGCTTTGAAGAAGACCACCTGCGCATGTTGCGCGGAATTCGTTTTGCGGCGCGCTTCGGCTTCGAACTGGAGCAGGGAACCGCCGCCGCCATCCGCCGCCTGGCCGCGAAGACTGCAGCCGTGAGCCGCGAACGCGTGCGCGACGAGCTGACCAAAATGCTTATAGAAGGGCAGGCGCGGCGAGCCTTTGAGCTTTTGGACGCGACCGGCCTGCTGCACGTCGTGCTGCCGGAGATCGAGCGGATGAAGGGCGTGGAGCAGCCGCCGCAGTACCATCCCGAGGGCGACGTGTGGGTGCACACGCTGGGCCTGCTGGCGCAACTCGAACCTGGCTGCCCGTTGACGCTGGCCTGGGGTGCGCTGCTGCACGATGTGGGCAAGCCGTCGACCTTTCGACGAGCGCCGGACAGGATTCGCTTTGACGGCCACGTCGAGGTGGGCGTGGCCATCGGCGCGGAGATATGCCGGCGGTTCCGCTTCTCGAATGACGAAACGCACCAGATTCTGGCGCTGATAGAGAATCACATGCGCTTTGCCGATGCCGCGCGCATGAAGGCCTCCACGCTGAAGCGCTTCTTCCGCCTGGAAAACTTCCCTGAGCATCTGGCCCTGCACCGCATGGATTGCCTGGCCGCGAGCGGCAATCTGGACCATTGGGAGTTTGTCCGCGAGCGCTACCAGGCCATGCCGGAAGAGGCAGTGCGGCCCAAACCTCTGATTACCGGCCGCGAGCTGATTGCGGCCGGATACATGCCCGGGGCGCAGTTCAAGCAGATGCTGCATGCCGTCGAAGACGCCCAGCTAGAAGGCTCGATCGCGACGGAAGAAGAAGCGCTGCGCCTCGTCAGAGAGCGGTTTCCCGCAATGTGATGCGCCTCACTGCCAGGTGTGATGGGGGATGAGATAAAAAAGGTGTGCACTTTTTGCCTTTTTTCCTGATCCAGGTGCATATACCCTTCCCGGAAAGCGAGAAAACATGACCAGCGAAGCCATCAATGGCACTCTTGTCGATTTTCAGGCATGTTGGACGGAGTTCGATTTGCCCGCCCACGTACGGGAGGTGCTCGGCGCAGCTCCCCTGGTGCAGGCGCCGGAGACCCGGCAGCAGTTGATGGATTGGGCGCTGGGCCGGGCCACCGGGGAGACCGATTGGACGCTGGGCAATCGTGAAGACCACGGGCAATATGAGGCAGTGTTTCAAACCGCCGGCGTGGGCCGCATCATTGAGGCGGTCATTACCAAGGCGCGCAACGGCCTGGCGATCAATTTTCCCGACCCTGCCATGCGCCGGCGCGATCCGGACGCGATGGTGATCGGCGACAACCTGCCTACCGACAAGCCGACCTATGAGCAGCGCTTTGGCGCGTCCTTTGACAAGACGCGCCAGGAAACGCTCGACTGGCTCAAAACGCAGGAACTGGTGGCCATGCCGTTCTATGCCGGCACCGATGCGCTGGGCTATGGCGCCCTCCTGATTGTTCCCCGGCAGGCGGCCTTTTTTGCCGCGGCCCTGGCCGACCTGCAGGGCATGATTCCCCGCAGCCAGGTTCCGGCCGACTTCAAAATCACCGGCGGAGTGTTGTTTGTGGCGCCGCCATTCCGGCACACACATTTTGCTGGCCGGCAGGTAGTGGTCCACGACCGCACGGCCACGCATCAGGAGATATTCGCCTACAACCTCTATCCCGGGCCGAGCGCCAAAAAGGGTGTCTACTCCATGCTCCTGGACAAGGGCGAGCACGAGGGCTGGACCACCAACCACTGCGCTGCGGTGGCCGTGGTCACTCCCTATGAAAACCAGTTGATCCTCATGCACGAAGGCGCTTCCGGCGGCGGCAAGAGCGAGATGACCGAGCACATCCACCGCATGGACGATGGGCGTCTGCTGATCGGGCGCAACGTGGTCACCAAGGAAGAGCGCACGTTGAACCTGCCCGAGGCCTGCCACCTGCGGCCCATCGCAGACGACATGGCTTGCGCGCACCCCAAGTACCAGGGCTCGAGCGGACGCCTGACCGTGGCCGACGCTGAAAACGGCTGGTTCGTGCGCGTGGACCACATCCATAGTTACGGAACGGCGCCCAACCTGGAGCGCCTGTGCATCGACCCGCCCGAGCCGCTGGTTTTCCTCAATCACTACATCGTGCCCGGCGGAACCTGCCTCACCTGGGAGCACGTCGAGGACGCGCCCGGCAAGTTGTGCCCCAATCCCCGCGTCATTCTGCCTCGGCGCATGCTTGAAGACATTCTCGACGGGCCGCAGCGCGTGGACGTGCGCAGCTTTGGCGTGCGCTGCCCCCCCACCCATCGCGACAGCCAGCTTTACGGCATCCTGGCCATGATCCACGTGCTCAGCCCCGCTCTGGCCTGGCTGTGGAGGCTGGTTGCCCCGCGCGGCCACGCCAACCCCAGCATTCAGGCTTCAAAGAGCCGGGAGATGCAGTCCGAAGGCGTGGGTTCCTATTGGGCCTTTGCCACCGGCCGCCGCGTGGACCAGGCCAACCTGCTCTTGCATCAGATTGTCGACACGCCGGAAACCCGCTACGTGCTCATTCCCAACCAGCACATCGGCGCATGGAAAGTAGGCTTCATGGCCGAGTGGATTGCCCGCGAGTACCTTGCCCGCCGCGGCAGCGCCAAGTTTGCCCGCGAGCAGGTGGGCGAGGCGCTGTGCCCGCTGCTGGGCTATATTCCCCACCAGTTGCGTGTGGAAGGCTCCATGATTCCGCGCGTGTTCCTGCGCGTCGAAGAGCAGATTCAGGGCGGCATGGACGTCTACGAAGAGGGCGCGCGCCAGTGGCGCGAGTTCTTTGCCAGCGAACTCAAGCAGTTTTTGGTGCCGGAACTTGATCCCCTGGGCAAGCGGATCATCGAGGCCTGTCTCGACGGCGCCCATCAGGAAGACTACCGCCGCCTGATCCCGCACCCCATGTTCCGCGACGACGGCTTCTAAGGCCCCTGACCGTTTGTTCCCGTACCAACTGGGGTGCCCCAGGTCTCGATTCTGAGACCTGGGATGCCACGGACTCAAAGTTCGACGAGGTCAAAGGCCGAGTGTGGCGAGTCGCCAATGTACCACGCAAAGAACCTGAGAATAAAACTCGTAGGTCAGGGCTTCAGCCCTGACGCAATGGCCTGTTTCGCCTTGAACCAGGGGAAGAACTTGCGGTCGTCCCGGAGCATGTGTCTGGCCACCACGTCGTGGATAAGGAAGCCAAGCAGATCGCCCGCCGAGTCCTGACGCAATTCAAACTGGCGAATCAACTCGTTTGCGCGCTCGACCAGGTCGCGATGAATTTCAGCGTGGCCCTCTGCCTCCGGGAAACCGACTGCCCGGAGAAGTTGTTCTTCGTTGGTAAAATGCGTCTGGATGTGCTCCAACAGTTCACGAACCAAGGGGAGCACTCTCTTCTCTGTCTCTTCCTCGGCCATTGCAACCATCATGAGATTGATCAGCCGGAAGGATTCCTCATGTTCCGCATCGATGAGCGGATGTCCGCAGAGGTAGGAGGGCTTCCAGTACAGAGTCACGTGCGCGGCTTGAGCCTTCCGGGCTTCTTCCCGCTCTACGTCTCCCGTGTCCACGACAACTCGATTTCGTCCGCTTTGTTTGGCGCGGTACATGGAGGAATCGGCGCGCTCCATCAGCGAGGACAATTCTTCGCCCTCTCGATGACCTGCAACCCCCATGCTGGCGGTGATTCGTACGCCTCCGTCAAATTGGAAGGCTTCGAGAGTCGTCCTGAGGCGTTCTGCAAAGAGCCGGGCCCCTGTCAAGCCGGTTTCCGGCAGCAAGGCTACAAACTCTTCGCCCCCCAGGCGGCCTAGAGAGTCGGTGGATCGAAGACAACTACGGGCAATATCGCAGAATCCACGCAAAATCCGGTCGCCCGCCAGATGACCGTAGGTGTCGTTCACCGCCTTGAAATGGTCCAGATCCACCAGCACAAGCGATAGCTTGTCGCCATAGCGATCGGATCTCATCAACTCGCAGCGGACTCTCTCTTCGATGCCGTTTCGGTTCATTGCGCCGGTCAAGGGATCGGTAGACGCCCGCTCTTCCAACAAGGTCTGCAATCGTTTGCTTTCCGTGATATCGCGGAAACTGATAATGAAGAACTCGGGTTTCCCCGTCTGACTCCGGGCCAATCCCCGCACCACTTCGGCAAAAATGATCTCGCCCGTCTTGTTTCGATACCTTCTTTCATAGACGGCATCAGCATTGCTCCCATTGGCGGATGCCAGAAAACCGGCCATCGCCTCGACCCGATCTTCGGGAACCCAGATGTCGAACAGGCTCAATCGCTTCAGCTCGTCGTTAGCGCGGCCAAAGAAATCGGAGCACCGCTTATTCGCCTCGAAGATGTTTCCTTCCAGATCAACCAGCGCGATACCCAGGTTGGCGCACTCAAAAGCAAGCCGAAATCTCTCCTGGTCTTCCTGAGGAGACGGGGTCACGCCATCCCCCTTCGCCCTCTCGAGGGCTGGGGCGATTTCCCGAAGGTCATATCCAGACAGCAGTACCGCTTGGCCTGACAAAAAGTCTGACAATTGCCAGCAGGATCTGAACGATTCGGCTTTGGTCGACGAGTGCCCGGTGTGTGCAAGAACAGTCTCCGCGCGTTCTCTATCGGCACTTAGGGGTCGTTGGAACAACACGGAGTCTGGCCGCTTATGGCGGTTCCAGGATTGCTGTACCTCGAAACCACAAAACCCGAGCTGACGCTACCAGCAGGACCGGGGTCCCCGCGGACAGGCCTTCGTCCGTGGGGTGAAGTAAGCGGCAACCTCGCAACAGGCCAGAAAGGGTATACCCACCCTGGAACCGCTCTTGGGTAAGTTGGATTCCCACTTTGCAGAAATTGAGGATCGCCCGGCGCACAATGAGCCATAGGACCAATTGAGAGAGTGAGGCATTATCCAGGTTTAATCTCTCAGGGATGTGACCGGTCTGTACCTCCCCAGGAAGAGGACCACCCCCTACCCCCTCACCAGAGGTAACATCCCTATAGAACTAAAGTCTATTTTTTAGTTAAAAGCAATACAATCTGTGGCTTGCAGCACAAAACCGCGCAGGAAACCTAATTGCTTCGTGGGTTGAAAATCCTCACACGTGGTTGCTGAAGCCAAGTGCTTCCATCTCTTCCATCGGACGCTTCAACCGGTCCAGTTGCTGCTAGTCAAGCGGCTGAACGATGGCTGGCAGCGCGGGAATCGTCTTGAGCTGCTGCATCAGTTCGTCGAGTTGATTCTTGTTGAGCTGGAACTGTTCGGGGAAGCGCTTGCCAAACTCTTCCATCTGCCGTTTCAGCTCATCCATCTGCTTGGGATCGACTTTGAAATCTTCGGGCTTGAAGCTTTTGCGAAACTCTTCCATCTGCTGCTTCAGTTGGTCCATCTGTTTCTGATCGATCTTGAAGTTTTCCGCCGCCAGGCTGTTCTTGATCTCCTCGCCCAGTTTGCGAAACTCCTCGGCCTGTTGCGGGGTGATCTCGAAGTGCTGCATGGTCTGGGCTTGTTCGCGCAGAGCCTCTGCCTTGTCTTTCAGCTCCTGGGCCGCAGCTTGGCTGTCGAAGGCAAACGCCTGCCCGATCTCCGGTTCGATCTCAGCCAGCATGGCTCCGTCGACCGTGGGGAAGATATCGTCGAACTCCAGTTCGCTATGCCGCTTTGAGTCCACCTGCAGGGTGAGCGTCTGCTGCTTTTTGTCGCGCAGCACGGTGACTTGCACCGGCTTGCCCTGGTTGGCATGCAGAGCCCGTTCCCAGTCCGCCAGCGTGGTGATAGCGTCCGGGCCCACCTTGAGAATCACGTCGAACGCCTTCAGCCCGGCCGTGGCTGCCTCGCTCTTGCGGGCTACCTGCTTGATCATCAGCCCGCTGGGCACGCCCAGGTACTCGGCCATCTGCGAGGTCAGCGGCTCCACCATCGCGCCCACGTTCAGGCTGCTGCCGAAAAACGGCATGTGGAAGCCGCCCGGCAGCGATCCGTCGCCTCCGCCGGTCAGAATGCCCATTCCCGGAGCCTGCGCAAACACGTCCCCGCCCGTGCCGATCTTGTTCCAGACCTCGTGTTCCATGGCCTTGCGGTCGGCCAGCTCGACGGCCAGCGTCTGGATATTGCCGTCGCGGCTGATGACCAGGCTGACCTTGCGGCCGGCTGGGATTTCCCGGAGCATCCGGCGCAATTGCTCGGCGCCCTCCACTGTCTGCCCGTTGAGCCCCAACACTACGTCATTGATCTTCAACCCGATCTGCCCGGCGGGCGCATCGTGATCGATCAGGGTGATGATGGCCCCGCGCACTTCCTTCAGCTTCAGCGCCTGCGCCTTCTCCTGGTCAACATCCGTCAGGTCCACGCCCAGGTAGCCCTGCGAACTGCTGTGCAGCAGCGGGCTGGGGTCCTGCAACAGCTCGATAATCCCCCGCGACTGTGCCGGAAGGCTCAAGGGAGCCATCGCTACCGCGGCTCCCATGCTCACCAGCACACCCATACCGATCGCGTGTAACGGCCTCAAAAGGTGTTTCATTTCTTCTTCTCCCAGTTACCTCTCCTCCGGTCCGAACTCTCTTCTGACGGTGCGGTTCCCGGAAGGTTTGGCGTTCCTACTGAAATTCCGGAACCCGGCTCAAGACCTGTCTCGAAACGGTCCGGATGTGGGGATTCCGGTCTGAATTGGCAACCGTGGACAGCACCTGCCGCACACTGGTATCCGCTTCCACCGGCTCCAGAATGTTGATGGCCGCGGTGCGAATGCGCGGATCGCTGTCGTTCATCAGCGCCTCCAGCACCGCATCCCGTACGCGCACATCCTCGGCCACATAGGGCTCCAGCCCCTGCAGCGCCTTCTCGCGCACCCCCGCGTTCTTGTCATAGCGCAGCGCCACCATCAGCGCGTCGCGAATGCCCTCCGCCTGGCAACTGTGGCCGGCGCGGCACTCGGCCGCCAACAGCCCCACCGAGTCGTCCCGCACCCCGGCCGATGCCGAGTTCTCGCTGGCCACCATCAGCAACTGGCGAATCTTTGGGTCGTCCAGAGAGCCCTCGATCTGCTGCGGCACCACCTGGTTGTAGCGAACCTCCACCATCTCGCTGTTCGGCTGCCGCACAATGCTGGAGATGTTGGCAATCTCTACCGGCGCGGCAGGAACAACCGGCTGCGGCTGCGCGCTGGCCTGCTGCGCCATGGCTGCGGCAGCGTGCGCTGCGCGGCCCTGCGCAAACTCGTAGCCGCCCAGCGAGCCCGCCCCGGCTCCAGCCACCAGCAGCAGACACGCGGCCACCGGCGCCGCCTGCAGACTGGAAAAATTGTTCATCATTCGCTGGCCCACCCGCTCATACCAGCGCTTGGGAGGAAGCGCGTCCAGCGCCTCCTCAAGCCGCATCCGCGAGCGCGCCACCAGGTTGGCGTTGGGCTCCAGAACCGGATTCGCATCCGCCAGCACCTTCAGCGCCAGCAGCTGTTCCCGCTCTTTCTGGCACTCCGGGCAGCCCGTCATGTGCCGCTCCAGCTCGTGCGTCAGCTCGTCGGGCAGCTCTCCATAGGCCGCCATCACGATTCGCTCATGTGCAAGTTCGCAATTCATCGCTACGTCCTTCCAGCCTCAAAAAATTCAACGCGCGCCTCAGATAAAAATCCGCATCCCCCTTTTGAAGGGATTGCCATCGAGCGCTTACCGCAACCCCGCCAACTGTGTTCTCAGCTTCTTTGTCGCCCGGAAAAGAGTGTTCTTGGCGGTCTCTTCTGTGGTGTTCAACATCTCTCCGATGGTGCGCAGGCGGAGCCCCTGGTAGTGCTTCAGCTCAAAAACCATCCGCTCCCGCGGCGTCAGCTTGGTGAGCGCGGATTGAATCCGCTCTCCAAGCAGCTTGCGGTCCAGTTCCTTGGCCGGGTTGGAAAACGACCGGTCGTCGGAAACCGAGGCCAGTACGTCGATCTCGTCCCCGGAGTGATCCAGAATGACGGCATGGTCCTCGCGCCGGGTCTTGCGCCGCCGCAGCTGGTCCAGGCAAAGATTGGTCACAATCCGGTAAATCCAGGTATAAAACGAGCATTCAAACCTGAAATTCCCGAGGTACCGGTAGGCCTTCAAAAACGCTTCCTGGTAAATGTCCTCGGCGTCATGCTCGGAACCCGTCAAATGCAGCGCCAGCCGCAGAACCTGCTGCTCATACTGCCGCACCAGCGCGTCGAAGGCCGCCCTCGACCCTCCCTGCGCCTCGCGGATCAGCTCCATCTCCGGTGCGCGCGCCTGCATCCGCTCCTGCGCGCTCTTCGGTCCGTCCATTGCCCTGCTTGCAGCCATCACTGGGGAGGATTGTAACCTCCGGGCTGCCGGCCAAGCCATGGATTCCGGAACTCCAAGCGTGGAACCGGGATGAATCACCGCATCCGTTGCCATCGATCTGCTCCGGGGGATAAGGGAATGTCCGCATTGCAATAGACGCAAATTTGTTCAGTAGGTAAGCAACCCCACGATTGATCCGGCCCCAGATAGAAGCACCGTGCCCCATCCATTTCGCAGGTCTTATCGCGAAATGGGTGGGAAGGCGCAACACTCTTTAGTCCTCCACCGGCGAGGCCGACCCACGGCAGATGAAACTGTGCCCCATCCATCGGACGTCTTTGTTTTTGTCCGATGGGTGGGCGTGGCCGAACTTGCATTGCTGTTTCCTATCAATGGCCGAATCAAGAGCCGCGCCGGCTTCAGCCTCGTCTACAACCGGTAAACTGGGAAGCGATGAATTTATTTGAAAATCCCTCTTTGTCCCCCGCCGGAGCCTCCGGTGAATGGTTCACAGCCCACTGCGACGGCGGTTCGCGCGGCAATCCCGGCCCCTCCGGCTATGGAGCGGTGGTCGAGGACCCGCACGGCCGTGTTGTAGCCGAGCTGAGCGAGTTCCTCGGCATTCAAACCAACAATTATGCCGAGTATTCCGGCCTTCTGGCGGTCTTGCGCTGGGCCATTGAACATGGAGCGAAGCGCCTGCGCGTAGTCTCGGACTCGGAACTGATGGTCAAGCAGATGCAGGGCAAGTACGCCGTGAAGAGCCCCGTGCTGCTTCCGCTCTATGAAGAGGCAAAAAAGATGTCCCGCCGCATTGAGGGCTTTGAGATGCGCCACACGCTGCGTGGCGGCAACAAGGAAGCCGACCGCCTGGCCAATGAAGCCATGGATCGCGGGATGGGAAAGACTCCGAGCGGAGTCAGCGGGGCTAGCGGTGCGGTCGGAGTTCGCACGCCCGCGGCCCGGCCCTATGGCAAACTGGCCACCACGCCGGTTCCGCGTCCCAGCCAGCCGGCCGCCGCCAGGCCGCCCCGCCAGGTTCTCGAAGGTTACGTGAAAGACGGCGTGGTCCACCTGCTCGAAGGCGAACTCCCCGACGGCATCTTCGTAAAGGTCATCCGGGAGTAAGGTAGGGACCAGGGACCAGGGATCGGGAATTAGGGATGAGTTCCACACCGGCGCTGCCGATCCACGTAGGTATGAAGCCGTGCCCATCGCTGTCCCGCTAACGTGCTAACTCGCCAACCCCGCCCAGCGGGGGCTGACTTGCTATGGCCTTCCCCATACCCCGGCTGCCCCTTGCCTTTCCATTGTTCAAACTGCCACGCCGGGTGCCCCCTCGACCCGGCCATAAGTTAAGGCTGCCCCATCCGTCGAATTTTTCAAGCGAAGCGTGGGAGACCACGAACCTCATGCGCGAGGCGCCTCTGCCACACCGCAGGTGTTTGCAGATTATTTCTCCCCTTCGCCGCACAATAGTCCTCAGGAGCTTTCCCTCAGAGCGAAACCAGAGTGGCTGAACCTGGAGGCATGACGCCGGATGGCTTCCCCCTCAAGAAGAAGCCACCTCGCAATACCCTCAACTGGGGCATGGCCCCCTGGTTTCGCTCTAAATTGTCCAGCTAACTCCTTATCCTGGAATATTTTGCAAGGAACCACCTTGTTTTCAATATTTTACGGCCCATACTTGTCCGTAAGCTAATGAAAACAAGGAATTTGTTTCCAAAATACGGGTGGGGGTATCCAATGTGCCAGCCAAGATAGGCGGCATACCCGGACGGTAGCTTCCGGATTGGCCACGATTCGCCAACCATCCCAGTTCGGCCTATGTACAGCTGCTCCGAAGCGCTGTCATTCTGAGCCGCAGGCGAGGGGTCTGCGGTTGACTTTTGAGAGTTCAATGGGGCGAAACTTCACAATTGGCGACGACTCGATAGCAATGGATGAGCAGATGCTCAGTGTGGGCCGACCACATGTTTTGCAAAGATTGTGGATGTCATCTTAGTAGGTAACCCCGTCCAGTCGGTGACGTAGGGCACCGTCACAGAGGTTCCCTCGTAGCCTCCACCGAATACGAATACGAAGGCGCGGTTCCCAAAGCTGGCGTGAACTCCGCCCGTCGCGGAAGCAGCGCTGTAGAAGGCTTTTTGAAGCAACGAGGCAGTTCGATATTGCGACGGGAAAGCGACATGCCCGCTTGGGTCGGTAACGAGCGTTATCTCGTGAGACTCCGATTCGGCAGAGTAGTTCTTGAAACTAAGCCGAACGTTCAGCCCTGTCAGTGGCGCTCCCGTTTCATCCCTCACCCAAACGTCCCACTGCGGGGCAGCGAGGTATCGGATCGGGATGAAGCCGATAGCAAGAACGACAATGAATCGGAGCAGTGACGTCCGCTTAAACGTTCTGACGAATGTTTGGACCACTTCGCAATCGTATCGGATAGCGGTTCCGGTCGGATCACCGCCTAACCGGAAGTAACCCTTCCTTACCCAAGCGCATACAGGGGGCGCCTGGGTGCCGCTCGACGAACACAAGGCGGAATGGGCGGCTGGCCGGGGACGCTCCAAGCCCGGACAGGAGACCGCGAATCTCCCCATAATCGGCTGATCCCTGTTCCCTGGTCCCTGTTCCCTGTCTTTACGCCTTCCGTCCTAGGTTGTTTCTCCACGCATGTCCCCCGCGCTCCAGCAGGCGGTCGGAGCACTCCGGTCCCCATTTGCCGGCGAAGTAGTTCGGAAACACCTCGGGCTTCTTGGCCGCCCAGGCTTCCAGAATCGGCGTGTACAGCGCCCAGTTGATCTCCACGCCGTCGCGGTGCGAGAACAGCGTCTGGTCGCCCAGCATGGCGTCCAGCAGCAGCCTTTCGTAGCCGTTGGCGCTGGATTGCCCGAAGGCGGCCGCATAGTCGAAGTCCATGTTGACCGGGCAGACGTCCATGTTCGGCGTGGTGGGCACCTTGGCGCCGAATCGCAGCGCAATGCCCTCGTCCGGCTGGATGCGGATGGTGAGCAGGTTGGGCTGAATCTCCTGGCACGGAGAGCTGAGTCCCATGCGGTCGAAGATCAAGAGCGGCGGCTGCTTGAACTGGATGCTGATCTCGGTGGCGCGCTTCTTCAGTCGTTTGCCGGCGCGCAGGTAAAACGGAACTCCCGCCCAGCGCCAGTTCTCGATCTCCAGCTTTACCGCGGCATAGGTTTCTGTGCCGGATTCAGGATTGACGCGCTCTTCGTCGCGATAGCCCACCACGTGCTGGCCGTCCACCAGGCCCGGCCCGTATTGGCCGCGCACCGCGTTCAGGATGGGGATGGGCGGAATCGCGCGCCATACTTTCACCTTTTCGCGCCGCACGGCCTCGGCGTCAAAGCTCGAAGGCGGCTCCATGGTGACAAAGCTCAGCAGTTCCATCACATGGTTCTGCACCACGTCGCGCAACGCGCCGGCCTTCTCGTAGAACGGCCCCCGGCCCTCCACGCCCAGCGTTTCGGCGGCGGTAATCTGCACGTGGTCAATGTAGTTGCGGTTCCAGATGGGCTCAAAGATGCCGTTGGCAAAGCGGAACACCAAGATGTTCTGCACCGTCTCCTTGCCCAGGTAGTGGTCGATGCGGAAGACCTGGTTCTCATGGAAGACGGCGTTCACCTGGTGGTTGAGCTCGCGGGCCGAGTCAAGGTCGTGGCCAAATGGCTTTTCAATCACCACCGCAACCTTGCCCTGCTCCGGCTGCGCCATTTCCTGCGCGCCCAGGTTTTCGATAATCCCGGCAAAAAACTCAGGCGCCGTGGCCAGGTAGAACAGCCGGTCGCCGCCGATGCCCTTTTCCGCGGCCACCCGGTCCAGTTCCGCCTTGAGGCCCGCATAGCTGGCCGGATCGTCGAAGTTCAGCGGAAAATAGCTGATCTTCTTCACGAATCGATCCAGCTTGGGGTCGCTCGCGTCCACGCTGCCGAAGTCGACAATGCCTTCCCGCATGTCCGCGGCAAACTCGTCGCCCAGCGGCCGGCGCGCCACGCCCACAATGGCGAACTTCTCGGGCAACAGCCCCGTCTGCTCCAGGTGGAAGAGCGCCGGCAGCAGCTTGCGCTTGGTCAGGTCGCCCGAAGCGCCAAAAATCACCAGGACTCCCGGCTCGGGAATCCGCTCATTGCCGTGAGGGACCTGGGAAAGGTCCTCCGGCCGCACGCTCATTTGTATCGTTGTCATGCCTGGAACCTCCGGGCGCCTTTCCGAGCGCCCCGCTCGCCGTTAAACGAAGATTGCACAAAACTGTTCACTGTCCACTGTTCACTGTCCACTGTTCACTGACCACTGACCACTGACAACTAGTCCTTCTTCACCGCATGGCCGCCGAACGCATTGCGCATGATGGCCAGCATGCGATCGGTGAAGTTGTTCTCCTCGCGGGACCGGATGCGGCGAATCACCGACTCGGTAATCACCGGCGCTGAAATGTTCAAATCGATGGCCTCGAAGACCGTCCAGCGGCCCTCACCGGAATCCGCAACGTAGGCTTCGAGCCCGCTCAGCGTGGGATTCTGCTTGAGCTCGTCGGCGGTCAGGTCGAGCAGCCAACTGCGCACCACGCTGCCGTACCGCCAGATCTCGGCAATTTGCGGCAGGTCCAGGTGCATCTCCTCTTTCTTCTCCAGCACCGTGAACCCCTCGGCATAGGCTTGCATCATGCCGTACTCGATGCCGTTGTGGACCATCTTCACAAAATGACCCGCGCCGGCCGGACCCACGTGTCCCCAGCCCTGGTCCTTGCCCGGCGCCAGCGTCTCAAAGATGGGCCGCAGAAAGTCGACCGGATCCTTGTCGCCGCCGATCATCATGCTGTAACCCTCTTTGAGCCCCCACACGCCGCCCGACGTGCCCACGTCCACAAACTGGAAGCCCTTGGCGGTCACTTCCCGGTGGCGGCGGATCGAGTCCTTGTAGTACGAGTTGCCGCCGTCGATCAAAATGTCGCCGGGGTTCAGCAGCGGCTCAAGCTTGGCAATCGTCTGGTCTACGGGGTCGCCCTGCGGCACCATGATCCAGATGGCCCTCCGGCCCTCAAGCTTTTTGGCAAGCTCCTCCAACGTGGACGCGCCCACATTGCCGGTGGCCGACAGCTTTGCCACTGCCTCGGCGCTGAAGTCGAAGCCCACCACCTGGTGGCCGCCCAGCCGCAGCCGCTCCGCCATGTTGCCGCCCATCTTGCCAAGGCCAATCAATCCCAGTTGCATCGTTTCCTCCTCAGTGTGAAGAACCCCCAAACTGGATTACTCAAGAACGCCCAAACGGCCCAATTCCGCGCGCAAGCTGTTCGCGCCTTCGAACAGGATGGCTTTAATCCCCGCAGCCTCGGCGCCGGCCACGTTCCCGGCGCGGTCGTCGATAAACAAGATCCGCTCCGCGGGCCGGCCCAGGATGTCGAGTGCCCGAAGATAGATCGCCACATCCGGCTTGCGCAGGCCCAGATAGCAGGAACTCATGGTCACCCGGAACAACGGGCGCAGGCCGAAGCGCTCGAAGCGGAACTCGTTGGTTTCCCGGGCCTCGTTGTTCAATGCACCCAGCAGACACTTATCGGATGCCGCAAGCTCCTTCAGGATTCCCAAAGCGCCATTTTCGAGCAGAGCAGACTGGGCGCACATGGCGGCAAGAAACTCTTCCGGGGTGAAGTCGCGCGGCTCGTTGAAGACGGTCGCTTTCAGGTAGGCATCTGCCGTGATGGCACCGCTTTCCCATGCGCTATAGGGCGCGGGATTGCGGGCTTCGAACCCGTCGCGGTCCAGATGGAATTGCTGGAGGACCAGCGCCCGTTCGCGGTGGTCCCAGCCGTTGGTCAGCAGGACCCCGCCCACGTCGAAGAGGATTGCGTCGAAGGGGAACATCGGCGCCTTTCAAGTGCGCTACTGCGCGCTCGCGTTTTTCGAGATTACAAGTCTTGAATCTGCGGGTGCCCCAGGTCTCGATTTTGAGACCTGGGATACCACCCCTCAAGGTACGAGATCACGCGGTCCCTGGCCCGGAAGACGCTCCGCCTTACGCCGGGTTCGCCGAACCGTCCCCGCACATATACTTCGCTTCGATGGCCAGCACCTTCTTGAACCGCCGCACAAACCGTTCTTCGTTGGCAATGAATTTGGCGCGTATAAACGCGTCAACCACCTCGTAGGCCAGCGCCGGGCCGATGATGCGCGCGCCCAGCACGATCACGTTCATGTCGTCGTGCTCCACGCCCTGGTGCGCCGAATAGGTGTCGTGGCACATGCCGGCGCGAATGCCCGGAATCTTGTTGGCCGCCACGCACACGCCCACGCCCGAGCCGCAGATGAGAATCCCACGCGGCGCTTCTCCGCCCTTGATCGCCGCGCCGACCTTCTCGGCGAAGTCAGGATAGTCGTCGGGATTGTCGCCGCTATACGCTCCCAGGTCCACCACTTCGTGGCCGGCCTTGGCGAGATAGGCGCGGACTTCCTCCTTCAGAGGAAATCCCGCGTGATCCGAACTGATAACAAGCTTCAAAATGCGTTCCTTTCGGAACAGTTGTCAGTGATCAGTTTTCAGTCGTCAGTTCCGGGCGGACGACCAACGCGGGTCCGCAATCCGTATGACTCGATTCTGAGAAACTGACCACTGACCACTGATCACTGACAACTGCCTTACTACTTCACCAGCTTCTTGGCCCGGGCCGCTACGTTCTCCGCGGTGAATCCCAGTTCCGCCAGCACCTTCGGCCCGGGAGCGGACGCTCCAAAGCGGTCAATGCCGACCACGTCGCCGTCCGAGCCCACGTACTTCCACCAGCCGATGCTGGCGCCTGCCTCGACCGCCAGCTTCGGCACTCCGGCCGGAAGCACGCTCCTCTTGTACTCCGCTGTCTGCTCCTCGAAAATCCTCCAGCTCGGGAAGCTTACCACGCGCGCCGCGATTCCCTCGGCTGCCAGCAGCTTTGCGGCCTCGACAGCGGGCCCAACCTCAGAGCCGGTGGCGATGAGCACGACCTTCGCATTGGGTGCATCTTCCAGCACATAAGCGCCCTTGCTCACTCCGCCATATACATCGTGCGTGGCCGGATCGATCACCGGCAAATCCTGCCGACTGAGGGCAAAGAAGGCCGGCCGCTTGCGTTCCAGAGCCAGTCTCCACGCCGCCGCCGTCTCGTTGGCGTCCGCCGGCCGGAAGTCCGTCAGCCCCGGAACCGCGCGCAGCGCCAGCAGATGCTCGACCGGCTGGTGCGTCGGTCCGTCCTCGCCCAGGCCAACCGAGTCGTGCGTAAACACGAAGAGCGAATGCACCTGCATGAGCGACGCCAGACGGATGGCCGGCTTTGCGTAATCGGAAAACACAAAGAAGGTTGACCCGAAGGGAATCAGCCCGCCGTGAGCGGCCATTCCGTTCACCGCGGCGCACATGCCAAACTCGCGCACGCCAAAGAAGACGTTGCGCCCCGCCGGATCCACGTGGAAGTTTGCTCCCGGCTTGAAGATTGTCTTCGTCGAAGAGGTAAGATCAGCGGCCCCGCCGAACAACTCCGGCACGACCTCGGCAATGGCGTTCATCACTGCGCCGCCGGCGTTGCGCGTCGCCTGGGCCTTGCCCGGCGCAAAGCTCGGAATCGCCTTCTCCCATCCGGCCTTGAGCTCGCCCTTCTGGGTGCGCTCAAACTCCGCCGCCAGCTCAGGATTGGCCGCCCGGTAGCCTTCAAACAGCGTCTTCCATGCGGACTCCAGACCCGCGCCGCGTTCCGTCGCCTTGCGCCAGTTGGTCAGGGCATCCGCGGGAACGTAAAAGCTCTGGTCCTCAGGGAAGCCGAAGAATTTCTTGGTCGCCGCCACGGCTTCCTTGCCCAGCGCTTCGCCATGGGATTTGTTGCTGCCCGCCTTGGGGCTGCCATAGCCAATCACCGTCCGCACCGCGATGATAGACGGCCTGCCGGTCTCGGCCTTGGCCGCTTCAATCGCCGCTTCAATGGCCGCCAGATCGTTGCCGTCCGCAACCCGCTGCACGTGCCAGTGGTAAGCCTCGAAGCGCTCCAGCGCGTCCTCGGTGTAACTCAGTTCCGTAGGGCCATCGAGCGAGATCAAATTGTCGTCGTAGATAAATGTCAGCTTGCCCAGTCCCAGCGTGCCGGCCAGAGAAGCGGCCTCGTGCGAAACGCCTTCCATCAGGTCGCCGTCGCCCAGCAACGCATAGGTGTGGTGATCCACCACCTCAAAGCCCGGCCGGTTATACACCGCGGCCAGATGCCTTTCCGCAATAGCCATGCCCACGGCCATGGCGATGCCCTGGCCCAGCGGCCCGGTGGTCACTTCCACGCCGTCCGTGTCTCCGTATTCCGGATGCCCCGGCGTCCGCGAATGCCATTGGCGGAAGCTCTTCAGGTCGTCCAGCGTTACATTGTAGCCGGAGAGAAACAGCGTCGAATAAAGCAGCGCCGAAGCATGGCCATTGGACAGCACGAAGCGGTCCCGGTCAGCCCACTTCGAGTGCGAAGGGTTGTGCTTCATCAGCTTGTGAAACAGCAGGTAGGCAATGGGCGCGCAGCCTAGCGGAGCGCCGGGATGGCCGCTGTTGGCCTTTTCCACCGCGTCCACGGCAAGCAGCCGGAGTGTGTCAATGGACAGTTGGTCGAGAGAAATATCCGCGAGGCTGGAAGTCATAATGTCTTTGAAATTCCTTTCGTTGAGCAGAACCTGATCCAGGTAAATTCATTGATTCGGTGTTACTTGTTACTCGATCTTTACTTGGGGTCGATCTTCACTTCCACATTGTAACCAAGCCAGCGGCGGTGCTCCGTCCAATGAAGTGTCCACGATAGAAACCCCATTCCCTGGGTCGGAGCAATTTCCGCACAGTAGCCTGCGCTGCCCAGGCTGCGGCTGGAAAGCGTTTGCACAGACCTCCATCCGTCCTCGCTCCACACCAGGTCGAAACGATCTTCGTCGAGGATGCGCAGCGTGTCGTCCGCGGCAATCTTCTGGATGGGCCGGCGCAGGCTGTAGATCTCGAGATTCCGTCGCGTCCGGCTTCGCCCCTTCGGCGCGCAATACCGGTCATACACAGGATCGATGCGGTCAAAGACTTTTCCGTCCAGGGCCGAGCGAAGCAGCTTCAGATATTCTGCGTGGGCCCAGACCAGGGGCAGCGCCGAGCCTGCCGGTGCGCCCAGCCGCATGCCTGCATCCGGCCGGTCCGCTTCGTCCCACACCTGCTCGGGCATCATCTGGCCGCAGGTGGCCAGGCGCTCATAGGTGTCGATCAGCGATGAAATGTCTTTGCCCGCCGCCAGTTCATAGTGGGCGCGCTCGCCAGTCAGCAGCGGCCACACACGGCCCTTGCCCCAGCCCTGGTAAGGTCCACCATCGGTGCGCTGTCCATAGCCGTCCCAGTTGTAGCGAATCCAGCCCGGCCCCTGCGGCAAACCGCGCTTCAGCACCGCGTCCACCACGGCGAGCGAGTCCACCATCAGCGGGTCATCGGCGCGCCGCACTCCGTAGCGCACCAGCTCGAGGAATCCCGCGTCCACAATCTCCCGCGCCTCAAACGTAAACCGTGTGCCGGGCGGCCTATTATTCAGCCGAATCATTTCCGTTCCGCAGCTTTCGCAGGCGTAAGCTTCGCCCTGCTCCGGCGGCCGGATGCGCATATAGTGACGGCGAATGTTGGGGTGCAATATTCCCTCGTTAGTCACCGTCCAGTCTTCGATGTGGCCTTCGATCCAGTCGGCATATTCTTCCAAAAAGACGGCCAATTCCACCGATTCCCGCGCGCGCGCCATCTCCGCGGCGCAAATCAGACCAGCAATCACCGCGGCCAGCGTGGACGGCGAGTAGCCCGCGTTCTCCTCCCAGCGCTCCTGGTGAGTGATGGGCGCGTGCCGCACCAGGAACCCGGCCGCGCGCTCGACAAACGGGAAGATGTCCATCTCTCCCAGCCCGCCGGCCTTCCACAGGCGCCAGGTCAGCATCAGCGGGAAGGCCACCTCGTCCAGTTGCAGCCCCGACCAGTAGGGCGTTCCATCGATCCAGAAATTCTGCGCAAAGCCCCCGTCCGGCTGCTGCGTGCAGGCCAGGTAAACCAGCGCCCGGCGCGCCGTTTCCGCGCGTCCGCAGGCCAGCATGGCGGTGGCCGTCTGCACCATGTCGCGCGTCCAGACCAGGTGGTAGCCGCCCAGGTCGTCGTCGCCCTTCACCTGTCCCCAGGGTATGGAGGCCGAAGCCACAAACGCGCCCGAATAGGTCTTGTCCTCGTGGGCCAGCAGCACGTTGTGACTGGCCCGCATCAGCTTGCCCCCGTCGCGGGACTTGGCCGCCAGCCATTCCGGATTTGCCGCCCGCTGCCACTGCTCGATGAACCGGGAGCGATGCTCCGCGAACGGTGTGGCCAGAGCGCTCACCGTCTTTTGCAGCGCCGTGTGCTGCCCCTCGCCGATGCCGATGGCCAGCGTGAACTCGTGCGCACCGTCTTCGCTCGCGGCTTCCAGGTTCAGCTCCCCCATCAGGGCGACATTGCCGTCGGTGGCCGAGCCGAACTCCCAGTCCATGTGGAAGTCTTCCATCAGGTCGCGCCATCCGTCGCTGGAGCCAACAAAACCGCAACTCACCCGAGAGAAGCCGCAACTGGCTCCCATGGCCAGCGACCACCGGTCCTTCCACGCCAGCAGCATGCGGTGCCCGGCAACGTCCAGCGCCCGCGCCGTGTTGCCCATTCCGCCGTCATCCAGGTGCGGCGCCAGCAGCGCATACACCTTCAACCGCGGCAGCAAATCCTCATGACCCTCCAGCCGCACCCGCGTCAGCACCACGCTGTGGTGCGGGTCGCAGATGATCTCTTTGGTCAGGCTGTATCGTCCCTCGGGGTCGCGATTCACATACCGGACCCCCAGCGTCTCCCCGTGGATGTAGCTGAATGTCGATTCGAGGTCGCGCTTTTCTTCGTGCGCAAACGTCTCCCCGTCGGTGACCAGGAACTCCATGTCCCGCACCTGCGCCCGGTCGATGGTGGGGTGGTAGATCTCATTCAGAATGCCGTGCGAGCAGGTAAACCACACCCGGCTCGAGGCGGAATAGGCCGTTCCCACGGCGTCTTTCACGCTCGAGGTCCAGCGCGGCTCCATGCCGGGGGCGCCAAACGCCTCCCCCTGCTGGTCAAGCCACCGGTACTGGGGAAAACGGTACTGGGGCAGACGGAATAGTTCGCTCATCGCTTCGCACCTGTCGCGGGTGGGGTGTTCCGGGGAATGAAGGGCGGTTGCGGTCTGTCTCATGTTACGATGTTCCGCCCCTGCGGAAAGTTTCTTCCATTGCTTCATCATCAACGCGAATCCCGCCCGGTCTTTTCCGCATCCATCAAAGCACAGGGTCTTGTAGACTCATGTAAACATTGCGTTTCATTTGTCGCGGGGCGAGCCCCGCACCTCTTCAACACGGTCCCCGCAACCAAAACTGAACAGCACAATCCGATTTGGAGGAAATTCCCCTATGGCCTACGAACTTGCACCGTTGCCCTACGATTACGCCGCCCTCGAGCCCTTTATTGACGCCGAAACCATGCACCTGCACCACGACAAGCACCACCAGGCCTACGTGAACAATCTGAACGCCGCTGTGGCCAATCACCCCGACCTGGCTGCCAAGTCTGTCGACGACCTGATCCGCGACCTGGCCCAGGTGCCCGAGGAGATTCGCGGTGCGGTCCGCAACAACGGTGGTGGCCACTCCAACCACACAGCCTTTTGGCGCCTGATGGGCCCGGTCGGCTCGGACGGCATTGGCGGCGCGCCCTCCGGCCCCATCGCCGCGCAGATCAGCGCCGACTTTGGCGACTTCGAGGCCTTCAAAAAGACCTTCAACGAGACCACCGCCAAGCAATTCGGCTCCGGTTGGGGCTGGCTGGTCTTTGCCGACGGCAAGCTCAAGGTAATCACCACCCCCAACCAGGATTCGCCCCTCACCCAGGGCCTCTATCCGATCGTCTTCAATGACGTCTGGGAGCACGCCTACTACCTCAAGTACCAGAACCGCCGCCCCGACTACCTGGCCGCCTGGTGGAACGTCATCAACTGGCACGAAGCCAACAAGCGCTTTGCCGTCGCAAAGGGCTAAAAGCAGTGGTCAGTTGTCAGTGAAAAGGCCCCGATGGAACCCCCGGGCCAACTGACAACTGATAACTGACCACTGAGAGCTGTCTCCACAACTCTTTCCCGCTTTCCGTGTCTAAGCACGCAGGAAGGATGTAGAAACCCTTGCGTAAATTGGCTTTCTTCTCCCTTGCGGGATTCCTCGTCTTGGCGTCAACGGCCGCTTCCGCCCAGGCGGGCAGCTTCATTATTTCGCAGCACGGCCAGCCGGTCGGCACGGCCAGCTTCAACTTCACCGCCGGCCCCAATGGTTACAGTTCTACATCCCTCGTTCGCGTCGCCATGCAGGGCCTCAATTACTCGCTCTCCAAGACCGAGCGTCTCTCCCCGTCCAACCACCTGCGCCACGTGCAGTTGAGCGCTATCGTCAACGGCTCGGCTGTCACCGTTACCGCCGCTCCTGACGCCGCTCAGTTTCTCCTCAACATCTCGGCCAACGGCCGCGCTTCCACCACGCGCCTGGCCGCGCATCCGGCAGCCGTCTTCCTGCCCGACTTCGATCCCGGTGCACTTGAAACACTGCTGGCCCTGGCCGTCGCCCGCAACAATCGCGACCTCTGGGCCATCATCCCCAAGCAGGCCGGCACCATCGAGCCTGTGCAACTGGCCACCTACGCCGACGAGCAGGGAACCCTGGACGGCAAGCCCATCGCCGTTCACCACCTCGTCGCCACTGTTGCCGGCGACCGAACCGACCTGTTTTCAGGCCCCCAAAACCAGCTTCTCCAGGCAGAACTCCCGCAGCAAGGCTTCGCTCTCGTCCGGAAAGGCTTTGTGCTTACGCCTCCCGCCAAGCCCGGTGCGCCACCAGCCCAATGAGGCTTTTCTACTGATCCCTGACCCCTAACCCCTGATCCCTGCTTTCTCACACCGCCCGTCCCGCCGCCACTCCCGAAGCCCACGCCCACTGGAAGTTGAAGCCTCCCAGATGCCCGGTCACATCGACCACCTCGCCGATAAAGAACAGCCCCGGAACCGCCCGCGATTCCATGGTCCGCGCCTGCAGTCCGCGCGTGTCCACACCCCCGGCGGTTACCTCGGCTTTTCCGAACCCCTCAGTCCCCACCGGATGCATCTCCCAGCGGTGCAGCCGTCGCTCGCAATCTTCCAGCGCCGCGTTTGACCAGCCCTGCGGTGCTCCGACCTCCGCCATCAAGTTTGCCAGCCTCTGTGGCAGTACCGCGCGCAACGCCTGCTTCAGCGCCGCCAGATCCCGCCGCGCCCCTGGCTCACGCAAAGCGCCCAAAATCCTCGCTTCAGCGGCAAGCTCGGGCGCAAAATCGAGAGTCAGCGCCTCGCCGGGCCGCCAATACGACGACGCCTGCAACACCGCTGGCCCGCTCAGCCCACGATGCGTCACCAGCATTTTTTCCCGGAACCCCGCCCCGCCAGCCTCCGCCGTCACCCCGGTCGCAACCCCTGCCAACTCCGTCCAGCCCGCCTCATCCCCGCCCAGCAGCAGTGGAACCAGCGCCGGCCTGGGCTCGACCACAGCCAATCCGAACTGCCGCGCCAGTTCGTACCCCAGTCCCGTCGCTCCCATCAGCGGAATCGACAGCCCCCCGGTCGCCACCACCAGCGCCTCGGCTTGAAACTCTCCTTGCGACGACGCTACCCGAAAACCGCCGGCCCCATCGCAGCTTTGGGCCTCAATTTCATGTGCGTTCAGGACCAATTCCACGCCGCCCAGTTCGCACTCAGCCAGCAGCATGTCCAGAATCGCCCGCGCCGATCCGTCGCAGAACAGTTGCCCCAGCGCCTTCTCGTGCCAGGCAATGCCGTAGCGCTCGACAAGCTCGATGAAGTCCCGGGGCTGATAGAGTGCCAGCGCCGACTTGGCGAAGTGAGGATTTTCAGAGAGGAAATTTCCAGGCCCGCAGTGCAGATTCGTAAAATTGCACCGCCCACCCCCGGAGATGAGGATCTTTCGCCCCGGCTGTCCGTTGTGTTCCAGCAGGGCCACGCGCCGCCCACGCTGACCGGCCACTGCGGCGCACATCAGTCCGGCCGCGCCCGCTCCCAAAACAACCACATCGAATTGGCGCGGATTTTGCGGCATGGGCCCCGTTTAGAATAGCGGTAAATCGTCCCCGTCGCCGCGTGCGGCCGATACAAAGCCGAGCCGTCGCACGACTTCAGGCCCGCGGAGATTGGCCTTCCCGGAGATTCACGGAGTAGCGTGGGAAGCTGATACGGTCGGGGCCGGAGACTCATAGAGCCGATAGGCTTTCTTCTTCCCTTCATCCGTCTGCGGGTGCGCGCGAAGCTCGGCCAATCGCTTCAGGAGGGTGGCGACCTTCTCCTTATCGCCGGCCCTGCGCAGCGCCAGAATCAGGTGGTACACAGCCTGCTGGTCGTTTGGATCCAGAGCCAGCGCAGCGCGACTCTGTTCGATCGAAAGATCCGTTTTCCCGCTTTCGAAGTACAACCCGCTCAGCAGGTCGTGCGCCGCCACAAGGCGTGGATCCAGTTTCACGGCGCGCGTGGCTGCCTCCAATTCCTCCTTGTACTCCGGGCTTCCCTCGGGCTTGCCTTCTTCGGCCAACGCTTCCGCAAGCAGATATTGCGCGTAGGCTTCGTTGGGATGGGCCTGGACGGCGGCGCGAAATTTGGCCAGTGCCTCCGCGGACTGATGCTGCTGGCTCTTGACCAATCCTTCCGCCACTCCAAGAAACGAGAGCTGGGGATCGATCCGGTTGGCACGATCGAAATCTTCCGCTGCTCGCGCAAACTCTCCGAGTTGAGTCAGCAGAACACCTCGAACAAGATAGAGCCTCGGCTCATTCGGCAACTGAGTGAGGCCGGCATTCAATATATCGATGCCCACCTGAGGAGAAGCGTGATCATACGACAGAGTGGCAAATTGCAGATAAGAATCCACACTCTTCGGATTCGCCAGAATCGCCTTGCGTAGCAGTTCGATGGCGCGGGCCGTGTCGCCCTTCGTTTCGAGGATTTCTGCCGCAAGGGCCAGTGCGTCTTCTTCGGCTGGCTTCGCTTCAATCAATGGCTGGAGTGTCACCAGCGCATCTTCCGAAAGTCCGGCGTCCCACTGCGCGAGTGCGAGATTGTAGCGCGCCTCGCGCTTCGCCGGGTCCAACGCAAGTGCAGAGGCGAAGGCGGCGACAGCATCCTGGTCGCGCTTCAGCGCGGAAAGGCAGGTTCCATATTCAGTAAGCGCCTCTGGTTGCGAGGCAATCACCGCGGCTGCCTTCTCAAAATGGTCAGCGGCATCAGCGCAATTCTTCTTCCGGTATTCCAGAACGCCCAGCATGGCATGAGACGTTGCATCGTCCGGCCGCTGCGCGAGGATCTTCTGGAGCAGCGGACGCGCCGCCTCGTGCCCGAGCTGAAACTCGGTCTGGGCAGCTCCTTCGAGAGCGGGCAGATAAGTCGGAGCCAGTTTCAACGCGTGTTGATAGGCAGTGAGCGCCTGCGGAACATTGCCCATTCCCGACGTAGCCATTCCGCGCAGCGTCCATATCCTGTAATCGTCCGGGTGCCTTGCCAATGCAGTCTGGCTCAAACTCAACGCCTGCGCGAAATCGCGATTGCGCAGTGCGCCGGCAATCGGGCCAATATCATCTTGCGCGGCCTGACCCTGCGCCAGGCAGAGAGGCAGACATACAACGAGAAGCAACAAAGAGAGCACGCGGCGGATGTTGCTTGCGATCATTCCAATCGGTACCTCGGTCACAGCCCTAGCGCCGTGACCGCATGATTCGGAAATCTGAATCCAAACAGAACGGGTGCCCCAGGTCTCGCCTTTGAGACCTGGGAAGGACAATATCTCACGGTCGGAGTACTAGACCGCATATTCCAAATCTCCACGAGGATAAGTCAGAGTTACCTCACGGCTGAAGCGATTCGGTGAACTGCGGCGTAACATTGTCGAAGAAGATCCCCTGCAATTGGCCCGCCGCCATCTGCGGAGCGTGCAGTTCAATTGTATGCCGCACATCGGCTGCAATTCCGGAAACATCCGCGTAGAACCCGACAAAGCACGGCGCATCGACGCGGCTGGAACTGTACGCCGGTTTGAATTGCAAGGGCTTTCCATCCAGCGTCGCGGTCACGGTCATGGAGTCCTTTCCGTCCGCGGCCTGCACAAAGAGCAGCAGCCGCTCGGGAGCAAGCCAGGTGCTCTCGTAGTCCTCTTGAGTCCACGGAATCGGCCATTGCAACTTGCGCGCGGCCAGTTGATCGAACACCCGCTGCGGGACCACGAACGTCCCCAACAGCGCTCCGTCCGCAGACGAGGCGACCGTAACTTCCTGAGCCTGGGCAAATCGAATTCCTTTGAAGTGCACTTCTGCCTCAAGGTAGCCGCCGGATTCCGTGAACTTCACGGCATTTCCGTTGATCGTCATGTGTGCAACTCTGGACCCGGCGGGAAGCAGCACTCCAAGCTTCTCGACTGTGCCGGCCTCGCCCGCAGCGTGTTCGATTGCCAGTGTGCTTCCCTTCAGAGCGACGCCCGGCTGCGTTCCGGAGTGCATTGCCGCAGCATTGAAGAGTATGGGCCGCGCCGAATTCGCCGCGGGAATCAGTTCCAGTACCGTAGCGCTGGTCCCATCGAGGGTCAACTGCGCTCTGTCGCCGCGGTCCCACGCGCCTTTCCCCGGCTTTCCAATCGCACGCCCTTCCTGCGGGTAGACCTCGCGCAGCAGAAATTTGTCGCCCTTTGTCAGCCCGATCGACTCATCAAGAGTTATCTCGGCCGGCACCTGTTTGTAGTTAGGATTGAACAGGAACAAATAGCCGCGATCCCCTGCGATTGCGGCTGCCCCGTCCACATGGCCCAGCGCAGGTTGCTCAAGAATCGTGCGGGTGTGGCGCAGATACTCTTTGTTCTTCACCGTCCACGCGAGCCAGTCGCGAATCCATGCCTTGTCTTCTGCGGAGAACGCTCTGGCCTCTTCAGAGTCGCGCGCCGGAATCATATCCACAACGTTATTCCAGCCCCCGGTGGCGATGGACGAGATGAACGAATAACGGTAGCCCAGATAATCCCAGTCCCGCGGCCTGTAGCGCGTGTACATCATTTCCACACCCGGGTGCCGCCCGTCAGCGCCGGCACGATTTTGTGACCGCTCCGTCTGATGGGTTGCATACCCGGGAATAACTTCCTCGGGCGCAAACTGGTAGTTGCGATACCAGTAATTCACAAACCTCGTGCGGTCCGCGGAAACGCGGTCGAAATGCAGATCGGGATAAGGCTTGAAACTCTCCGGCTGTTCATCGTTGCCGGTCGGATGAGGATAACTCCCGGCCAGCCAGCTCCACGGTCCAAACAGTTGGTACGATTGCCGCCCGTCAATGACGATCGATGGTTCGGCCCTGCGCAGGGCCTCCATCACTCTGCGCCATCCGTGCCACTGCGCATAACTGCTGCTGTACGGCAAATCCAGCCACGTGTAATCGAAGGAGTATCCCGCGATTCCAGTGCGCTTCTGGAAGGCGATCAGGTTGCGAATCAGGTAGTCCTGAAGATCGCGAGACG
>JBEKTB010000022.1:0-55130 GCA_049516495.1 Occallatibacter sp.
TTTGTGGAGCTGCCTCCACCCTTCTTATGTGCCATTGCCCAATCCCCTTCTCAATTTGGTGCGCTGCCTAGTTGGCGGCGGTGTAGGTCACGCCGTCGGCCTCGATGGCCTTGATGCGCACCTCGGTAAAGTTCTGCCGATGCCCCTGCAGCTTCTTGTACTGCTTCTTCCGCTTCAGGTGGAAGACCAGGATCTTGTCTCCACGGCCCTCGCCCAGAACTTCGGCCGTTACCTTCGCGCTTGACGGCTTGGCCACGGTTCCCGGCTCGCCCGAAACCGCCAGTACGTCGCTGAATTCGACGGTCTGATCTTCGGACGCTACACTCTCAATCTTCACCACGTCGCCTGGTGCGACCCGATATTGTTTACCACCGGTGCGAATAACCGCGTACATAAACCCTCCAGCGCAGTCCGGCTCGGCCGGTGCGCGCCCAAAACAACTCGGGCAATCCAAGAATAGCTCGGGCGGAAACTTCTGCACCGCGGTACGCTCAAGCCCTCACGTTTTGGGCGAGCGTCTGGCTCCACGGCGACAGGCAGGAATCGCCAAACTAGAGTAGTGTACCGGCTTTCGGGGCCTCAGGTCAATGCGGCCACCGCATCAGCCGTGTTTCCGCCATCCAAACCCGCCTCAGGACCGCGCCGGAATGACGTAGAAAAGAATCGCGAAGTAGTGTGCAATGCTACCGGCCAGCACAAAAAGATGCCACAGGGCATGGAAGTAGCGAATCCTGTCAAAGGCAAAGAAGACGATCCCCAGCGTGTAAGCCGCGCCCCCCGCTCCCAGCCAAATCAGCCCGTGCCAGCCGAGAGAATGGACCAACGGTACCACAGCCACCACCACGAACCAGCCCTGGGCCAGGTACACCAGCGCCGACGCCACTTCAAAACGGCCAATGGCGAAGCTCTTGAAGATCACACCGGCAATCGCCAGCGTCCACTCCACGCCGAACAGCGTCCAGCCCAGCGGCCCGCGCAGCGAAACCAGGGTGAACGGCGTGTATGTGCCGGCGATGAGCAGGTATATGGCCGCATGATCGAGGATATGGAACACGTGCCGTGCACGCGTCCGCACCAGCGAGTGGTACAGGGTCGAGCAGATATATACGAACACCAGCGTCGCGGCAAAGACCGAGCAGCTCACCACGTCCCACGCCGTGCCCCTGGTTGAGGCGGCAATCAGGTAAACCCCGCCGGCAATCGCCAGCCCGGCTCCAATTCCATGCGTGATTGCGTTGGCAAGAATATCGCCTAGATTGTGATGGGTTTGCACAATGGTTTGCACAAGAACGATGATAGACCGCCGGCGGGCCCGATCGGGCGATTGATTCGGCTGGCAGGTGCCGGAGAATGTGCGCTGCCCTCGTGCCCCACGGCTGGAAGCAGCGTTCACTCTCCCGTGTGCAGGACGACCAGCCTGGGCCCGGCTTTTCTCTTCGTTTCCTTGGCGGCATACATAGCGGCATCGGCGCTGGACAATATGCGGTCCTTGGTCGCGCCGTCCTCCGGGAAGAGCGCCACACCCACGCTGGCGGAGCCGCGCAGAACATGCCCTTCCGCGGTGAAGGCACTGTCGAAGCACCGTTCCAGCCGCAGCGCCACCTCTTCCGCATCCGCCCGGCTGCGCACCGCCGGCAGCAACGCGGCAAATTCGTCGCCGCCCAGCCGCGCCAGCATGTCGCCCGCGCGAAGCTGGCGCTTCATGCGCAGCGCCGCATCCTGCAGATACAAATCCCCCACATGGTGGCCATAGCTGTCATTGATCTGCTTGAAGTCGTCCAGGTCAATGTAGATCAACCCGAAGATGCCTGCCTTCTGCCGCGCTCCCTCGATGCAGATGTCCAGTTGCTGATCCAGGGAGAAGCGATTGTGGATGTCGGTGAGCAGATCGAATTCCGAACGGTAAACCAGGTCCGAGTACACCCGCCGGGTCTCAATCGCCAGCTTTGCCAAGCGCGCTCCCATTTCAAGCGCCTTGATTTCTTCCCTCTCCTCGCCCTCTTCGCTTGCGGCCTGTTTCTTTCCCTCGGGCGCAGCAAACAGTACCGCCAACACTTGCCCGGACTTGGACAGGATATCCATCTGGATGCTGCGCCGGTCCGATGCTTCAGCGGCGGAAGTCCCAAGCCTCGCCCCTTCGACAATCTCGCACCAGCACGGAGCGCCATCGAGTGTGAACGAAACCAGTTCAGTAATGCTCTCAATGATCTCGGCCAGGGGACGGGTTCCGTTAATGTCTTCCAGGATGCGGCTGCGCTGCTGCTCCAATTGCGCCATGCGCCGTTCCAGCGCGGCTTCTGCTTCTATGCGGGCAGACAGCGCAATTGTCTGGCGGTGTACCTTATGTTCCAGAATCCATTGCCGGATCCCGAATGCGATCACCAGCAGCACCATCAGTTCCACAACACGGGTCAGGTTGTGAACGGTGAGCCACGAGGGCAGTTCAACCACCGAAACATCGTCGAAGGAACGCAGCAGCAGACTGAAAGACACCGGACCCTGGAACGGATTGGAACCATAACTCACCAAGTTGATGCCGGTCACACGGATCGTGGAGCCCACGGGAACCTGCTTCATGGGCGGAAGCCACAGGCCGCTGTTCGCAGCCGGGTGGTGGTAAATGGCTGCGAAGACCTGGCCGTCGGAGTCCAGGACGTACTCATCCTGCGCGCCCTGGCGAACCTCAGCCAGCACTCTTCCTTCGATGGAGACCAGATCGAATGCGTGACTGCCTGAAGCCAGTGCCGACAGGGTTACAGGCTGCGGCGAAATCGGTGCCCGCGTATCGCTTTCCTGGATATCGGCGTAAGTGAGAGCGAGGAGCCCACCGCTCTTGTCGGGAAAGCCGGTGGCGTCGGCAATGTTGCCCACCCGTAGGGGCTTACCAAGCTGGGTCTGAACCCAGATGCTCTTGTTGCCCTCCTGCAGCACGGCGGCAGAACCCGGCTCAAAATAAGTGATCGTTCCGTGCACCCTGATCCTGTGCCGAAAATCCACGACATGGTAGCCGCCGAGAACCTTGTCCATGGGAGTGACGGGCAGCGATTCTAAATCGGAGCTGGAATGCTTCAGAATCTTGACATCCGCAAAAGTGTTGACGTCCAGCGTGATTCCGGTCAGTTGACTCTTGCTGTCGGTCCTTCCCGCTGCTACGCCGGTGATATCCACCTCGGCGTCCAGCAGATCTCGCAGTCTGGGCGGATCGCTGGTGATTACTGTTGCGTCAATATACCCTCCGTCCATGCGCAGGCGCATATCGATGCTGTGCCGGACGTCGTCCGCGACCATGTCGGCGCTCAGGACCTCGGCGCGAACTTTCACTCTCATGCAATCGAGGTCGGCCCGGATCAGCTGGTCGAAGCTGGCCGCCACGGGCTTGGGCGGGGCTCCGTGGCCCAGAACCGTTATGCTCTCGCTGACCACGTCAGCGCGAAAGCCGGCATGCGTCTTTCCCCGCACCAGAACGCGATCGCCAGGAGCCAGCGTGGCATTCATTCTGGTCTTTACATAGATGCCCTGGCCCCCGTCCTCTAGAAAAAGATTGATGTCGCTCTGGTTGTAGTAGCTGACCGTAGCTTCAAAAGCGACTGGAATTGATTGGCTCGCTTCGGTCTTGCTCAGGGCTTGAATAGCGCGCAGGGAGGTGAGCGTGCCGGGCTCCGCTGCCAGTGCAGCCGAGGCCCATCCGAGAACGATCGCAAGCGCTGGAATCAGTCTCTTCATGTGAAGCGCGGGTAGCTCTTTTGTGGTTTGTGTTTCAAAAAATCCGCCTTGTGTCAGGGCACGGCTTCAGACATGCCGAATGGGACCGCAAGAGCAAGGGGGTAACCGCAGAGGAACTGTGACCAGGATGCGGCGGCCATTTTCTGAAATACACTCCAGTGAGGTACTCCTCATATCTCTTATCGGTGGAAAGTTGCCGCCTGATCAGTACCGGGGCATAAGTCTCATGGAAACGGTGGAAACTGCGGCCAGTTTCCCGCTTCTGTAACCTTGAACTTGCTATAGTCTTGGCGAGGGCCAACACGTTGAGTCATTTAAGAACCACACCTCCATCCTACGCCGATACCCGTGAAAATGGCCCGTCGCTGCTGCTGCATGGACTGCGCAAGGCCTTTGCCGACGTGGTTGCGGTGGATGGCCTGGATCTTGAAGTCCCACCGGGAGAGTGCTTTGGGCTGCTCGGACCCAATGGAGCCGGCAAAACCACGACTATCGAAATCTGCGAAGGACTGACAGCCCCCGACGCCGGGACCGTGAAGCTGCTGGGAATCGAATGGCATACGGGAGCCGCCGAGTTGCGCCAGCGGATCGGCATTCAACTCCAGGAGACGCAGTTTCCCGACAAGTTGACTGTGGAGGAGACGCTGCGCCTGTTTCGCAGCTTTTACCACCACGGCCTTTCGGTCGAGGAGTCCATCCGTACGGCGCAACTGGAGGAGAAGCGGACCTCCCGGGTGGGCACGCTCTCCGGCGGCCAAAAACAGCGGCTGGCCATGGCCTGTGCGCTGGTGGGCGACCCCGAACTCCTGTTTCTGGATGAGCCGACCACCGGGCTCGATCCGCAGGCGCGCCGCCATCTGTGGGACTTGGTGGATGAGCTCAAGCAGGCAGGCCGCACCATTATCTTGACGACACATTATATGGAGGAAGCGGAGCGCCTTTGCGACCGCGTCGCCATCATGGACCATGGCCGGATCATCGCCCTGGGAACGACGCCGCAACTGGTCGCATCCGTGGGCGCGGAGCACATTGTCGAGTTCGCCGTCGCCGGCCGCGAAGCGGGGGACGGCGCGGTGAACGCGGCGCTGCTGACGGCGATTCCCGGCGTCCAATCGCACCGCGTGGATACCGGGCTGCACCAGCTTTCTGTCATGGAACTGCATACGGCCGTGCCGCGCATCTTTGCCGCGCTCACCGCGCAGGGGCTGCACCTGAGCGAGTTTCGCACCCACTCCGCTACGCTCGAAGACGTGTTTGTGAACCTGACCGGAAGGACTCTGCGCGATGAGTAGGCTTGAGACCAGCTCCCTTTTTCAGTTGACTGCCATGCGCTTCCGGCTGTTCCTGCGCGAGCCCGAGGCCATCTTCTGGACCTTCATCTTTCCCATCCTGCTGGCGGCCGGGCTGGGCATCGCCTTTCGCAACCGCCCGGCCGACGTGCTCCAGGTGGGCGCTACGACCACCCAGCTCACTGAAGCCCTGGCCCGCGACAAGGGGCTAACGGCCGCCACGATGGACGAGACCGCCGGCACAGAGGAACTGGCGAAGGGGGAAATCCTGCTGCTGGCCATCCAGAGGCCGGACGGGGTCGCCTACAAGTTTGATGACACCAACCCCGATGCGCGAACCGCGCGTCTTGTGGCCGATCGCGCCATCCAAACCTCCGCCGGCCGCCAGGAGGCTGTGCCTGCCCGTAACCAGTTGGTGCATGAAACCGGCGCGCGTTATATCGATTTCGTGGTCCCCGGGCTGCTCGGCATGAACCTGATGGGTTCGGCCATGTGGAGCCTGGGATTTGCCATCGTCGATGCCCGCCAGAAGAAGATGCTCAAGCGGATGGTGGCCTCGCCCATGCCGCGCTGGCAATACCTGGCCTCGTTCCTGCTGTCGCGGCTGGTCCTGCTGGTTATTGAGGTCGCGGCTTTCCTGGGCTTTGCGCGCCTCGTTTTTGGCGTGCCGTTTCGCGGCTCCCTGGCTCAACTCGTATTCGTATGCGTGCTCACCTCGCTGGCTTTCTCGGCGCTGGGCCTGCTGGTGTCGTCACGGGCCAAAACCATGGAAGCCGCATCGGGACTGATGAACCTGACCATGCTCCCCATGTGGATTCTCTCCGGCGTCTTCTTTTCCGCCTCGCGCTTTCCCGTGGTCATTCAACCGCTGGTGCGCGCTCTTCCGCTCACCGCGGCCATCGACGCGCTGCGCGGAAATATGCTCCAGGGGATGAACCTGGCCCAATTGGCAGCTCCCCTGGGAATCCTCACGGCGTGGTTGGTGGTGCCGTTTGCCGTCTCCCTCCGCATCTTTCGCTGGAGATAGGGCAGCGAAGTTCGTGCGCTCAAGACCTTCCTGGCTAAAGGCTCCAACGCAGCGTGCTCTCGCAGCGCGACAATCGCCTTGCTCCCGCATTTTCGATCTCTTGGATTCACCCTCGCCAGTGTTATTCTCGGCCTGTGCCCCGCCGCCTTGCCATCAGGGCTCTTTTCCTGCTGTTCGCCGCAGTCGCTGCCGGCCAGCAGCCGGGCCAGAAGCCTGCGCAGACGTCTCGACCCTCGCCCGCCCCCAAGCTGGTGATTGCCGGCCTGGGCAGGGGCGCTGTCGCGGTCGATGGCCCCTGGCAGTTTCACCTGGGAGACGATCCGCGCTGGGATTCGGCGGACCTCGACGACTCGGCGTGGGAATCCATTCGCGCCGACGACCCATGGGGCGCCCAGACCCATCCCTCCTACGCCGGGTTTGCCTGGTACCGCCGCCGTGTGGACATCCTTCCCAATCCCGGCACAACCAGCCAGTACCGGATCCTGATTCCGCACGCCGAAGATGCGTACGAAGTCTATTGGAACGGGGAACTGATGGGGCGATACGGCAAGCTTCCGCCGCATGCGTCCTGGTATTACAGTGAGTTTCCGCGTTCCTTTCCCCTCATCGGTTCGGCGGTTGGGATTCTCGCCATCCGTGTGTGGAAGGCGCCGCTCGAAGCCTTTTCCCTGGCGGAATCGGGCGGCCTTTACGACCCCCCGCTGGTTGGAGACCCGGAGACCATCGCCCTTCGCGAACATGCGCTCATCTGGACCTACATCCGCGGCGACCTCTTCGACTATTCGCTGGTCCTTCTCCGCGCCTTCGTTACCCTTCTCTGCCTGGTCCTGTGGAGCCGCAACCGCCGGGAGCATCTCTTCGTCTGGGTAGCCGTGCTCACGGCCACGCCGGTCGCGCTTGAAATCCTCCAGCGCCTCTTCCTCATTCCCTTCACTTATGGAGTGGCCCGATGCCTTAACCAGCCGATTTATGTGCTTTGGCACGTCTCGCTATGGTTTCTGCTGGTCTGGCTGCTGCGGCTCAACGAAAACCGGAAGCTGGTCCGCTGGACCAAAACACTCGCATGGGTGAGCCTGGCAGCCGGCGCTGCCGATGGAGTCCTCGCCTTCTTCTGGGGCTCGGCCACGGTATGGATGCAGTGGGCCGACGGACTGCTGGACACCTTTATCCTCATGGTCGAGGTCTTCCCCTTCGTCCTGGTCGCCATTGGTCTGCGCCGCAGGCTGGACGCGTCCCGCTGGGCGGTTGCCCTGGGAGCGTTGCTGCTGCAGACGCTCGATACCATTGCCGACTCGAGCGCGCTCGGCCAGCGCTTTACACATTGGACGCTCTTCGCCGACCTGATCGACCGTCGGCTCTTTGAAATCCAGGGTGTCGAGTTCCGGCCTGAGAAAGTCACCTCGATCGTCCTGTTCGCCTCTATTCTTTATGCCGTGTATCGCTACGCCCTCGAACAACAGGCGCGCCAGAGTGTGCTGGAGCAAGAGATGCAGAGCGCGCGCGAAATTCAGCAGGTGCTCATCCCGGACACCCTGCCGTCGCTTGAGGGCTATGCAGTCACCAGCGCCTACCATCCGGCCCACGAAGTTGGCGGCGACTTCTTCCAGATCCTCGCCAACCCCGACGGTTCCACGATTGTCGCCCTCGGCGATGTCAGCGGCAAAGGACTCAAGGCCGCAATGAACGTCGCCATGATCGTCGGCGTTCTGCGCGCGCAGGCCGGCGCCATTTCCAGTCCCGCAAAAATCCTGGGAACGTTGAACCGCTGTCTCTGCGGGCGCATGGACGGAGGATTCACCACCGCCGTCATCCTGCGGCTCGACACCAAAGGGGCTGTGACCTTTGCCAACGCCGGTCACCTGCCGCCTTTTCTGAATGAAAGAGAGCTCATGCTTGAGCCCTCGCTGCCCCTGGGACTGGTCGCCGCCACAACGTATGGCGAGATCACCGTGAAGCTGCGTCCGGGCGACCATCTGAGCCTCTACACGGACGGACTGCTGGAGGCCCGCAATGCCCTCGGCGAACTCTATGGCTTCGACCGGCTCCATGCGCTGCTCACCGCGCGTCCCACGGCTCAGCAGGCCAGCGAAGCTGCACTCGCCTTCGGGCAGGACGACGACGTCACGGTCCTGACGCTCACCCGGTTGGAAGCTGGCGTGGAGTCCACCACCTCGCTGACCGCGCCCTTCCTGGCCTCTGCCGCTGCCGGAAGCTAGTATGCCTCTTTCACCGGCCGCCAAAAACAGTAGCGCGGTCTCCAGACTGGCTGTACTGAGGGCCTCCCGGCCCTCAGTCACCTCGCATGACCCCAAATTCTGGGTTGGTACACAGCGCCCTCCGCTATCGTGTCACCATATAGCTGACCGATGCCGAGGACAAGTTCCCCGCCGCATCCACCGCCAGCACGGTGAAGGTCTTCTCGCCCGGTGATCGGGTATCGACCGGGGTGGTCAACGTTCCGGTATTAAGTGTGGCGCCCGGCGGGTACAATCGATTCCCGCACAGAACCACGCCGGAGGTAGCATCCGTGCAAGCGTAGCTGGCCTTCACCGCTTGGCCGACTTCATAACTTCCATGCGCGGAAGGCTCCGGCCAGAGCGCGAGTCCGGTGATCGCCGGCGGAACCGTATCCACGTTGATTTCGCGGGTGTAGAAGCCGGTCGACCAGCTTCCACTTGCATCCTGGGTAAATTTCAGCTCCTCGGTGCCGGCACAATCCTGCGCATAGAAGTGCAACCGATAGCGGCCATCTTCGCTGAACGTCAGCGTCCGCTCGCCGGGCGCAAAGTCCGGGGCCACAAACGGGCCGGGATTGGCCGCCGTCGGAATCGGGCAGCCGTCGGGGTTCACCAGTATAACGTCGCCAGGGATCGGTTCGCCGGGCACTGGCACACTGTCGGCAGCCGAGATGCCGTAGGTAATGCTCTGAACGGGCGACGGGATGAAGCTATTGGCGCCCGGCAGACGAGTTCCTTTCAGATACGGCGGCTGACTCACGAAGTTCACCCTGGCCGTGCGGCTGTTGATCCAATGGTCCGGCCATTCGCCCTTTACCTTCACCGTTGTCCGGTCTTCCGGCACGCCCGCAATGCTGATAAAGGTCGAGTTCGGATGCGTCGTGCGTCCGTCGTTCTCGAAACTGCCCGGGCCGGTGAAACTGATGAGCAGGTTCTGCGGGCACGGCAGATCTTGGAGGCCCGATGCCGGGTCGAATGCGCATGGACCTCCCGTCCAGCCCTCGCTGGCCATCAGAAAGCCGATGCCTTCATGGAATGTTCGCCCGTCCGGTGTGTGAATTTCCGGCAGGCTGAATGCCGGGCCATCGAAGTCATCCTCGACAATCTCGTTGCTCACGGTCGAGACCGGGCATTGCGCGCCGCTTGCCGTTGCGCCTGTGCCGGTCGAGCATTCCAGCGTGAAAAGCTTGCAGGCTGGTTGGCCGCTGGGCAGCAGTTCCCCGTTGTGTACCAGACAATTCGAGGTGGCAAACGATGTCCCCGGCGTCCACACCTGCTGGAACGTCGACGGATCGAGAGGCTGGTCGCCGACTTGCGGAATGGTTCCATCGACCACCGTCAACGTTCCCGCCGATTGCGCCTGGGTCAGGTCGTATCCGAATCCGATCGTCTGATTGGTGATGGGATCGAAAGAGAAATCCTGCGATAGTTGATCGGGCGTGGGATTCGATTGCGAAATAGGATTGCCCGCAACTGTGGCCGGGCCGGTAACCCCTTCCAGCGTGCAGTTGGTGTTCAGATAGATTGTGGAACTGGTAAGGTAGACGCCCTCGTCCTGCAAGTCGATCTTCACCTGCTGAGAGCCCGGAACAAGCTGTGAACTGATGCTGACTGGAGGTACGCCGCCGTTGCTTACATACTGGTCCGGGTCCTGTCCGGTGATGGTTCCTGAAAGCGCCAGGTCTTCATAACAGGTGGTAAAGCAGTTCTGAATGGCCGACGTCGACGTGCCGCCCGTGCAGACATTCGTGCGGGCTGTTGCGGTTCCATTCGCAGTAGCCGTGACGAAAATGTTGTTATCTACAAGAACGTTCCCTGTGTTGTCGGCCGTCGAAGAGAGAGTTGCTGTAATTGGCGAAGCATTACAGGCAAGATTCAGCGTTGCCGTGTTAAAGATATTCGGGTTGCTGTAGGTCGTAACGCTTTCCGATAGCCGCACGTTGACGGGTCCAAACAGTTGAATGGAATTCTGGGCTATCAATGCCGACGACGGAGCGGCCAGGCAACTAACGATCGCCAATAAGCGTGGGAAAGCTTGAGCCTTGAACTGCATAGGACCCCCTTCGACCAGCGTCGCCGGTCGTGGCTTGAGTAGCATCCGTACACGGAGACTCTCCGCGCGGCTTACAACGCATAGAGCTTAGGTTCCAGGGGAGGAAGAGTGCGCAGGCATAGAACTGGACATTGACCGCGTGCAAGATCAAGCCGATTTAACTGCGCCGTCGGTAAGCTGTCAACAGCAAAGTGCGACTGAACTTCTGGCAGCGGTGCCGGTTCCCGAACAGTCCACCCCGCGATGAGCACACTGGGTGCGACAGTGGGTGCGGCATCGCCGAGCGAAGCCAGCGTGCTGTACTGCACCTGCTGACCGGGCTGACCGGCCCGGGAGATGACGGCGCAGGGAAAGTCCGGCGGCAAGCCTTGCTGTAACCACTCCTCGGCCAACAGACGAAGATCGCGGCCGGGCATGTAGACCACGCGGGTCGCGTCTTCAAGGTGCGGCAGCGTCGGCCGGTTGTGGGATTGCGCATGATGCCCGGCAGAGATGATCACATTGGAAGCACTATTGCGATCGGTGAGCGAGCAGCCTATCGCAGCGGCGGCAGCACAGGCGGCTGTAACTCCGGGAACGATCTCAAAGCGGACGCCGGCTTCGGCGAGAGCGGCGATCTCCTCGGCGGCGCGGCCAAAGATAAGCGGGTCGCCGCCCTTCAAACGAACCACCTTGCGCCCCCTGCCTGCCTGCTCGATCATCAACGCATTGATCTCGTCCTGGGTGATGCTCTTCACGCCGCAGCGCTTGCCCACATTGACGATCTCTGCAGACGGCGATGCCAGATCGAGAATCGCCTCAGGAACCAGGTCGTCGTGGAGCAGAACCTCCGCGGTCTCAATAAGCCTCAAAGCCTTGACGGTTAGCAGGTCAGGATCGCCGGGACCTGCTCCCACAAGATGCACCATTCTTTGCGAAGCGTTTCGCTTTTCGTCAACCTTTTGCACAAACGGCTCTGGAAAACCCGGGCCTTCTTCGAGGACTCCATCGCGGAAATCGGCAGCCTCGCGCTCCACAAGCGGAGCAAAGATCATCTGTCGCGACGGGCAATTTTCGGATGCGCCAATTGGGCGCTCGGCCAGTTGATGCAGCAGGAGCCGGCGCGCCTCGCCGCGCGGTTCAGTTGCCAGAATCTCGCGGCGCAGACGGCCCAGTTCTTCAAGCCACGCGCCCAGCTCGTGGGGCAGTTGGTCGTCGATTTCGCGGCGCAGGCGCTGCGCAAAAGCAGGGCTCTCTCCTGCGGTTGAAATGGCGACTTGCAACGCGCCGCGCCTCACCACCGCACCAAAGAAGAAGTCGCAGTTGGGAATGTCGTCCACGCTGTTGCAGAGAATGTTGCGCTCCAGAGATCCGCGATAAACTGCCGCATTGACCTCGGGCGAATCGGTAGCGGCGATGACCAGGAAGATGCCGTCGAGGTCGGAGAGTTGAAAGCTCCGCTCGACCCATGTGAGCCGGCCTTCGCGCGCCAACGCGCGCACTTCAGCCCGAGCTTGCGGAGCAACTACGCGAAGTTCAACCCCGGTCCTGAGCAGGCTGCCGATCTTGTCCAGCGCAACGCTGCCCGCGCCCACGAGCAGGCAGCGTCGTCCGGCGAGTTTCAGAAAAATCGGCAGCAGGCTCATCGTTTGATCCTCACTCGGCCGCGCCGTGCGGAACAGGCCCGGTCTGCGCGCTGCGCCTTGGTTACTTTTCCCGGAGCAACTGGAGCCATTTCCCCTCTTCTCAAGGAACGGAAAGCCCGCGGCAGCTATGGCTGTATCGCGGGCTTGCGGCAATTCCTGGATTTTTCGATCGATGGCTCAGGCCCAGGTCACCGGTGCGCGCGAAGATGAAAACAGCAGCGACAACCGGTCAGACTGAGCATGGAACGATCATAGGCCGGGATTCAGCCAAAAATCAACCCGGATCTTAACGCCCGCCCGAATCAATGTCCCGCGCTTTGGCTGGCAGACAGGATTACCATGGCTGCGAGATGACCGATCGCAAAATCGTCCATATCGACATGGATGCCTTCTACGCATCCGTTGAACAGCGGGATGATCCCCAACTGCGGGGCAAGCCGGTCGTCGTCGCCTGGCGCGGCAATCGCTCCGTGGTCTGCGCCGCGTCCTACGAGGCAAGAGTTTTCGGTGTGCGCTCGGCTATGCCCGCCGTGCGCGCCGAGCGCTTGTGTCCCGATGCGATTTTCGTTCCTCCGGACTTCGTGCGTTATCGGGCTGTCTCAAACCTGGTGCGCGCAATATTCAAACGGCACACGGACCTGATGGAGCCGCTTTCGCTCGATGAGGCCTATCTCGACGTAACGGCAAACAAGACCGGGTTGCCCTCGGCGACCAGCGTGGCGCGCACCATTCGCGAGCAAATTCTCGAGGAGTTGAACCTCACCGCTTCCGCTGGTGTGGCGCCCAACAAGTTCCTGGCAAAGATTGCATCCGACTGGCGCAAGCCGAATGGCCTTTTCGTCATTCGCCCGAAAGATGTGGAAGCATTTCTGACGCCACTGCCGGTTGGCCGAATCCCCGGCGTCGGCAAAGTTACAGAGGAGAAACTTGCGCAGCTTCGAATCCGCACCGTCGGCGATTTACGCAACCTGGAATCGTCCCAGCTTGAACAACGCTTCGGCCGCCAGGGTCTGCGCCTTTATGAGTTGGCGCGCGGAGTTGATTTAAGCCCCGTCATCCCTGACCGGCCCACGCAGTCCATCTCTGCCGAAGACACCTTCGAGCACGACTTACCGCTCGCGGACACGGAACCGATGATTCGCAGGCTCGCAGAGAAAGCCTGGTCGGCCTCGCGCAAGGAAGCGCGCATCCCGCGCACTGTGGTTCTGAAGCTCAAGACCAGCGCGTTCACAACCCTCACACGCAGCCACACACCCAGCCATCCGCCCTCATCCTGCGAGGAACTGACCGCCATCGCCCTCATCCTGCGAGAGAAAGTCGAGCTCGACCCGCAGCAGCGCTTTCGTCTGGTGGGCGTTGGCCTGAGTAACTTTCACGACCCAGCGGAATCGGTTGATCAACCAGTCCTTTTCGATTGACTGCTCCCGACCTCTGCCCGTGCATCATGGCGTCGCTACCCGCACATCATCGCCTGCTGACAGATGAGTCAGAACCAAAAACGAACTGCGCCCTTCAATCTCCGAATAAGTCATCGATCTTCTTGTGTAAGTCGCTAACTTCGCGCCGTAACTCCGCAACCGTCGCTTCCAACTGCGCAATGCGTTCTTCCTGCCCGGCGTCCACAGGTCCATCGTTCCCGGGATCGCGCCGCACGAACACCGGCGCAACCGGTTCAGCGGGCAGGGATTCAACCCCTCCCGAGAACAGATGCGCGTAGCGCGACTCCTTGGTCCCGGGCTGACGCGGCAGCACGGCCACCAGCGCCGGCTCGCGTTCCATCAACTTTTGCAGCCCGGCCAGCACCTCGCCGATCTCGTCAAACCGGTGCAACCGCTCCGTCCGTCCGCGCAGCTCGCCCGGAGTCTGAGGCCCCCGCAGCAGCAGCACGCACACCAGCGCCATCTCCGCGCGGCTGAAATTGAAGGCTTCGCCCAGCCAGTGCTCGTACTTCGTCACGCGTCCGTCCGCCCCTCGTGCGCGCCCTGCCAATCGCAGGTCTTCCAAGCCATGCAACGCCTGGCGCACTGCCTCTTCATCCAGGTCCATCACCGGCTCGCGGTTCGAGCGCTGGTTGCAGGCATTCACCAGCGCATTCAAGGAGAGCGGGTAGTAATCCGGAGTGGTCACTTCCTTTTCAATCAATGCGCCCAGGACGCGGGCTTCGGCGGGAGAAAGCACAATCGGCTCAGTCGGCGGCATAGGTCTATTCTGCCATTGCCGGCGCGGCGGATGTCGCGCTCACACCACTTAAAAGCCGGGAGACAATCCTTGCCATTTTTCTCGTGGCCGGACATCAGGCCAAAAACCTCGACCGGCAACCGCGTGGCGCGGGCTCACTTATCCGAGTCCTTCGGCCCCAGCAGAATCTGTACCCCTAGATAAGCGATCCAGTCAGGCTCACTGTTCTGCCGCGTCACCGCCTGGATGCCCCGCCCACCCATGAACAGGAGGCGCAGATGGCCGGCGCGATCCAGCGTCTGCCGGCCGCCCATGTCCAGCGTCAGGGCGCGCTGCTTGGGCACGCTGCCGATGCGGTTCGCGTCCTGTAAATCGTAGATTTCACCGTAGAGCTCCAGCCGGTCACTGAATTCATGGCCCGCAATCAGCCCCCGTCCCCACCGGCTGGGAATCAGCTTGTTGCCGAACCAGCGGCCCACCTCACCGTCAAAGCCCACCGGCCCCAATTTGGCGGTGAACTCCACTGGCAGATAATACTGCGGGCCATTCTCCACAATCCCGCGCCGCACCGCGCTGGTGGGGTTGTTGATGGAGGCCTGCGGATAGGTTCCCAGCGAGAAATTCATGTTCTCGTCGGACTTGGGTTCGCCAGCCGTGTGATGCTCGTAGGGTCTCCACTTCACGCCCAGCAAAGACTCGCCCAGCCCCGCCCGCGTGGTGTTGTTCGGGTCGGTGGCCGCGGCCAGGGGCAGCTCGTATTTAAGCTGAATGCGGTCGCCCCAGCCGTAGTTCATATCGATGTCGGGCAACTGGTAATAGGCCTGGCCGGGGTTATGATTCCCGATCCAGCCCAGGTTGATTTCCCAGTGCCGGTTACCAGGCGTGCCGGGATCATCGGTAATGAAGGGCGGCCCGCCTTGTCCGTGTGCCGACTGCGCGACTACGGCCGGCACAAGCAGGACGAGAACTTGAAGAAGCCTGCACATCCGTATGATTGGAGCTTTCTGTGGAATGAGTTTTACCTGCTCACAAAAGTAGTGTTAGCCCAAGGTAGCATTATCGCGCCAAGCGAGCCGCGCCACCATCGCGTCCAGCCAGCTTTCCCGTCAATTCCCCGCCCATCCCCGGCCCTGCTCTGCGATACTGGTTTGTTATGCCCATCGCCGACCTGCAACAAGCTGCCCAGAAAATCGCCGGATTCCTGACCACCCTCAACAAGCTCGGTGGCATGCGCTTCAAATACCGCATCACCGCCGGAGACGGCGCGCGCGATCCCGAGGGTCTTGAAGCCCGCGTGATCTACGTCGAACTGGGCGGACCCGATGTCGCGCTCGCCACCCAGCACAATGGCGAGCTACTCCTTGCCCTGGAGACAATCGCCTCCCAAATGCTGCGGCTCGATCAGCGCGAGCACGACCTGGTCAGCTTTGACGCCGCCAACTTCAAGGCCCTGCGCGCCCAGGAACTGCACATGCAGGCCGAAACCGCTGCCGAAAAGGTGCGCCGGTCCGGCATTCCTTACGCTTTCCCGCCCATGAACAGCCGCGAGCGCCGCCTGCTGCACCTCGCTTTCCGTTCCATCGAGGGCGTTGAGACGGCCAGTTCCGGCGAGGGCCAGGATCGCTTTCTAGCGGTTTACCCCGAGGGCAAGACTAACCTGCCCGTTGCCCCGCCACAGAAGCCGCGCTCTTTCGGACGCCGCTGATACAATTCCCCCCAACTCGGGAATCGCTCGAGAACATGGAGGTTTCAATGGTAGGCGAATCGATTCTGGGCAGTTGCCAACTGGTAACCTTTATCCCCACGGCCGATCCGGCCAAGGCCCGCGCTTTTTATGAGTCGGTGCTGGGCCTTCGCCTGGTCACTGACGAAAAGCCCTTCGCGCTGGTCTTCGACGCCAACGGAATCATGCTCCGCGTCACCCCCGTCGGTGAACACAAACCGGTGCCCTTTACCATCCTGGGTTGGTCGGTTGAATCCATCGACTCCACTGTCGAAGGCCTGATTGCGGCAGGTGTCGAATTCCTGCGCTATCCCGGCGTCAACGACTCGGGCCCGCTCCCCATCTGGACCTCGCCCAGCGGCGCGCGCGTCGCCTGGTTCCACGACCCCGACAACAATGTACTAAGCCTGACGCAGTTTTAGGATCCCAAAAGCAAAGGCCCGGGTCTCAAAGCTGAGACCTGGGCCTTTGGGAGTCACTCTAACCGGTCGATCGGGCTCCTTCAGGAGCCTCGTTCACACCTGCATCACTTCCGCTTCCTTCTTGTGCGAAAGCTCTTCCATGCGGCGAATCTCTTCGTCGGTCATCTTCTGGATCTCTTCAAGGGCGCGCTTCTCTTCGTCCTCGCTGATCTTCTTGTCCTTGGCGAGTTTCTTCAGCGCGTCGTTGCCGTCGCGGCGCACATTCCTGACCGCCGTCCGGTGCTCCTCCAGCACCTTGTTCAGGTGCTTGCACACGTCCCGGCGGCGCTCCTCGGTCATGGGTGGCACGGGAATGCGCAGCACCTTGCCGTCCGACTGCGGATTGAAGCCCAGGTCGGAGGTGCGCACGGCCTTCTCAATCTCTTTGAGGACGGTTGGGTCCCAGGGCGCGATCAGGATCAGTTGCGCCTCCGGCGCCGACACCTGCGCCAGTTGGCTGATGGGGGTGTGCGTGCCATAGTAATCCACCTTGACCTGGTCAAGCATGTGCACGCTGGCACGGCCCGTGCGTGTGGAGGCCAGATTGGCCTGGAAGGTCGCCACGGCCTGGTCCATCCGCCGCCTGAGGTCGCCATTCAGTTCTTTGAGTGCCGGAATCCCGGCCATAATCGAAGCTGCCATCTTTAAATCCTCGCTGAGCCAGTTGCCAGGGGTAATTCTACTAAACCCGGAAGGGCAGGAGTAGTCATCGAATCTCCTTCCGCGCTTGCGCGCCCTGGGAATTTGTTTCAAATCGGACCCGCAGCCCAAATTCTGTCGAGAATTCTTCTCAGCTCAATGAGACCAGGACTCTCCCGGAACTGCGGCCTCCCTTTTGGCCGAGCCCACTTTCATCCAGCGCCGGTCGGGGCGCCAAGCTGCGGACCAGCCGGGCAGCTCACTGGCCCGCATGGGGTGGGCGATGGCATATCCCTGCGCCAGTTCGTAGCCCGTTTGCAGCAACATCAAGCCGTGGTCGATGGTCTCAACGCCTTCGGCAATGATCTGACGGTGGAGGGCGGCTGCCAGGCCCAGCATGGCTTCCAGGATGGCCTGATTTTCAGCCTTGCTCACGCTTTCGCGCACAAAACTCTGGTCGATCTTCAGCACATCGGCTGGCAAGAGCTTGAGGTAGGTCAGCGAAGAGTAGCCGGAGCCAAAGTCGTCCAGGGCAATCGACACCCCGACCTTGTGGCAGGCGTCGAGTATTTTTGAGACCAAAACGATGTCCTTGAGAGCGCTTGACTCCAGCACCTCAAGTTCCAGGCTGGACGGCCGGACGCGCGGATGGGCAGCCAACCGCGCGCGCAAATGCTCGACGAACCGGTCCTCCAGCAAATGCTGGGCGCCGACGTTGACGCTGACGGGAATTTCGAGTCCTCCCGCCTGCCAGGATTCCATCTGGTCAAGGGCCGTATCGATCACCCACTCGCTGAGTTCGACCGCCAGTGGGTGGTCTTGAACGACGGGCAGGAATTCGGCGGGCAGCAACAGTTCTCCTCCTGGCTGCTGCCAGCGGATGAGGGCCTCGGCGCCCACCACCTCTCCCGTGGACATGTTCACTTTGGGTTGGTAATACAGCACGAATTCCTGCGCTGTCATGGCCCGGCGAATGCTGTCCAGCCTTTCCATGCGGCTGGCGGCTGAGCGGCCCTGCGCGGAATCGAAAAACTGGTAGCTGTTTCTGCTCGTCACCTTCGCCTGGTACATGGCCTGGTCAGCCTGGCGCAGGAGCTGATCCGCATCCTGTTCTTCGCCCTGAGGGTAGAAAGTAACGCCGACGCTGGCCGACACGCGAAGGGTCGACCCGCCAATCTCCACTGGCTCGGCTGCAGCTTCCAGCAGACGGGTAATGATCGGGACGCTGGCGCCGACCGTGCCCAAATCCGGCAGCACGGCCACGAACTCATCCCCGCCCAGGCGGGCAAGAGTATCGCCTTCGCGCAGGGCGTGCTTCATGCGGACGGCGAGTGCCGAGAGCAGCCGGTCTCCGGCGTCATGCCCATGCCCATCGTTCACCGACTTGAAGCCATCCAGATCGAGCAGAGCCACCGCCAGCAGCCGTTGTCGCCGGTGAGTTTGAATCATGGCACGCCGCAGGCGGTCAGAGAGCAGAATGCGGTTGGGCAGCCCGGTGAGCGCATCAAAATAGGCAATCTGTTCCAGCCGCAGCTCGTGCTGTTTGAGCTGGGTGTTGTCGTGGAACAGCGCCACATACTGCCGGATGTTGCCGTCAGCGCCGAGCACAGCGGTGATGGTCTGCGACGCGGAATAGGTCTCGCCGTTCTTCGTCCGATTCCAGATCTCCCCCGACCATTCGCCTTTTTCGATGAGTGTGCTCCACATTTCCTCGTAGAAGTCGCGATCCTGGCGGCCCGAGTTGAGAAGGCTGGGATTGCGGCCCAGCACCTCGGCGCGGGTGTAGCCTGTAATGCGGCTGAATGCGTCATTGACATCGAGGATGACGCCGTCGGGAGCTGTAATCATGATGCCTTCAGTGGCGTGCGAGAAAACGCTGGCCGCAAGTCGGAGGCGGTCTTCCGCCAGCTTTTGCTCAGTAATGTCCTGGGTCGTGCTGCGCAGGATCGCCGGTTTGCCGGCAGCGTCGAACTCCAGCCGGCGCTGGCCATGGATCCAGCGCACCGCCTGGTCGACGGGCCGAATGATGCGGTAATCCTTCATAAAAGGCTGGCCGCTGCCAATGACGTCGACAGTCAGGTGGTTTTCGACCATTACGCGGTCTTCGGGATGGATCAGGGCCATCCATCCTGCCATGGTGTGGTCGTAACTGCTGTCAATGCCGAACAGTTCCTCCAGCATCTCCGACCGTTTCCATTCCCCGGTTCGAAGATCCAGAACAAAGGTGCCAAGGCCCGCGATTCTTTGCGACTCCCGCAGCGACCTCTCACTTTCGCGCAGTGTCACCTCAGCCCGCTTGCGCTCGGTGATGTCGCGAGCGGTCACCACTGAGCCGACGATCGCGCCGCCTTTGTCGCGAATGGGGGCAAAGCTATAGCTGCCAATCCAGGTTTCGCCCGTATCTTTGCGCCGCAGAGTGTATTCGACGTTTGTGACCGTCTCTCCCCGCAGCGCCCGCGGCACCCCCCACATGTCCGGCGGTATCGGTTCACCGTTAGCCGCCAGCACCTCCAGAATTTTCTGAAATTCGGCCACCGTCTCGCCGCACTCCGCCTTGCTTTGGAACTTGTGGAACGTGGCGAAAGCGTCGTTGAAATCGATGAACCGCCCCTCGGTGTCGGAGATGAACACGGCGTCTGTCATGCTGGCCATCGCCGCCTCAAGCTTTGTGCGGCTCTCATTCAACGCTTCCTCGGCACGCCTGCGCTCGGTGATGTCGTCGAAAATCACCGCGACATGCCGTTGTTCGGGGTCGTCCACCCGATAGGCATACACTTCGAAACACCGGTTCAGCTCCCTGGCTTCGTTGGTGAAATGCTCCGGCTCGCCGGTCATTGCGATTCTTCCGTAGATCTCAAACCAATGTTCTTCAAGTTCCGGGGCAATCTCCCGGATCCTTCTCCCTGCCGCCCGGCTAATCCCGGTGGCGCGCTCAAACGCATCGTTGACCTCGAGATAGAGGTAGTCGACCGGCTTGCCGTGACTGTCAAAGGTCATCTCGATCACGCAGAATCCCGCGTTCATGGAGGTGAACAACTTGCGATACCGCTCTTCGGTCTTACGGAGCGCCTGTTGCTTTTCCGAAACAACGGCGCGCCGCTGAAAACGGCGATAGCGCTCTGCCACCAGGCTCATGCAGATGCCGATCACGATGAAAAGGGTCAGAATCAATGCGTCAGAGGCGCGCGCAATTTTGAATTGTCCGATTGGCGGCAATATCCAATAGCCCGCCAGCGCCGCGGCCAGGATCGTGGCCACTACTCCGGACCAAAGGCCGAAGTACAGCGCCAACAGCATTACCGCGGGATAGAAGGTGAAGAAAGCGGGGAGTTCGAGGCCGAAACGCAGCACCACCATCTGCCGAAGCAGAAAAACGGCCACAATCACGGCGACCGCAACCGCAAAGCGTCGCGCCGGCGAGTCAAGTCCACGCTTTTCGGCCTCCAACATGGGACCGGCCTCCGGTGCGGCATTCTTCAGTGCTGGGCTAAGGGAAGTGGGGCCTGATCGCCGCTGCGACCCGGCATGGCAAGATGCTAGGCGTGCAATTTAGGCAAGTCAAGGACCGGAGGTCCGAAAGCGCCCGCGGGTATGCGGAAGCCAAGTCTGCTGAGAGCAGCGAAAATCTCGCTCTCGCACGCGCTTAACGCTTGTTTTATTGGCCGCTTACTCTCCCATTGGCTTCTGATCGGTCACACCGTCAGCCCCGTCGACGCCGCCTGCTCGTGCGCGTGGTAACTGGAACGCACCAGCGGCCCGGACTCCACGTGGCGGAAGCCCATCTTCAGCGCTTCGGCCTTCAGTTCGGCAAACTCGCGCGGCGTATAGAGGCGAGCCATGGGCAGATGGTCGCGCGACGGGCGGAGGTACTGCCCGATGGTCAGGATGTCGCAGTTAACCGAGGCCAGGTCGCGGAATACCTGGAGAAGTTCGGCCGTTTCCTCGCCCAGGCCCACCATGACGCCCGACTTGGTAATCCCTTCGGGGCGTAACTCCTTGGAGTAGCGCAGCAGTTCGAGCGACCGCTCGTAACGCGCGCCGGAGCGCACCACGCGGTAAAGCCTCGGAACCGACTCGGTGTTGTGGTTGAGCACTTCGGGGCGAGCTTCGACCACCGTGCGAACGGCCTCGGGGTTGCCCTGGAAGTCGGGGATGAGCACCTCGACGCGGCATCCGGGCGCACGGCGGTGAATCTCTTCAATGACCAGGGCGAAGGCACGCGCCCCGCCCACCAGGTCGTCGTCGCGGTTGACGCTGGTGACCACGGCGTGTTCCAGGCCCAGCGCGGCTACGGCTTTCGCCACGCGGCGCGGCTCATCGAAGTCGATGGGCTGGGGGCGTCCCTTGGGCACGGCGCAGAACCCGCAGCGGCGGGTGCACAGGTTGCCCAGCATCATGAAGGTCGCGGTTTTGTGGTGCCAGCACTCGCCGATATTGGGGCACTGCGCGCTTTCGCAGACAGTGTTCAGCCTGAGCGAGCGGGCCAACTGCTTGAGCGAGTGATAATTTTCGCCCACCGGGGCGCGCGCCTTCAGCCACTCCGGCTTGGGCGCGGGAGCCTTGCGGGCCGGGGAAATCTGCACCAGTTCCATCACGCCTTTATTGTAGCGGCAGCAGAGACGACCGGATCCAGGAGCCGCTCTACCTCAACTTTTCCCGCACTTCGGTTCGCACCAGGTAGAGGAAGAAGACCAGGTTGAGCAGGCCCTGAAAGATGGCGGGCGGTTGGTGCGTGATGGAGAATCTCCAAACAGACAGCGCGGCGAACAGCACCACGGCGGCCAGAGTCATCGCCCACGCCCAGCGCAACAGCATCAGCAGGCCCAGACCGGCCGCGATGAAGACAGCGGAGAGAACCAAGTAGGCTGGGCGTATCTGTCCCGCGACAACGCCCACGGCGTTAATCCCCGCCAGCACCATCATGTAGAGGCTCACCGCCGCCACGCCCGGCACAGAGAGCAGGGCCCGCATGGTTCCCGGTTGCGCGGCCGCTGTTTCACTTTCCGGCTCGCGCCCGGCTTCGTTCCCGGCATCGTTCCTGGCTTCGTTCGTCATAGGGTGTGCAAATACGTCAGGAGGTCCTGAAGCTGATCATCGGTGAGCTTGGTGGCCGGCATCATCGACCGTCCGTACAGAATGACCTGCGTCAGCCGTTCATCGGTGGGAGGCGCACCGGAAGGCATGGATTTGACCTTGGTAAGCGCCTGTAGCCCCGGCCCGTTCAGTGGACGCCGGGTAGTCGGGTAGTGGCACTTGGCGCATTTCTGGTGATACACCTGCGCTCCTCGCGCCTCTTCGGCGGTCCACAGCGCCTCGGGCTTGGAGGGAGGCAGCGGACGGCACCCGGAAAGGGCAGCAGCGACGATGCCGGCGAGACCCAGGGCGGGAGCGAGTGCGGCAAGGGGCGCAACTCGCGACGAGAAGAAAGAACGTGTGCGCATCTGGCTCTGATGATACAGGCTTACTCCGCGGCGGCGATGGCTTCCGCGATGCGGTCAATGGCCTGAACCTCGGCATCGCTGCCCGGCCGGTGGCTATTGACGAGGATGGAAAACACCAGCGTCTTGCCGCTGGCCGTGGTCAGGTACCCGGAAAGGGCGTTTGCCTCGTTATGCGTGCCAGTCTTGGCCCACAGGCGGCCTTTGAGCGGCGAGTTGCGGAATCTCCCAATCAGGGTGCCGTCGACGCCGGCCACCGGGAATGTGTCGCGCCAGTCCGCGCCCCACGGCTGGTGCGCAGCATACGACAGCAGTTGAGTAAAGGCGCGGGGAGCGACTCGGTCGTCATAGCTCATGCCCGAGCCGTCGTAGAGGAAAAAGTCGCCGTCGTCCACCCCGGCGTTTATAAGGAATTGCCGCACCACGCGGGCGCCCTGGGCAAGACTGCCGTCCGTCCCGTGGATTTTGCCCAGCAGACGCAGAAGCAGTTCGGCGTGCAGGTTCTGGCTCACCTTGTTGATGACCGTCACGTCCTCTGCCACCGGCACGGAGATGTGCGAAGCCAGGACCCGGCGATCTTCCAGCGGCGCAGCTACCGTGGCCAGCACTGAAGGGGTAAGCTTGAGCGGCTGGGCGCGCTCGTCGGCGAACTCCGCGGTCCCGTTCGTGAACTTGTGCCGCGACTGGGGCGCTCCGTTCACCACGACGCCGCGGCTGCGTAGCGCCTCTTTGAAAGCCGCTGCGGTAAACTCCGCGGGGTCTTCAATGGCCATGCCGGCGTGAAAGCCCTCGGCCGCCACGGTACCCCACGCACGCACCATCATGCTGCCCGGCCGCCGATCCAAACCCGGATGCGCGGTCTCGCCTTTGGGCGCCGGCGTCATTGAGCTGTCAAGCGTGTAGTACTCCACATCGGGGGTCCAGGCGGCCACGGTCGCACCGGGCCCCGCACTAGTGGACGAGTTTGGATCGGCGGTCACCGTCAGTTCCACCGTGTTCTCATTGAATGTGAGCGCCGAGATAGGAGCGCCATAGCCCCATTGCAGGTCGTCCCAGCCCCAGCCCTCCCCATACGGCTCATCGAGGAAGAAGCTGTCGTCACCTACTACGCTGCCCTCGACGGTCCGCACGCCGGCCTGTTCCACCTGCTCAGCCAGCAGTTCCAGCACCGACATGGCGCGGGGCGGGGACGGAGGCTCCGTGCCAGTCGCGGCGACAGGCGGAGTTGCGGCTGCAGGCGTCGGCTGAGGCGGCTGGTAAGGGTACGGTCGCGCGCTCATCGTGGGATCTCCCACGCCCAGCAGGATCAGGTCGCCGTGCAGCACGCCCGCGCTGTCCACCTCGCCGCTGGCCACCACGCGGGTTGTCCAGGTGAGGCTATCGACCGGCAGCAGGGCGAAGGCGGTGGCGGTGGTCAGCAGCTTCGCGTTTGACGCCGGGGTAAACAGCCGCCCCTCGTTCAAGCCGTAGAGAGGCTGGCCATCGAGCGTCGTCACACTGATGCCGAACGACGCATGGCTCAGCGCCGGGTCGGCCAAAATGGCCTGAACGCGGTCGCCGAGCGGTCCTTTCGCCGGGGCGGCGTGCGTAGCCGAGTGCGCAGCCGGCCTGGTACTGCCTCGTGCCGGGGTTTGGGCCGTCAGCCCGGTGAAAGGAGCCAGAAACCCAGCCAGCAAAAGCGCCAGAAACCGCCGAAAGTGCGTCATGCAGGGAGTTTAGCAGGAGGCGGACAGCTTGCGGCGTACCATCGAAAGGCGAGAGAGACTTTTGAAGACCCGGACAAAGTTGCGGGTGAACTTTTCTCGAATTCAATCGAGGACAAACAGAAGAAAATGAATGCACCCAAGCGGAAAATCGCGACTTGGCAGCTCCGCAGCCGCGCGCTCGAACTCGGCCGCCGCACGCTTGTCATGGGCATCGTCAACATCACGCCGGATTCGTTCAGCGACGGTGGGCTCTGTTTCGCCCCAGAAGCCGCGGTGGCCCACGCGATGCAATTGCTGGGCGAGGGCGCGGACCTGCTCGATCTGGGCGCGGAGAGCACGCGGCCTGGTTCGCGCGCGGGCGGAGCGACCGGAACCGCCATGGCTCCGGCGGTCAGTGCGGAGGAAGAACAGGCGCGGCTGCTGCCGGTGCTCGAAGGAATTCTCCGGGAGCGTCCCCACGCAGTAGTTTCCGTGGACACGTACAAGGCGGCGACGGCGCGGGCAGCCGTGGCCGCAGGGGCGGAGATTATCAACGACGTCAGCGGCCTTCAGTGGGACCCGGAGATGGCGGCAGCTTGCTCGGCTGCCCGCCGCGGAGCCGGGGGCAACCCTGGCGTCGTCCTGATGCACACCCGGGGACGCCCGGAAGAATGGCGCATGCAGCGCTCGCTGGAACCCGATGCCATGGTGGCCGGGGTGCGTGCCGGATTGGCTGCAAGCCTGGCTGCGGCAGCGGCGGCGGGCATTCTGGCCGAGGCAATAGTGCTCGACCCCGGCTATGGATTCGGCAAGCGCCTCGAGGAAAACTACGCTCTGCTTGCCCGGCAGGCCGAACTGCTGGCGCTGGGAAGGCCGTTGCTGGCCGGAGTAAGCCGAAAGTCCTTCCTCGGCCGGACGCTGGCCCCGCTGCATGGCGGCAGCGACGCTCCTTCCAACGCTCGCGAGACGGCCAGCGTGGCGGCGCTGGTGGCGGCCATTCTGAACGGAGCCTCTATCGTGCGCGTCCATTCCGTCCGGCCGGCCGTTGAAGCGGCGTCGATCGCCGATGCGGTGCTGGATGGTGGATTGTGAATTGGAGAAGACAATAAAGAGCATAGGGACAGGACCGTAGTTATAGATATCCCACCTTAGGCGCAAGAACAGAGACGCGCCGAAGGTGGGGCGCCCGGCACCCGGCGCAGCCTCGCGCAAGAGACCACGCGCATTGACGCGCGGTAAAAGCTATTGCTTTTCCGAGGCCAAGTACACCACTACGCCGCTCAAAAGAGCGAGGGTTGCGGCAGCGGGAATCAGCACCGTAAGACTCAAGCCGGAGTTGAGAAGCGCGGACGGCCAGAGCTTCCCAAGGTGAAGCGTGGTCGCCTGCGGGAGCTGCTCCAGCCAGGTAAGCCAGCCCAGACCGCGCCGCGCCTGCCAGGCCAACAGACCCACCACGAGACATAGATTGATCGCCAGAGCGAAGATCTGCGCGCTCAGAATCGGCTTGCCGACGCGCTCAACCGCGGCGTTGCGGCGGCGGAGTTGAGCCTTCCACCAAAGCGCGCCGGGAGAAGCGAGGCGCGCAGCGCCGAGGGTCTCCGCCCGCGTCCGGCGAAACGTCTCGGTCAGCAGCACCAGGTCTCTGCAGGAGCGGCACCCGCTCACATGCGCGCGCAACTCCGGAACACAGTTGCCCGGCCACTGTCCGCGCGCCAGCAACTCGCTCACTTCTTTCTCGCATGGGCAGGGGCGAAGGGTCATGGCTCACTCCTGGTCCGCAAATCCGGTTCGCGCAGCAGCCGTGCGATCTTGCGTCTCGCCCGGAACAGCAGCAGGCGAATGCTCGCCGATGCGAGGCCCGTGACCTCGGCAATCTCGCGGTGGGAGTAGCCTTCGGCGTGGGCCAGCCAAAGCAGTTGCCGCTCGCGGGGGCTCATTTGCGCCATTGCGGGACTCAGTATGGCTTGCGAATCAGACTGCGCCGAGCTGACATGGGCGGCAAGGAATTCCTCAGGAATGTCCTCGATGGACGCCGCCCGGGGACGGCGCCAGTGGTCCCGCAGCAGGTTGGTAGCGATCCGGAAAAGGTACCGCCGCGCGGCCACCTCGCCCTCATCCTGATGGGACTCCGGCCAGGCGGCACACAGAAACCGCACGTAGCTTTCCTGCATCAGGTCGTCGGCCAGCGCGGGATCGCCCCCGACGCGCACCAGATATGCCCACAGGGGCCGCGCCGACCGCTCGTAGAAGCCGGCGAACGCGTCGCTATCCATGGGCGGTTCTGCCGCCCGCGACGCGCCGTCGGCTAGAACGCTCGGAAGTACGAATTCCCAAAGCATACGCGTGCGTTTTCTCCTGGGGTCCATGACCCCTTCAGCTCACTGCCTCTCCGTCGAGTTGAAGGGCGTCTCGTGCCTGTCTGGTGTGGCGGGGCTCTCGGGCATCAACCCCAGGCGACCGGCCAGAATCCAGGTCACTCCCGCGGAAATGATAAATCCCAGTCCGGGCATCAGGGCGACCGTTCCCAGCACCAGCATCGGCGTCCTCATCTGCGGATCGGAAGAGCGAAGAAGGTACAGACCCGCGCCCAGAAGAGTGAGCACAATACCGATCTGGAGCGGCGTCAGCACACGCGCCACAGCATTGGGCACACGCTGCTCCGGCTGAAAGCCCACCGGAATGGGCGCCGCCTCCAGGAACCGCTTCCCGGCCTCCGTATCCATATAGAGCGCCAGTTCCTGGTTGGAGCTGAACTTATCAATGAGCTTGCCGTGCACCTCGCTTTGCAGCTTGAAGATGCGTCCCCAGCGGCGGTTTTCAAGAAAGACGCGGATCAGCCAGACAAGCGCGGCAAGAAAGGAGACGAAGGCCAAAACAGGGGCCAGATCGTTCAAGAACTCCTGAAAGGGCGGCGCCTCGCGCTGGGGCGGCACCAGTTCCGGCCAAACCTCGCGTTCCAGCGCCTGATCCCGGCCTCCATCTTCAGCGTGCGCATGGGTAAAGAGATAGAAATCCGGGTTTCGGGCGATCTCGGGATGAGAGGCAAGGAATTGCGCCAATTGCGGATTGCTGCGGTTCACATACTCCTGGTCCGCCAGCAGCGACGGATCATGGGCCACGACCGTGGTTAAGGTCGGACTCATGCGCAGCAGCTTGATCAGTTGCTCCTGGGTAGCGGCAAAGTCCTTTTCCGTCGGAGCCGGAGTGGTGGCCGCCGGTGGCTGGGCCTGGGCCGCAGGCTTCAGCGGCGCCAGAGGTCGGACTTGCGCGGCGGAAAGCGTGGTCAGCAGCAGGACAGGTGCCGCGACAGAGCGCAGAACCGAGGGCAGGATGCGGTAACGAAGATGCATTGCGGAATCCCCTCAATCGAAGAGAGCGTTCGCCCTCTTCTGCTCATACAACGAATCCGGATGCATTTGGTTAACAGGGCGGCAATTTGAGCTTGGCGCATACATGAACAGACCGCAGCCAGACCGGAGTCAGGATTCAGTGCCGGACCGATTGGGGAGACGGCGAATCTGCCGCGGACGACATGGTCTCCGCACTGCCAATTTCTGAACATCCCGTTTGCAGTGATCTAATGTGAGCAGATGTTCGCTGTAGACACTCATAGCATGGCGTCCAGTGAGGGTGCGAGACGGTCGCTTTACGGGGCCCGTCGAGCGTCCTTGATGGCTACCGGGAGGCCGTGAGACCCATGCCCGCAAGCAGGATTCTGCAGGAGGCCAGGAAACTCCGCAAAGTGAGCGAGAGCCTCGCTGTGCTGGCGGAAGAGCATCCCCCTTTTTCCGAAGAGCTAGCGGCTCTTTCCGGAAGCGTCCGGAATTCCGCCACGCTTCTTGAAGTGCTCGTCGCGCTGAAACTGGGGCCGGCTCCCAGGCTGGATTCGACTGAGAAATAACGTATGGATTGCCCCGATTGGAGAACTCATGAAAAAGAAACGAATAGAGTTGGCAACGGAAATTATCGCCCGCTTGCAGATTGAGATGAATAAGCCGCGGCTTACCGAGTCGGTTCGCAACGGTATGGAAGCCGATGCCGAAGCTGCTGCTGCCGCCGCCAAAGAACCTGCTGCCCGGTTCGCCAGAGTGTGAGCAAAAGGGAGTCGAGCAACGCGGAAGAACCGGATCCGGTGGCATGCGGGCGTCGCTGGGTTGACACGATGCCGCCTGGATTCCACCGTTCGCGATTGAGGCGGTAGAGAACATGGCGTCGCAAGGGATGCCCCTCGGGCAGGCGCGGATGGTCGAAGTCCTCGGCCGGATCGCGGACCATGCCCAGCTTTTCCATCACCCGGCGCGAGCGCTGATTTTCCGGAACAGTAAACGAGACCAGCCCGGCAAGTCCAAGCCCTCCAAAAGCATGCTGAATGACGGCCTGTGCCCCCTCCGTTGCCAGACCGCGCCCCCAATAGTCCGCACTGAGCCGCCAGCCGATTTCGACAGCCGGCATAAAGGACGCGTCGAACGATGGCACGGCAAGCCCAATAAACCCGAGAAACACACTGTTTTCAAGCAGCTCGGCGGCAAACAGGCCAAATCCGCGCCGCTCGAAATGCTGTTCAATGCGGTCGATCATCTCGTTCGACTGCTTCGCCGTCAGCAATCCCGGCATGCACTCCATCACCCGCGGGTCGGCATTCAGCCTCTGAAACGGCTCCCGGTCCGCGTCCCGCCAGCGACGCAGCAGCAGGCGCCCAGTGGTGAGGATTTCCGTCATGCGGACAGGCTAACATTTTGCGAACCCATGCGCGGCCGCGGTTCCAGCAGGATGCAAGAGTCCCGTCTCTGAAAAACCAGGCCAGACCGCCAGGCATCCGGCGTCGTGGGTTGCGGCTGCAGGCAGGGTTTATCATCGAAACTGGTGCAGGCGGGCGGGTCTGCGCCTTCGTTTTGTGGCTCGGGAAGTTGGGCGTGCCCCTCAAAAAAGGGCCGCCGGGGCCGGGCTCTCTCTTCTTGACAACAATCATCAGGGAAGCGGACTGACATGCGAGCAAAGACGGCGGTAGTGCTGGGCGCCCAGTGGGGCGACGAGGGCAAGGGGAAGATCGTGGACGTGCTGAGCGAGCGGTTTACCGCCGTGGCGCGCTATGCAGGCGGACATAATGCCGGGCACACGGTCGTCATCGGCGAGCACAAGTTCGTGCTGCAACTGATTCCCTGCGGCGTGCTGCGGCCGGGTTGCCGGGGTATCATCGGCAACGGCGTAGTGCTGGACCCGATCGCCTTCCTCAAAGAGATTGCCAAACTGCGCGATCTGGGCGTGGCCGTGGACGAGCAGCTTTACGTGTCCAATCGGGCGCAGGTGATTCTGCCTTACCACCGCATGATCGAACTGGCCGCCGAGAGCGCGCCGGGGCGCAAGAAGATCGGCACCACCAGCCGCGGCATCGGCCCGGCCTATGAAGACAAGATGGCGCGCAGCGGCCTGCGCATCGTCGACCTGCTCAGGCCGGACCTGCTGAAGACTCACATCGAGGCGGCTTGCGGCGAAAAGAACGCGATCGCCCACGCGCTGTTCGGCACCGATCCGCTGGACCCGGCAAAGATGTACGACGAATATGCCGCGGCAGCCGAGCAGGTGCGCCCGTTTGTCACCGACACCGGACGCATGCTGAACAAGATCCTGGCCGAAGGCGGCAGCGTGATGTTTGAAGGCGCGCAGGGGACCATGCTGGATATCGACCACGGGACCTACCCGTTTGTCACCTCCTCGTCGGCAACGGCGGGCGGCGCAGCCACCGGAACCGGCGTGGGCCCGACCGCCATCGGCACGGTGATCTCCGTGACCAAGGCGTACGTGACGCGCGTGGGCGAGGGACCGTTCCCGACCGAGATTCACGAAGCGGTGGGCGACCACCTGCGGGCGCGCGGCAACGAGTACGGCGCAGTGACCGGCAGGCCGCGCCGCTGCGGCTGGCTCGACATTCCGCTGCTGCGCTACTCCAACCAGGTGAATGGAGCCGAGTGGCTGGTGGTGACCAAACTGGACGTGCTGGACGAGTTGGCCGATATACCCATCTGCGTGGGCTACGAGATCGACGGCAAAGTCACCGACGAGATTCCCGCCGACGTGCAGGGCCTGGAGCGGATCAAGCCGGTCTACACGAATCTGAAGGGCTGGCAGAGTTCGACCGAGGGGATTACGCAATTCGACAAGCTGCCCGCGGCGGCGCAGGAATATCTGCGCTTCCAGGAGCGGGAAAGCGGCGCCAAAATCGGGATGGTCTCGACTGGCCCGGATCGGGACCAGACCATGGTGCTGCCGGAGTTTGCCGCCGCACTTGAGGAAATTCAAAGGTAAACTTTAGAAGCGTCCTGCGCTTGTTCTGCAGGCGAAAAAGGATGTCGCTTTCATGATCAGTTTTTTGGTACGGCTGAAGTTTGCCTCGGAAGATCGCGCTGATATCGCAGAGTCCTTGCGCCTGCTGGCCACCGCCTCGCGGCAGGAGCCGGGATGCACCAGCTATATTCCACACCAGATGGAGGGCGATCCCGATACTGTGCTTATTTATGAGCAATATCGCGACTCCAAGGCGCTGGCGGAACACCGCGACTCGGATCACTTCAAAAAGCATGCCGTGGGCGGTCTTTACCAGAAGATGCGCGAGCGCAGCGTGGAAAACCTGGTCGCCCTCGTTTGAAACCTGGTCGCTCGCATTTGGATTTTACCGGCGTCCAATGCGTATCGTTTTTTTGCTCGAAATTGGGCGGATTCATGCAACAAAAGATTGTTTGACACGTAACGCGCGCTGCCCTGTTATGGATTGACCGGCACGCCATCGCGGGGCTACCATCCGTTACGTTGATGCCGGAAGCCACGAAAGACCTCTCCATGCGCAACTCTCGCCGGACAGCGTCCGCGTTGTTGCTGGTTCCAGTGTTCGCCGCACTGGTGCTGGCGGCTTGTGTCCGACCCCTTTATGGCGGGACGCCCCGGGCGCAGAGGCACGAAAATCGCCACGAAATCGACCAGTTGGAAGAGGTGTGGCGGACGGCCGTGCTGAAGGGGAACACGACCGCCATGGATTCCCTTCTGGCCGACGACTACATGGCCATCACCCCTAGCGGCACCCTGCAATCCAAAGAGCAGACCCTCGCCAGCCTCCGCGCCGGAAAAGTCCACTTCATCTCCCTCGAAATCTCCGACCGCAAGGTGCGTTTTTACGGAACCACGGCGCTGGTCACCTCACGGGCCGAGGTGAGCGGCACCACTGCCGACGGAGACGTCTCCGGCAGCTATCGCTACACCCGCGTGTATGTGCGGGATGAGCGAGGCGCGTGGAAGATTGTGAGCTTTGAGGCCAGCCGGATTCGCGACCCCGACGAGCACAAGTAAGAGCGGCTGGAACAGCTCCGGTAACCCCTCCCCAAGTGACTCGCGCGGCGTCTGAACATTACCAATCGACGGTGCGAAGTTGCGTGCTGTGTATGGTTTAGCCAGGGGAAGAGTCTATACTGCGTGCAGGCACCTCGTAGCTTGTGTCCCCTCCCCTCAGGACCCCGGCCCTCGCTGGGGTGGAATAAAGATGCCTCGGCCGCTTCCAGCATTTGCCTTGTCCCGCTGGAGTTCTGGTTGGGATGTTCTCACGAGGAGATTCGCTCCCGCACCGCTCGATGCGGGACCAATGCGGCGAGAAACGCAGAGATCGTCTTTCAATCGCTCGCATGGAGGTCAATGGCATGAAGGTCGCGCAGTTGGCAACGCTCCGATTTGTATCGCTCCTGTTTCTGTTACCCGGTTTGGCGGGCCTACTGATCTCTGCCACCATTTCCACCCATTATCTGGACACCCTGCCCAAATGGCCCACTCCGGCGGAGTTGCGCATGACGCCGCGCAACATTCACGGCACAGTCGTGTACCAGACGATCGAAGAGGACCAGAGGCTCTCGCTGCTTGAGTACGGTTCAGTCGGCGTCTTCCTGGTTGGCCTCGGACTGGGCCTGGTCTATCTGGAGAAGTGGGGCAGCGCGCGGGTGCGCGAGAGTGACGAAGACGGCAGGCTGTCGGAATACTACGGCTAGAGCGGTGATCGCCGGAAATAGCGTCCTCTCAATGATCGCCACGAGTTGAGATTTCGCGGCGCGAACGATCCCTGAATGCGGAATCACTCGCGGAGACCCTGTGATTCCGGATTCATCTCCGCGTTAACAGGGGCCTTCGCCATTGCTGTGATTCATCGCGGAAATGCCTTGCCTCAGCGAGGTTCACATCCGGGAGATATTGGCGGACGACCGCTTCAGCTCGAGGATCATCGCTTTCGATCAATAGATCGGCGAGGGAGTGAGCCTGAAATGGCGCAGCGTGCTGAATGGCGGCGAGAATCAGCCGGACCGCGTCTGGATCGCTGCTGAGGATGAGGCCGTGTGCTGCTACGGTCTGGATCAACCACCTTCGGGCATCCAGCGCTTTTCGGAGTATCGGGATAGTTCGAGGGTCGCCTGTCTGGGCAAGCGGCAGTAACTTTGCCGGCAGGACGTAAGCCGCCTGATTGCACGCTTCCTCAAGGGCAAGATCGTGGCCTTCGGCCCATGTTCTGAATTCGGAACTGGAGCAGGGTTGATCGCTGCCTGAACCGCTGTCGATGGCAAACGGCGAGGGCGGATCGCTGGCGATTGCGGCTTCAGCCTGTTCGAGGATCAAATTCCAAAACCGCGGATCCGTGTCGCCGAGGGAAACCAGCACCGAGGCGATCTCGCTCCGAAAATCCGCTTCGCCGGTGCGAGCGAAGTATGCTTCGAGGACAGGAACGACCCTGCCGGGATCAACGTGTGCTGCCCACTCGATGTACGACGTAGCATCGACAATTCCCGTACCCACGTCTCCTCGCCGAACCCGATCAAGGGCGACTTCCGCCTTTGCCGACGGATCCAGACTCTCGAAGCTTTGCGAAGCTGCGGCCGGCCTGGCACTCGGGTCACCCTGACACGAGGCGCGATTTCCACCGTACGCCGCCACAAGAACCAAAGCGCAGGTCAGAGCCAACGTGCGCCGTTTACTCCGTCTCAGAAGGCTTTTCTCCACGACCATTGAGTCACTCCGTGGAACACGAACGGCTCCGATCTCGGCTGCGGTTGGTCCCTTCGGCTACCCCCGGCACCTTAGCATCCTGACTCGCCGATGAATTAGTCTATTCCGGGATTGAAGTCCAGGTCTGCCAGCCGAATCGAACATTTCCACAGTCTGTAGAGGCCGTGCGCTGCGGCCGAATGCACGGATTCTTCAAGGCGACCATCTGTGTGACGACACGGCTCGTTCCCGGAAGGAACAACGATACGTGGACGGAACACAGAACCCTCTACAATAAGCTCATGCCGGAACTGCCCGAGGTGGAAACCATCGCCAATGGCGTGAATGAGCGTGTGCGTGGCGACCGCATCGTTCAGGCCTGGTTCAGCTCTCACCGCGAACCCTTCAAGACCACGCCGGCGCTCCAGGCCAAGGGGCTTGAGGGGCGCAGGATTCTGGCCGTTCATCGTGCCGGCAAGCACATTGTCTGCGAATTGGGTCAGGCGGAGGATGCGCCGGCCGGATCCGGCAGACCTACGCGTGGAGCCGGCAAGCCTGCGACGAGCCCGGATACATCCCCTGAAGCCCAATGGATTGTGCATCTTGGAATGACCGGGCGATTGCTGGTCACCACTCCCGACAGCGCAGTTGCCGCGCACACTCACGCCCGGCTGAGTCTCGCGAGCGGCCGGGAACTGCGTTTTGTGGACCCGCGCCGGTTTGGGCGGCTGGAGTTTCGCGACCTGGGCCGCGGCGCCGGCTTCAGCGCGTCCGGAGCGGAGCCGCTGACCATTGAACCGGAAGCGTTTGCGCTCCTGTTCCGGGGGCGGCGGCTGGCCATCAAGGCGGCACTGCTCAACCAGAATCTGCTGGCCGGGGTGGGCAATATCTATGCCGACGAAAGCCTCTTCCGGGCCGGCATCCGTCCGCGCAGAATGGCTGGGCGGCTGACCAGGACAGAGTTGGAACGGCTTCGGCTGGCCCTCTGCGAAGTTCTTGAGCACGCCATTCGCCTGGGCGGGTCGTCGGTCAGCGATTATGTGGACGCAAACGGGATGCGGGGATTTTTCCAACTGGAGCACTGCGTCTACCTGCGCACTGGCCTCCCCTGCCTGCGCTGCCAGACGCCGATTCGGCGGATTGTGCTGGCGGGACGAGGGACGCACTACTGTCCGCAGTGCCAGACATAAGCGATTTCTATGGTTTTTAGAAGTTTTCCCGCAATTTCCATCCCAGATTCAAGAAATTTCCCGCACTGCAAGACTCGTAAGCTATTGAAACAACACACATCGACAAACGGCCCTCCGATTGCTATTAGATAAGCGCCAGTGATGTACCGGCTGCTGGAAGGATCCTGACAGCCCAAAGAACAGCAGACGCCCGGCAAGAGCAACCGCCAACGAAGCGGCCCTCAAAAGGGATAACCGGCCGGGGAAGTCTGCAGTAGGCACGGTGGAAAATACCACCGTCCACACAATGCTTGGGAGGCCAGTGACCAGCGCAGGACAGCAGAAACGCCACCCCGAAGAGGGTGGCGTTTTTTGCGTTTGCACCCCGGGCCGATTTAACCGGAGCCAGATCTCGATTTCCCGGAACGGGACCGTCTGCCTTGGCGCGGGCTGCGGCGACTCGCACATCTCACTTGCCAGACGCAGGACTTCACTGTACTATCAGTCTTGCCTATCAAGCGGCTGACGCGAGCCACCCGAAACGGGGAGAGCGAGCTCGCCGCCAAGCAAGGAATCTTCGCCGCGCAGTTCATCTCATAGCAGTCTGCAAACGGCGAAAGCTCCCATAGGAAGCGCTTTACCTGAGAAAGGCACCGACCGCACCCTAACGATCCTGACAACCGGATGGAGTTGTTTTTCAGGGACTCCCGCGCGCGGGGCGGCAACAGCATTTTCACAGAGGTTACTAAGCAGGGCCACAGAGGCTGAACCGACGCGCGGCCAGCTTGGAGCGACGGTTTTAAAGGAACGCCGGGTGCAGCCGGGAACTGTGAAAATGCTCCAGGCCCCTGGGGAATCATGGCAGATTGCGTGTGGAGTCAGTCTCCGCGGTGGTCTGCACGATATCCTGCGATGATTTTCGCCGCACTTTGCCGCACTGCGCGTTCGGATTTGGGCGGCGGACATGGGAAGCTCAGCACCCCGCAGGAATGGCTGAATCAAAAAACCAATGGAACAAAAAGCAACGCATCAGGAAGCTCAAGCATGACGACAGAAATGACGCAACCCCAGTCCGAAATGGGGTCAGTCCCGGCCAACGGCCAGGGGCAGTCGCAGGGGCATCGGCGCCGCCGGCGCCGCCGCAAGAATAAAACCAGCCAGGCGGGCGCAGTCCCGGCGCAGCAGCCCCGGCTCCGGCCCATACCAGCGGACACCAGGGCGGACACCAGAGCCAACCTCGGAAGAAGAAGTTCTTCCAGAAGGGTTCGGCTTCGGCGCCCCAGCCCGGCAACAGCATCTCCGGCCCGCCGCAGAACAAGCGCAAGGCCCGGCAGAAGGGCCCCAGGGAGTTTGTGGGTCCCATGGACCACAGCTACCGCACGGTGAACGGCAACGTTGCCGACGGTCCTCCTTCGACCATCCAGCTCGGCAGCAACAACGGGCACAGCGGCTACTACCCCGACACTTTCCAGCCACAGCCCACGGTTGCAGTCCGCGAGGACGCTCCCACCCGGATCTTCTGCTTCATCGAGGATCTCTTTTTCCTGGCCAAGATCCAGGAGACGGCGCGCAAGCTGGGCGTGAAGGTGGAGTTTGTGAAGGGCGACAAGGAGTCCGTGGCCAAGCTGACTGACCTGCCAGAGGCCGAGCGGCCCAAGCTGGTGGTTTTTGACCTGAACAACGTGGGCGCCAAGCCCATGTCGTTGATCCCCAAGCTCAAGACAAAGCTCAAGAAAGCTACGTCGATCATCGGCTTCCTCAACCACCTGCAGGGTGAATTGAAAGCCAAAGCCCTCGACGCGGGATGCGACACGGTGATGCCGCGGTCGGCTTTTTCACAAAGCCTGCCCAACCTGCTGCGCCGCTATGGCGTGGAAGAGGAAGAAGAGTACGCCCAGCAGCCTGTGTAAAGTGGTCTTGAGCTTCATGACACAAAGGGCGCTTCCCGCGGGAAGCGCCCTTTCTTTTTGGCAAACCCGGCGACATTTTATTGATGGCCGACTGGACCTTTGTTGATACCTGGATCGAAAACGGCCTATCCGGGCGGCCAGGTGAGCGGACGGCCGCCGAGAAGGTGAACGTGCAAGTGGTCAACGGTTTGGCCGCCGTCCTCGCCGGTGTTGATGACCAGGCGGTAGCCTTTGGGCAGTCCTTTGACGCGAGCGATTTCACCGGCGGCCCAGATCAGGTGGCCGAGCAGGGCGTGGTCGTCCTGGTTTGTGTCGGCCAGCGAGACGATGTGCTTGCGCGGCGCCACCAGCACATGCACCGGCGCCCGGGGGTTGATGTCTGCAAAGGCGTAGCAAAGCTCGTCCTGATAGACGGCGGCAGAGGGAATGCTTCCTTCGACGATCTTGCAAAAGAGGCAGCTCATAACGGAACCAGTGTACAGGAGCTTCAGCTTGTATGGTCGAGCAGGATCTTCCAGCCCTGCGGGCCTTTGCGCCAGACGAGGGAAAAGAGGCCGTCATCCTTTTTGGCTTCGCCTTTGGCGGCACGCTCCAAGTGAAACTTGCCGGTAACTACGGCAAACTCGGCCGCGCCACAGGAACCGCGGAGCAGGCGGACCTCGAGGTCACTGAAGGTGAGCGCGCCCATCTGTTCGGGAGTGCTGTAGGACTTGCTGTAGCGCTCCAGGATGGTGCCGTATCCCTTGCGCAGGGTGGCACCGATGAAGGTGGTGTCAGGGGAGTCTTCATAGGACTGCATGAAGGCGGGGATGTCGGCGCGGTTCCAGGCGGCGGCCTGGGCTGAGATGGCCGCGCGGATGGCCGCCTCGTCGGCTGCGGGGGCCTGCGCGAGCGCGGGTGGAACGGCGCAGAACCCGGTAAAGACCAAGGCCAAAACCAGCAGGAAGCTTCTCATTCACGTCCCTCCGGGTTCAGCTTACAATGACACCATGTCCGCGGGATCCCCCTCCGCTCCTTTTCGCATTGTCCACACAGTCTGCTCGCACGACTGCCCGGACTCCTGCGCCGTGCTGGTGACGGTCGACGAGGCGGGGCGCGCGGTGAAGGTGCAGGGCGACCCTTCGCAGCCGGTGACGCAGGGATTTCTGTGCGGCAAGGTGGCGAAATACCTGGATCGGGTGTACGCGCCGGACCGAATTCTCTATCCGCTCAGGCGCAATCCGGGCGTCGCCAAGGGACCGCTGGTGCGCGGCCGCGAGCACGAGGCCTTTGAGCGCGTGAGCTGGGATGAGGCGCTGGACGCCATTGCCGCACGGCTGAAAGACACTGCGGAGCGGTACGGGCCGGAGTCGATTCTGCCGTACAGTTATGCGGGAACCATCGCGGTGCTGGGCTTTGGTTCAATGGACCGGCGGTTCTTTCACCGCCTGGGCGCGAGCCAACTGAACCGGACCATCTGCGCCGAGGCGGGCGGGGTGGCGTGGAACCTGGTCTATGGCAAGAAGCTGGGCACGCCTACAGAGGATTTTCGACTGGCGAAGCTGGTGCTGGCCTGGGGCGCAAACGTCCACGGCAACAACATCCACCTGTGGCCAATGATCGAGCAGGCGCGGCGCAACGGCGCGCGGCTGATCGTGATCGATCCCTACCGGACGAGGACGGCCGCCATGGCCGACTGGCACATTGCAATCAGGCCAGGGACGGACGCGGCGCTGGCTCTGGGCATGATGCACGTGATTCTGAACGAAGGTCTGGAAGACCGCGCCTACATTGCGGAGATGGCTCACGGCATCGATGAACTAGCGGTGCGGGCGCGGGAATACACGCCGGAACGGGTGGCCGCCTGGACGGGGCTGACGGCGGCGGAGGTTGAGCAGTTGGCGCGCGAGTACGCGAGTACGCGACCAGCGGCGATCCGCATGAACTACGGCGTGCAGCGGAGCGAAAACGGCGGAACCGCGGCGCGGGCCATCGCCATGCTGCCGGCGCTGACCGGCGCGTGGAAATACCGCGGCGGCGGCGGGCAGCTTTCCACCTCAGGCGCATTCTCTTGGAACAAAAAGGCCGTGGAGCGGCCCGACATGGCGCTGGCCTCTCCGCTGGGGCGGCTGGCGCGGGTTGTGAATATGTCGCAGCTGGGAATGGCATTGGAGAAGCCGGGGTCAGGGATCAGGGAACAGGGAACAGAAAACGCGGCGGCTCGGCCAGAGAGCGCGCCAGACGTTCATGCGTTGCTTGTTTATAACTCGAACCCGGGCGCTGTGGCGCCGAACCAGAACTCCGTGCGGCGGGGGATGGCCCGGGCGGACCTGTTCACGGTGGTTCACGAGCTGTTCTTTACCGATACGACCGACTACGCCGACTACATCCTGCCGGCGACGACGTTCCTGGAGCACACCGATATTCAGGGTGCTTACGGTCACTACTTTTTGCAGCTTTCCAACCAGGCCATCGAGCCGCCGGGCGAAGCGCGATCGAATGTTTGGCTGTTCGGCCAACTGGCACAGCGGATGGGCTTCACGGAGGACTGCTTCCGCGATACGCCGGAACAGATCATCCGGCAGGCGCTTTCGATTGGCCCGGATGGGCACTCGACCAATGCGGGCATGGAGCACATTACCTTCGATGATTTGAAGCAGCGGGGGCACATTCCGGTCAGCTTCCACCGCAACCCGGAGACGGAGCCGTTTCAGCCTTACACCCAGGGGACGCTGTCGACGCCCTCGGGCAAGATCGAATTTTATTCTGAAGCGCTGGCCGCCGAAGGGCTCGATCCGCTGCCCGGCTTTGTCCCTCCGGTTGAATCTCGTTGGGGCAAAGACGCAGAGCGCTTCCCGCTCGAATTCCTGAGCCGCAAGGCTGACAACTATATGAACTCGACCTTTGCGAATCTGGACGGCCATCGCAAGATGGAGGCGCGGACCAGCCAGCGGCTGGAGATACACCCGGCCGACGCGAAGGCTCGCGGCATTGCCGATGGGGACCCGGTGCGCGTGTGGAACGACCGCGGCTCGCTCACGCTGACTGCGCTTGTGAATGGCAGCGTTCCAGCCGGCGTGGTGGCCGCGCGTATGGACTGGGCCAAGATGCACGTGGACGGCGCCAACGTGAACGCCCTGACCAGTGAGCGGTTGACCGACTTGGGCGCAGCGGCCACGTTTTATTCCGTGCTGGTGGAAGTGACCAGGGCAGAGACACCGTGCTCGAAAGAGGCTTGAGACTGGTGGATTGAGGAATGCGGTTTTTTGAGCCGCAGCAGGAGGGTAGCCGCATGGCGCTGGAATTCACCCATTCCTATCTCAAGGATTCGCTGGCAGTGTTCCGCTACTACAAAAAGCTGGCCGAAAAAGCGATGGCGCAGTTGACCGACGCACAACTGGTTGAGGTGCTGGACGAGGAGGCCAACTCCGTGGCCGTGCTGGTGAAGCACATGACCGGCAACATGCGTTCGCGATGGACGGACTTCCTGACCAGCGATGGAGAGAAGCCGGACCGGCAACGGGACCTTGAGTTCGTGGAGCCGCCGGCAACCCGCGAGGCGTTGATGGCCGTGTGGGAAGCGGGATGGGATGCGATGTTCAGCGCCCTGGAGCCGCTTTCAGAGGAAGACCTCAGGCGCACGGTATTCATCCGCGGCGAAGCTCACTCCGTGATGCAGGCCATCAATCGCCAAGTGGCGCATTACTCCTACCATTGCGGGCAGATTGTGCTGCTGGCCAAGCATTTGAATTGCGCAGGTTGGAAGCCGCTGACCGTGCCGCGCGGAAAGTCGGAGGAGTTCAATCGACGCGTGCAAGCCGGCGAGGCCAGCCAGCGGTAGGACCGTTGCGCGAGAGCCTTCGAGATCGCCGCTGGTAGAATTCTGGGCATGGAAACCGTCCAGTACAACCTGCCGCAAAGTCGCATTCCCGAGGCGTGGTACAACATCCAGGCCGACCTGCCCAAACCCCTGGCGCCGACGCTGCACCCCGGAACGCTGCAACCCATCGGTCCCGACGATCTGGCGCCGCTGTTCCCGATGGGGCTGATCCTGCAGGAAGTGAGCCAGGAGCGGGAGATCGAGATTCCCGGCCCGGTGCGGCAGGTGTACGCGCAGTGGAGACCCGCGCCCCTCTATCGTGCGCGGCGCCTGGAGAAGGCGCTGGATACGCCGGCGAAGATCTACTACAAATATGAAGGCGTGAGCCCGGCAGGCTCGCACAAGCCGAACACGGCGGTTGCGCAGGCCTACTACAACAAAATTGAGGGCACCAAGCGGTTGTCGACCGAGACCGGCGCGGGCCAATGGGGATCGGCACTTTCGATGGCCTGCGCGTTCTTCGGGCTGGAGTGCAAGGTCTACATGGTGCGGGTGAGTTATAACCAGAAGCCCTACCGGCGCGCGCTGATGGAGGCCTTTGGCGCTTCGGTGACCGCCAGCCCGAGCACTGAGACCGAGTCGGGCCGCGCCATTCTGGCCGAGCACCCGGACACCAACGGCTCGCTGGGCATTGCCATTTCAGAGGCCGTGGAAGTCGCCGCAAAGGACCCGAATACCAAATACGCGCTGGGCAGCGTGTTGAACCATGTTCTGCTGCACCAGACGGTGATTGGCCTGGAAACCATTGAACAGATGGCCCTGGCCGGCGACGATCCCGACGTGATCATTGGCTGCGCGGGCGGCGGGTCAAACTTTGCCGGACTGGCGATGCCCTACCTGGGCCGCAAGATCAAGGGACAGAGCCACGCGCGCGTGATCGCCGTGGAACCGGCTGCCTGCCCCAGCCTGACCAAGGGGCGCTTCGCTTACGACTTTGGCGATACCGGGCACCTGACGCCGCTGGTGAAGATGCACACGCTGGGCAGTTCGTTCATTCCGCCGGGGATTCATGCGGGCGGGCTGCGCTATCACGGCATGGCGCCGCTGGTTTCGCACGTGCTGGACCTGGGGTTGGCGGAAGCCACCACCGTGCAGCAGTTGGACGCCTTTGCGGCGGGGATCCAGTTTGCGCGCACCGAAGGCATCATTCCCGCGCCGGAGGCCAATCACGCGGTGGCTGCGGCCATTCGCGAGGCGCTGGTTGCCAAGGTAGAGGGCAAGGAGCGGACGATTCTGTTTGTGCTGAGCGGACATGGCCACTTCGACATGCAGTCCTACATCGACTACCAGGCCGGGAAGCTGGAGAACTACGACTATCCGGCGGAGGAGATTGCGATGGCGCTGGCGGGATTGCCGGTGGTGGGGTGAAGGACCAGGGACCAGGGACCAGGGACTAGGGACTAGGGACTAGGGACCAGGGACTAGGGACTAGGGGTTAGGGTTGTACTGCGACAAGCGATGATGCAGTCCCAGGTCTCAAGGGCGAGACCTGGGGCACCCGGCACCCGGCGAACATACGGCGAATGCCCCCCCCCCGGGGGGGGTACGCCCTTTTTTCCGACCGATACGAGGTTTCTCACCGTTCCTTTTCTATCTACCAGTGTGCGCTGGCCAAGAGTATTTTTCTGCAAAAGAAGTGGAAGGAGTCGATCCCCTCCATGCCCGAAAATCCTGCCATGGGGTTTCCTGCGTGATTTCGATGTAGTCCAGAGCGGCGGGGTCTGGGCCGTCGGGAGTGGCTTCGACTCTCAATTCGTCGCCCGGCTTGAGGTCTATATCGCGGACGGTATGGCGGGTGGAGTTGTCGCCGTTGGGGCGGGTTGAGGGGAGATTCGCGTCGGCGGGCCACGCGGCGGCGGGCTGGTTGTTTACCTTTAGCGTGAAATGGGCCACGCCGCCTGCGAGGTCGAAGTACTGGACGGCAATGTTGAAGCGGCCGGACGGACCGGCGTAGGTCCATTCGGCAGAACAGTCCCGCACGGCCTCCGGGGCTAAAGCCCGCGTTGATTCTTCTGGCTTTATGCGGGGGTTGAACCCCCCGCCTCCCTCCGGACTGGAGTTTTCCGCAGCCCGTGACGCCCCCGCTTCATTTTGCGTCGTTTGCGGCACAACTGAAGTCGTGCCCTGACTCCTATGTAGATTGTCAGCGGCGGAAGGCACAGCAGCGGATTCGTGACGGTCGCAAGAAACGGCTTTGCCGCCCGATGCGTCCTCCCAGGGAGTTACATCGACGACTTTGTAGCCGGTGAGGTGGGCGTCTTCGGCTTCGAGGCGGCCGGGATAGTGGCCGGCGCGGCCTTTTTCATCGGAGATTCCGCTGAGCTTGAGGAAGTACTGCACAATGGCGTCGCGCCAGACGATGGCGTGGCCGGCCTGGTAGACGAGGCGGTCGCGGACCTGCTGGTAGAGCGGCTGGTCGATGCGGCCTTCGAGCGTTGCCCAGTCGCGGACGAATTGCGCCGCCTGTTCCGCGCCTTCGTAGTGGCTGTCGTAGATGTGCTGAATGACCGTTTTGCCGGAGTGCAGGCGGTAGGTATACGGCACATGGTGGAAGAAAAGCAGCAGCTCGTCGGGGGTAGTGGCGGGGTCTTCGTAAAGTTTGGCTACCTCGGGCGGGTACTGGCCCGCGTAGCCGGTTCCGGAGGCGACGGTGCGGTCCATGCCTACGCCGAGATGGTCGGCGCGGTGCCACTGGCCCCATCCGTTGTTCTCGCTGGACTCGATGTTGGGGCCGTAGTGGCTGCCGGTGATGTCGGTGAGCGTTTGCATGCCGAGCGGGCCGGTGTAGTTTTCATAGGCCGGCCAGGATTGCATGAGCATTCTTACGACGGTGCGGACGACTTCGGGGTCGGAGCCGATGGTTTGCCGGGTCCACTCGGCGGCGATTTCTTCGGGCGCGAGGTTGGGGTCCCAGGCGAGGCGGCCGAAGGCGTAGAGGTTGGCGAGAGCTAAAGGCGAGCCGAGCCATGCGTCGCGTCCGACCCCGGCGACGGCGACCATTCCACCCAAAGGCTGATCAAAGGCTTTGCCGGCGATGATTTCCTTGACGGGCGTGGAGCGGCCATCGGCGCGGAGGTCGAAGTCGAGGACCTGTTTCCACATGGGGGCGAGATAGACGAGGTGGCGCTGCTGGCCGGTGTACTCCTGCGTGCTCTGGAGTTCCATGGCCTGGTTGGTCTGCTGAAGGCCGGCGAAGAGGGGCGAAACCGGCTCGCGGGCCTGGAAGTCGATGGGGCCTTCCTTGGTCTGGACGACGACATTCGGGGCGAATTTGCCGTCGAGGAGATGGAAGATGTCATAGGCGGCGCGCGCGCGGTCGGCCCTGGGATCGCGCCAGTCGAGGTGATGGTTGTAGACGAAGGCGCGATAGAGGACGATGCCGCCGTGAGGTGCGAGGGCGCGGGCAAGGGTGTTGGCGGCGTCGGCGGGGGTGCGGCCAAAGCTGGACGGGCCGGGCTGGCCTTCGGAATCGGCCTTGACTGTGAAACCGGCGAAGTCGGGGATGAGAGCGTAAATTTCGGCGATTTTGGCGGTCCACCAAGCCTGGACCTTCGGGTCGAGGGGGTCGTAGGTTGCAAGGCCGCCGATCTTTTGCGGGCTGGCGATGTCTACGCTGAGGGCGAGACGCACGCCCCAGGGCCGCATGGCGTCGGCGATGCGGGCCAGTTGGTGGAGGTGGTCGGCGTCCAGAAGCTGCGGGGCGGCATTGACGTTGTTCACATTGCAGCCGTTGATGCCGATCGAGGCCAGCAGGCGGGCGTACTCGGCGACGGGGGCCAGATCCTGGCGGACGTTGCCGCCTTCAAAGAAAATGCTGCGGCCGGCGTAGCCGCGTTCGATGGAGCCGTCGGGGTTGTCCCACTCGTCGACCCAGCGGATGGGGAGGGCGGGGTGGGAGCGGAGATTGAGATAGACAAAGTCCTGATCCATTGCAAGACGCCGGAGCACGGCGAAAACGGCGTAGAGGACGCCGCGTTGGTCACCGCCGGCGACGACGAGGAGCGCGCGAGGGTCCGCCCCAGTCCAGTAGAGCCAATACCCTTCTCCCTCAAGATCGGTAGGGACGGGCAGATTCGGATAGGCCTTGCGCACTTCTTCCGCAGTTCCCACAATCGTTTGGCCGTTGATGGCGCTGTTGGAGAGGTAAGAGGATGCCGCGGTGAGGGCGGTGATGCCGCGTTGCAATTCATTGGCAGCCGATTGCTCCAGAACACCATGCCCCAGCGCGCGCACCTTCAGCGGTATGGTCGTTCGCCCGTGGTAGCCGGAATAACGCAGCCAGGCTTGATCGGCGGTTTGGGCGGCGGCGGATAAGCCGCCTGCCAGTTGCGCGGCGAGGAGGAGAATCGGGAACGCGGCGCGTAGCTTCCCAGGTCTCAAAATCGAGACCTGGGGCACCCGGCATGTTTTCTCAAGCGCCCGGCAGTCGACGCTGGCCGCTTGCGCAGCGCTGTTCGCCAAAAGAAATGCACTCCGCCAGCCGTTCCCCATCGTCGCCCACCGGTTCAGTCTCAACCACGCAGTTTACGCCGGTCACCCACTAACGGCCGTTTGGATCAATTTGGAGTGTTGCCGAAACCTCTTTCCTTTTGTGCACGATCCGGAAGGTTGGTCCAGAGGCAGGCGCGGCAAATCCTCCCCGCCCAGGAAGCACCACGGAACTAACCCGGCACATCCCGCGTATTAACGAAATATGCAATGCGTGGGCACATTAAGCTGGAACGGAATGGGGTTGGCGGCGCCGGCCAGGCCGTCTCGGCGTACCATGGAGGCGCCGCAGAAAGGCGCTCCAAGGCTGCCCGCTCACGGCCACGTTCAGGAGGGCACACCGATTACACCCGTTGCCCCCCTGGCGCGCGGAGAGGCAGGTTCTTTGGAGATCGACTGGTCCCAAATCGTCCGCCACTGCATGGACGGAGATTCCGGTGCGTGGGCCGAACTGGTCCGCACTCACCACCGGCGTGTGTACGGACTTTGTTACCGCTTTACGGGCAACCCGGCCGACGCCGAGGATCTGACCCAGGATGTGTTTTTGAAGGTTTACTCGAATCTGGCAAGCTTCGACACCGGCCGGGGCAGCCTGCAGGTGTGGATCACAACCATGACCCGCAACCTGCTGGTGGACAACTTCCGGCGGACCAGGAACCAGCGTGCCACCAGTTCGCTGGACGACGGCTGGGAGTCGGCTGAGGAGCTGAAGCCGGTGGACCGGCTGACGGCAGCGGGGCCCTCGCCGCACGAGTCGGCGGCCAAAAAGGAACTGGCAAGAATGGTGCAGAGCGCCCTGGCGCGCGTCTCCGTGGAGCTGCGCGAGGCGGTCATTCTAAGAGACTTGCAGGACCTGGATTACAAGGAAATCGCCCAGGTGCTGGGCATTCCCGAAGGGACGGTCAAGTCCCGCATCAGCAGGGGCCGCGCGGAACTCGCCAGGCTTCTGGAGCGTAATAAACGGGAGGTGATGTAATGGCAGAACGCACAAACATCCCGAACTCCGCGGCATGCGGCCAGTGGGAAACACTCCTGGCGGATGCCCTGGACGGGCTGCTGAAGCCCGAGGACGAGGCGACATTTACCGCCCATATGGCCGTCTGCCCGGCCTGTACAGCGCTGTTTGAAGACGCTCGCAAGGGCCGCGAGTGGCTGGAGTTTCTTTCGCCCGAGCCGGATGTGCCCGCCGGGCTTCTGGACAAGATTCTGGCGCAGACGGGCCCCGGACAAGTAGCCGGCTACGGCCTGGTGACCGGGGCCAGCAACGCTGTGCCGGTCGCCGCTGCGGCCATCCCCGCCTGGCAGCGTCCCGGCCTGGTGGGACATGTGCGCCGCTTTGCCGAACCCCGCCTGTGGATGACCGCCGCGATGGCTTTCTTTTCGATCGCCCTGACGCTGAACCTGACCGGCGTGCGGCTGACCAGCCTGCGCCTGTCTGACCTGCGGCCGAGCTCGGTGCGCTCGTTCATGGAGCGGCGGTTGACGATGGCGTCGACGCCGATCATCCGCTATTACGACCACCTGCGGCTGGTGTACGAGGTTCAGTCCCGCGTGCGGGAACTGCGCCGGACGACTGAGGGCCAGAACCAGAACAACCCGCAGAAGCCGAAAGACGCCTTGCCGGGCGAGTCGAAACAGGCTCCGGGCCGCAAGGACGGAGGATCGAAGGTGGACCCTCCGCAGCAGTCCGTGACCCCGGTTATGAATGATTCTGATTTTTTAGAGACTTCCCTGACGTTTCAGGAACGGCCCGCGCATTCCGGCGGCTCCGCTAAAGAAATACGGGAAAGGAGCACAGTATGGACTGCGTAAATCACCCCGGTGTCGGTGCGACGGCCTATTGCCAGAGCTGCGGCAAGGCGCTGTGTGCCGGCTGCGTGCGCAACGCGGCCGGAGGACAGATTCTCTGCGAGCCCTGCTGGACGACCTGGCAGAGCTATCAACAGCCTTTTGTGATGCCTTCCGCGGGCGGACCCAATCCCGCGGTGGCAGCGGTGCTGGGACTGATTCCCGGCGTGGGCGCCATGTACAACGGGCAGTTTTTCAAGGGCCTGATTCATGTGGTGATCTTCGCGGTGCTGATCAGCATCACCACCCACTACGGGATTTTCGGCCTGTTCATTGCGGCCTGGATTGTCTACCAGTCGTTTGAGGCCTTTCACACCGCCAAGGCTCTGCGCGATGGGCAGCCGGTTCCCGACCCGCTGGGGCTGAATGAAGTGGGCAACTGGCTGAACATGGGCAACAGGAGCCGGCAGCCAGGCGCGCCGCAAGCCGGGCCAAATCCGGGCTACTATGCTCCCGGGCAAGCGGGCGCACCCGGTCAGGCGGGGCAGGATCCGGCGAGTGCCGGCTACCAGCAGCCCTACACGGGGCAGTATCAGCAGCCTTACCAGGGTCAGTATCAACCGCCATACCAGGCGCCCTATCCGGGCCAGTACCAGGCGCCGTTTACGCCGCCGGCACCGGGCTTTGTCGATCCCGCCGTTCCGCCGGTTCCTCCCGTTCCGCCATTGAACTGGCGGCGCAGGGAACCCGTCGGGGCCCTGGTTCTGATCGCTATGGGAGTGTTGTTCCTGGTGGGGCAACTGGACATCTTTTCCGGCCGGCTGTTCGATTTCACCTGGCCGCTACTGTTGATTGCCTTGGGGGCGTGGCTGGTCATTCGCCGTCTGGGAGATTCGCGAGGAGGTTCCAAATGAGCCGTTATATCCTGATTCACCGCCTGCGCGGTCCCGCCATTCTGCTGTTGATCGGAGTGATTGCGCTGCTGCACCAGGCAGGCGTCGTCGAGCACTTCTGGCACCTGTTCTGGCCGCTGCTGCTGATCCTGGTGGGCGTGCTTCTGCTGGCCGAGCGGGCGGCGCTGGCTGTCGAGGGCTACCCGGCGGGTCCGTATCCGGGCGCTCCCGTCGCTGCCGGCCCCAATGCGCCAACGGGCCCGGGGCAGGCGCCGCCGGCGGGGAGTTCGTCGATTGTGCCGGCCTCACACGACTTTGGAAATGACCAGGAAGGAGGGCAGTCATGAGCAGCGTACCTCCAAACATGCCTCCGGGCGGTTCGCAGCCCCCTTATCCCCCTTACGATCCCAAGACCCAATACCGGGTCTACCGGGAGCAGCAAAAAGCGGCCTGGCGTGCGCAGCGCGATGCCTGGAGGGCCCAGCGGCACGCGATGAAAGCCAACTACGTGGGCGTCTATGGCCCGCGGGTTCCTTCGATTGTCGGCCCCATCATCCTGATCGGCGCCGGCGTGGTGGCCTTGCTGGTGTACTCCGGCCGCATTGCGCCGGGCGACTTCTGGAGTTGGTATGGCCGCTGGTGGCCGCTGCTGTTGATCGGCGCCGGCCTGGCCCTGCTGGGCGAGTGGGCGCTGGACCTGCGCCGCGAAACTCCGGTGCGGCGCGGCGGCAGCTTTGTGGGCATCCTTATCCTGCTGGCCCTGCTGGGCGTGAGCGCGGCGGGATGGAACAACTTCTGGGGCCCGATGCGCGCCGAGTGGGGCGATCATAACAACGACTTCTTCAACGCCTTTGGCCTGCCGGAGCACGACAACGACCAACAGGTGATGAACGTGCAGATCCCGGCCAACTCCACCATCGAGATCCAGAATCCGCGCGGCGACGTGAGCGTGACGGCGGGCGAAGGGTCCGCTGTTGAAGTACAGGCGCACGAAGTTGCCTACGCCAGCTCGGATACGGACGCGCGGAAAATCTTCGACGCGGAGGCTGCCCATGTGAAGGTGAGCGGCAACGCGGTTCTGGTGAATGCGGACAGCAACTCAAGCGGGCGGCTGAATCTCACCATTACGGTGCCGAAGAACGCCAAAGTGACAGTCGACTCGGGCAAGGGGGACGTGACCGCAGCCGGGCTGGGCGCGGGGATCAACGTGACAGCGCGGGGCGACGTTCACCTGAACACCATTGCCGGCTCCGTGGAGACGCACTTCTCCAACGGCAAGCATGATTTCTCCGCCCACGACGTGCAGGGCGACGTGACCGTGGACGGCGACCTGAACGACCTGACCGTTTCCGAAGTCAAGGGCAAGATCACGCAGAACGGCGAGATTCTGGGCGATGTGCACATGGAAGTCGTCGCTGGGCCGGTGCATCTGCACACCTCGGTCACCGACCTGCAAGTGGCGGAACTGCCGGGCGATCTGACCCTCAACTCGGACGATCTGCGCGTCAACGAGGCCAAGGGACAGGTGCGCGTGACGACCCACTCCAAGGACATCGACCTGAGCCAGATCTACGGCGAAAGCTACGTGGAAAACCGCGACGGCCGCATCTCGGTTGAGCCGGCCGGCTCTTACGGAGTGGATGCGAGGAACAGCAAGGGTGACGTGGAAGTGACGCTTCCGCCGAATGCGTCGGCGTCGGTGAACGCGCGAACGCACAACGGCGACATTGTTTCGGACTTCGCCATGCCGTCGACTGAAGGCGAAAACAAGTCGGCAACGTTCCAGATCGGATCCGGCGGGTCGAGGATTGTGCTCAGCGCGGACAACGGGGACGTGCGCATCAAAAAGGGCACGGGCTTTCCACCAGCTCCGCCGGCACCCAACGTAACGATCGCGCCCAAAGCTCCCGCGGCGCCAAACGCGCGCCACCTGAAGACGCCTGCGACTCCGCCCGAGCAGCCGGTTACGCAATAAGCCGGCGATCATCAAGAACGACAAGAAACAGGCGCGGGAGGAGTTCCTCCCGCGCCTGTTTCTTTGGCTACGGCCGGCGCGCCGCCTGGTGCGCTGCGGTCACCAGACGTGCGGGATCAGGCGGTAGCGGGTGTGGGAACAGTATTCCGTATAGCCGGGCAGTTCGGCGCGCAGCAGTTTTTCCTCGTTGAGCAGGCGAAGGACATAGAGGAGCATGAGCAGGACAAAGACGGGGAGCGATACGTAGGAGCCGAGCGCGAAGGGCGTGAAGAGCCAAAGGACAAGACTCGCCGCATACATGGGATGGCGAACGAAGCGGTAGAGCCCGGTCGAAATCACGGTTTGCCCGGGTTCGACCCGGACGGTGCGCGCGGCAAACCGGTTGACGGTGATCACCGAGGCTGCGGAGAGCATGCCCCCGAACGCCAATGCCTCGGACAGCACGGTGAGCCAGAGCGGCACCCCACCCATCCAGCCGCGCGACCATCCGAAACGATAGTCAAAGCCGGTAAGCACAAAGGCGGCAACAAACAGAAACTTTACCAGGCGCATCAGCAGCTTCTGTTCGCTGACCGGTTCCTTGCTCTCCAATCTGCGCTCCAGGAGTTGCCGGTCGTGCTTCAGGAGATAGATATAGCAGGAAGAGCTGGGAACGAGCAGGATGGCCAGGTAGACCCATCCCTGCCAGAACTTCAGTGTGCCGGCGGGAATGAATAGAATCGCCGCGCCGGCGATCGAGCCCAGCGAAAAGCCGATCGCGGCTCTGGCTCCCAGGCTCAATTTCGAGCGGTTTTGCCGGCTGGCTGCGTTGTCTTGAGCGACATTGGGTTGCGAGGGCGGCGAAGGCATCTTCCGTGCCTCCTTTCACTTCTTCCCGGAATCCCCCGCAAGCATACAGCCATTCGCACGGCGCGGACGGGCTTTATTTGAGCCCGCCGGATTGGTGGTTCTTGCCGAAAGTGCCCGATTTCGTTGTATGCTCCAGTCGCGGGGGACAAATCCATGATGCACACACCGATTCGCGTGATCACCGTCGAGCGGGAGTACGGCTCGCGCGGAGGAGAGTTTGCCCACGACCTGGCCGCACACCTGGGATGGCGGCTGCTGGACTCTGAATTGCCGTGCGCGGCGGCGCGGGCGGCCGGAGTTACGCCGGAGGTGGCGGCCAAGTACGATGAACGGCTCGATCCCTGGTACTACCGCTACGGCAAGGTTTTCTGGCAGGATTCCGTCTATTCCCTGACCGGGCTTTCCGAGCAGCAGGTATTCGACTCCGAGCGCATGTTGGGGCTGATCAAGCAGCAGATTCTGGAAGAGGCCAAACGCGGCGAGTGCGTGCTGGTGGGCCGGGGCGCGGCCTGTGCGCTGGCGTGCCAGCCGGGGTGCTTCCACATCTTCGTCTACGCCACGGCCAAGGCCAAGCGCGACTGGTTCGTGAGCGCCTTTCCCAGGCAGGCGCAGCAGGCCGACCAGCTTCTGGCCGCATTCGACAAGCGCCGCGCCGCGGTCATTCGCCAGTTCTATCAGCAGGAGTGGTGCGCCCGCGGGCTTTACCACATGCTGTTGAATTCGTGCATGGGCATTGAGGCGATGATCGCGGCCACGGAGGGCGCGGCGGGACTCAGTACCGTAAAGGCAGAGGCCGCCGCGCGGTAGATTGTCAGGATTGGAAGAAAGGTCTGGCGCCCGGCCTTTTCCTGGGGCTGGACAGGCTGGGGAAAAACCCCGGATGAATGTCGAGAAGCCCGAAGAATGTATCGCAGGGCCTAAAGGCCGCGCACATTCTATGGCATTTATGGCACGACTAAAGCGTTTTCGGCTCTATTGTTCACAACCGAAGCGATCGTCTATGCTCTCCCACCCACTCGCAAAGTGCGCGAATGGATGGGGCCCCCTCAAGATTTTGTTAAGACTTGAATCGAAAACGCTCTAAAGTCGTGCCCTGACACTCTTTGGGCGAAAAGCGAGTTTTCCCGCAGCCTGTGGAGGCCCAGGTTCCCTCCGAAATTCGCGACCTACTGTAGTACTAAACCGAGACTCGCTTCACCCGCGGCCCGATGCGCGTGAAGACTTCCCACGGGATGGTTCCGGTGGCATCGGCGTGATCGAAGGCGGTGACGGTTTCGCTGCCTTGGGTGCCCAAAATCACCACTTCGTCGCCCGCTTCGACCTCGGGGATTTCGGTCACATCCACCACTGCCTGGTCCATGCTGACGCGGCCCACAAGCGGCGCCCACTGTCCGCGAACCAGGAGGCTGAAGCGGTTGCCGAGGCGGCGGTCAAGTCCGTCTGCATAGCCCGCGGCTATCAGCGCCAGTCGCATGGGCTCGGTGGCTACAAAGGTCCCGTTGTATCCCACCACCGCACCGGCGGGAACGGATCGCACCCCTGCGACGCGGGTTTTCCAACTGAGCACCGGACGCAGATGGGCGCGTGCCGTTGCCAGCGACTCCGGTTCGGTCGCGGGGTCAAACCCGGGAGAGAATTCGGGGACCAGGCCGTAGAGCGCCAGGCCTGGCCGGAGCATCGACTTCATCCCGTGACGGGTGGCGAGGGCGGCAATTGTGGCGGACTGGCCGGCCACGAGGGCTGCGGAACTGCCAACGCTGAGCCATCGCGGATGAAAGCCGCTGGCCTCAATTCTTTCCAATGCCTCATCCAACCGGGCCAGTTGCGCCGTGGTGATCGTGCCGTCTGCTTCGTCGGCGGCAAACAAGTGGGTCATGACGCCATGGAGCCGGAGGGGCGAACCGGGGGCGAACCGGCCAAGAATCCTCGCCAGGGCCGCGGCAGCCAGCGGCTCCGGACGCATCAATTCCGGCGGGACACCCTGGCGGCTCATCCCGGTATCGATCTCCAGATGCACGGGGACCGAAGCCGCCGGCATCCCGGCGCCGCCCGCAGCCATTTCCAGCTCGTCCAACTGCCACGGCTCCCAGGCCACGGCGGTCAAACGGTGCTGAATCAATGCCGCTCCCTGGCCGGGGAAAACGCCGCCGATGACCAGAATGCGCGCGTCGGGGCACAGCGCCCGCGCGGCAACTCCCTCTTCGACTCTGGTGACGCCGAGCCACCGGGCCCCGGCGCGAACCGCCGCGGGAGCGCAGATGTCGAGCGAGTGGCCGTAGGCGTCGGCCTTGACAATGGCCAGCAACTCCGCGTCGGGCGCGGCCAGGGTGGTGAGAAACCGATAGTTTTCTTCGAGAGAGGGGGTGTGAATTTCAACCCAGCAGGGGCGTGTTGGCATCAGGCTATCCAATTACCAGTTTAGCTCGGACGGGCGCGACACTCCCGTTTGGCAGCGGATCCGCCTGGATTTCCCCGGGGCTGCTTGCAGCGATGGCGCCGGACACAGGCATCTCCATCTCGTCAGTGGCGTTACTTTTGGGCTTCCATGTATAACGACTTGGCAAGATGATATTCTCCGCCGGCTGCGTTCTGGTCGAGGCCGTACTCGTTCCAGTGCGCGATGCGGCTGGTGTTGAATTGGTGGATCTCCGGATTGCGGTAGCCGAGCTGGGTGAGCAACGCAGACAGATTGAACCGGTCGTACATCCACTGGTGCGTTTCGCCCCGCCGGCGGGCGTCGCCGAGCACTTTGTTCTCCAGGAATCGCTGCAGGGGCCTTTGAAGGCGTGTGTGCCCGGATTCGCGTCGAACCATCTGCTCGATCATCGCCCCGATGACCGTGTCATGACGCGCCGCCTCTGTCGCGTCGCGTTCACAGGCGGCAACGTGAGCAAGGTACAACCTTGCAGCCTCTTCGAGATCGGGAACTACGATGCGCAGAAGACCGTCCTGTTTGAGTACCCGTCTGATTTCGAGCAGAAAGCGGGGTGCAACATCGCGATCCAGATGCTCCAGAATATGCGAGTGGTATACCACGTCGATGCTGTCGTTCGGGAACGGTATGCCTTTGGATAGATCGTGGACGAGAATATTGTCGGGCAGCCCGCGAAAATAGCGGAGCCGTTCACCTCGGAACACCCATCGCGCGAACGCCCTGAGCAAGGGATTGCGCTTGAAACGAAGATAGATGTTCCAATCGACATTCAGCACATCCGGACTGCTGCTTGTCTTCAGACCACAGCCGAGATTCAATATCTTCATGCGCTCCGTTCCTCGATTTCCCGATTCATGGGGAACCCAGCGCTCCGCGAGCGGCAGATCTGTCAATGTTGTGGCTTGATCTTGCTCAGCCGGTCTTTCCAGGCCTCTTGCGCGGGAGTATCTCCCCGTGCTGCCACGAGCAACCGCAGCGGCATCGATCCGGGATTCGGGTCATCCAGCAGCGTCTGCCGGTCTTTTTTTACGATGCCTGCTCTACGGCACAGGAATACATAGATGGCAAAATTTCCAACTGCACCTGGGCGTCTACGTCATCGAATGAAGGCGGCTCGACAGCGAGTCCGCATCAATTGCTGGTTCCGGTTTCCGTGCCCGGCGGCGGCTTACCTGGCCGGGTCGACCAGGGCCTGGTAAACGACGGAGCGGCTGAGGTACTCGAGGTTGGGCATGCCTGGACCGAACATGCGCTGGATCATTCCAATGAAAACGACGTCGTTGGCCGGGTCGATCCAGAACCAGGTTCCGGCAGCTCCGTCCCAGAAGAACGTGCCTTTGCCTTCGGGCAGGTTGGCCTCGGGCGGGTCGAAAACAACCGCACAGTTGTAGCCGTAGCCGAAGCCCGGACGCAGCGTTTGCCGACCGATGCCGAATTCGCCGGTGAGGAGATTGGCGGGCACGTGGTTCGAACTCATGAGCTTGACGGTGGATGGTGCGAGGATGCGCTTGCCGTCGAGTTCGCCGCCGTTGGCCAGCATCTGGGCGAAACGATAGTAGTCTTCCGCGGTGGAGACCATGCCGCCGCCGCCCGAGGGCATGGTGGGCTCGGCTGCGTAGTCGCCGGAGAGGCCGCCGCCGGTTGGGTCGGCGACCAGGTTGCCCTCGGCATCGCCGCGATAGAGAGTGGTAAAGCGGACGCGCTTCTCGGCGGGCACATAGAAGCCGGCGTCCTTCATGCCCAGCGGCGTGAAGATCTGGTTGCGCATGAAGACGGGCAGCGGCTGGCCGGAAAGCTTCTCTACGATATATCCCTCGATATCCATGGAGACCGAGTAGGTCCAGCCTTTGCCGGGCTGATAGAGAAGGGGAAGCTTGGCCAGTTTGTCCATCATTTCCTGGAGATTCTTCGACTGGAAAATCTTAGCCTCGCGATACATGGTATCCACCGGCGTGTTCCCGAAGAAGCCGTAGGTGAATCCGGCGGTGTGCGACATCAGTTCGCGCATGGTGGGCGCGTGATCTGGGTCGACGAGGATCATCTTGCCGTCGGCGTCCACGCCTTTGTAGACCTTGAGGTGCGCGAATTCCGGGATGAACTTCGCGATAGGGTCCGAGGGGAGCCACTTGCCCTGCTCGTAAAGAATCATCATGGCGACGCCGGTGACGGGCTTGGTCATGGAGAAGTCGCGGAAAATGACGTCTTTGGTCATGGGCGAGGCGCTGGCCATGTCGCGCTGCCCATAAGTGCGATAGTCAATTACCTTGCCGTGGCGAGCGAGGATAGTGACGATGCCGGCAATCTGCTTCTGGTCAACCGCCTGCTGCATCAGCGCGTGCAGGCGGTCAAGACGCTCTGTGGAGAAGCCGACGGTCTCCGGCTTGACGACCGTGAGATCAACGCCGTGGCGAGCTGGCTGCTGGGCAGGGGACGAAAGGTTGCACAGGGCGAGCACGAAACCTGTCAACGCCAGACGCGCGATGCTTACAAATCGACGGATTGTCATGCGATTTCCTCGCTGTCCGGGGCGCGCGAAAGCGGCCCGGATTGCCGCACCCTTTATATACCAAGCGGCGTGGGGGCGCGGCAAAACGACGCGGAGGCGTTCATTAGTAAATCAACTTGAGCGAGAACTGGATCTGACGGGAGTTGCCGGCGGTCTTGCTGATTTCGCCAAA
>JBEKTB010000023.1:0-33883 GCA_049516495.1 Occallatibacter sp.
GGCTTCCGCACCATCGAAACGCGCGGGACCGAGATCCTGCTGAATGGCAAGCCCATCTTTCTGCGCGGCGTGGCCATTCATGCGGAAGCGCCTTATCGCACCGGGCGCGCCAACACGGACAAGGATGCGGAGACGCTGCTGGGCTGGGCCAAGGAGCTGGGCTGCAATTTTGTCCGTCTTGCGCACTATCCACACGACGAAACCATGCTGCGCACTGCGGACCGCATGGGCCTGCTGGTGTGGTCGGAGAACCCGGTCTATTGGGCGCTGGAGTTCGATAACCCGAAGGTACTGGCCAAGGCCGAACAGCAGTTGGACGAGGAGATCGGAACCTCGCGCAATCACGCCTCCATCATTCTGTGGTCGATGGCGAATGAAACACCGAACACTGAAGCGCGGACGCAGTTCATTGAAACGCTCGCCGCACGTGCGCGCGCGCTTGACTCCTCGCGGCTGATTACCGCGGCGCTGCTGGTGAGGGCGGACGGACATACGAAGATTGTGGACGATCCGCTGGGCAAGGCGCTCGATGTGATCGGCGTGAACGAGTATATCGGCTGGTATGAGCAGCACCCGGAGACCGCCGACATAACCGACTGGCGCATCGACTACCAGAAGCCGCTGATCGTGAGCGAATTTGGCGGCGGCGCGAAGGCCGGGCTGCATGGCGGAGAGAACGAACGCTGGACCGAAGAGTATCAGGCGGATATCTACCGCCATCAATTCGGAATGCTGAACAGGATTCCGCAACTTAGAGGGATGAGTCCGTGGGTGCTGATGGATTTCCGCTCGCCCAACAGGCCGCTGGTTGGCATTCAAGATGAGTTCAACCGCAAGGGACTTATCTCGGACCAGGGGCAGCAGAAGCAGGCATTCTTCATTCTGCAGAAGGCTTACACGGAGAAGACTGTCGGCAAGCCGGAATAAGTAACGTTCGGTTGCACGAAGGATAGGTCGCGGATTTCGGCGCTGGTTGTGCGCCCATATGAATCTCTACTTCCCAGGTCTCAAAATCGAGACCTGGGGCACCCGCGATAAGTACAAGAACAAACGGCTGAAAACATAACGGGCAAGGATGCAACTGTGCAAAAGTGGATAAGTGAGCTAAGATTGACTTATGGCTACTGACTTTATTCTTGCCCAAATTGATGCGGAGATTGCAAAGCTCATGCAAGTTCGCTCCCTGCTGGCCAACACCGGCAAAGTTTCTGCCAAGCTAACTGAGCGCGTAACCCGGAAGGCGCCGGCGGCAGCAAAGGCGAAGAAGCGCAGGGTGCTGAGTCCCGAAGCGCGCAAGCGCATTGCCGACGCGCAGAAGAAGCGTTGGGCCGCACAGAAGGCAAAAGCCTGAGAGGCAGCTTGAGTAACCGAGTTTTCTGTTTCACCCCGAGTGTACCGGCGGCTCGCATTGCGGCCGTTTGCACCGGGTAACAAGAAAGTATCGCGCGGTAGGCTATCGATCTTATCGGGGCGGCGACCAGGAGTCGTCGCCCTTTTGAGTTTTGGCCGCCGCCGGCCGAAGCGCGGAAGCGGCGACTTAGAGCGAAACCAGAGTAGTTATGCCCCAGGTCTCTGGCCGCATAATTTCGTACTTTGAGTGCACGATTTCCCAGGTCTCAAAATCGAGGCCCGGGGCACCCATAATTGGTACAAGAACAAGCGGTCAAAGGCCTAGTTGAGGGTGTTCGAGGTGGCTTCTTCTTGAGGAAGAAGCCACTCAGCGTCATGCCCGCAAGGTATAGCCACTCTGGTTTCGCTATAGTCAGACAAAGAGTTCAGTTATGGATCGGATAGACTGCTCTTGCCTCACGCGGCGGGGCCAGACGATTCTTACCAGGTTTCAACAGCCAGAATGTTGGGCGGACCGGAGTGGCTTTGGATGACCTGGGTCTCGATGACCGCTTCCATGTTCATCTGTTCCCAGTTGCGCGGCAGTTTGGCCAGCAGCGAGTCGAGATAGACGGGGTTATAGAGAATCTCCCCGGCGGCCTCGGTGCCTTCTTCAGAGATGCCGGCGGCGATGATGACGGGCTGGCCCGTGGTGGCGTCGTGGATGCGGGCCACAATTGCGTAGTCGCGCGAGAGCTTTTCATAGGGCAAATCCCAGGCCGTTGCCCAGGAGGTCTGCTTGTTGCTCTTGCGGTCGACGATCAGGGCGACGCCGTCCTTGGATTCGAAGCCGAAGCGCAGCTTCTGCGTCACCCGCAGCGTCCAGATGTTGTCGAAGCCTCCGATGAGCACGATAGGGCCCTCGCGGAGCTGGGTGAACGTTGCCTCGGATGCGGGAACCACGCGAAAAGCCTTGTGCTGGGTTTCAAGGGCGGCAGCCGTGCGCGTGAGGGTGATGACGTCGGCCAGGGCCAGATGCCCCGACAAATGCAGGCGGAAGTAAAGTGGATCCTGCTTGCCTCCCGGGACGGGAGCATCGAATGCGTTGATCGATCCCACGTCCAGGGTTTTGGACGGCTCGCCGAGGCAATAGGTGGCAGTATTGGTCCCGGCGGTGATGGGCGCCCAGAAGCGATCGATGTTGGTGGGCGGCTGGTAATCGCGATAGCTGCGGTACCAGAATCCGGCGCCGAGACCGAGGATGCCCGTGAGCGCGGCCAAGCCGGCAACCAGGAGCCAACGGGTGATGGGAGTGGCAGGCGGGGCGGGGAGCACCACGGGTTCGACCGGCAAGGGCAGAGGCGGCTCTTCCGGAAGGTCGGGCGCATGAAAAAGGGGAACGTAGGAGCCGGTGGGGAGTTCGATCACCACCTCGCCGTTGTGCGAGGAGTCGTAGTAGTACTGGATCAGCCGTTTGCGGACTTCGCCGGCGGTGATGCGCACCACCGGATCGGCGTTGGCGTCGTAGCTTGGGGAGCGGCCAAACACTTCGATGCCGATGCTGCGCTCTTTGAGCTCGGCAGCATTCCCCAGCAGGGTCTGTTCAACCGTGTAAGCCAGCAGTGCGGGATAACGTTTGCTGTTGGCAAAGAGAGGGTGAACAAGCAGCCGCTCCACCTGCTCCCGGATTGCTTGAGGCTCCGGTAAGGTATCGGGACTCTCGGTCTCCGGTCCGGATTTCGGCGCCAAGGCCATGGATATCTCCTTCAGTCCGCAACATCCGTGGGGAGACACTGCAATGGTCGCCTTCCCGGCAGATGTGGATCTCAAGCCATGCGTCCGTTGGCTGATTCGACTGCGGGACAGTGCGAGAACGAAAGCGCCTTGGTGAACGCGGCAGACGTTGGTGCGGATCTGCTCTGCACACGCGGAGAATTCAACGCGACAGGCCAACCAAACCAACCGTAGTGCGTATCATACGTCCCCAAACCACGATTGTCCAGAATGGATTAAACCACGCAAATGTTTGGTTTTAGCGCTGGATTTCGGCAAATGCTACCCGATCAAACCTGTCGCTCGGCAAAGTATGCAAATACATTTATCAACGGTCCAGAAAGTGAGCCTAGAGCATCTCCTTTCAGGTGAAGCGATTCGCCTTTAAGAGCCATGCTGGACAGCCATTTTCTTGTGATTGCGGCTCCTCGCCCCTCCGGTTTGCCAGACCTGAATTCATTCAGGCAAGCGTAGCCGGGGGGCGCTTTTTTCTGTGGACTCCGCCTTGTCACACCAGCCTTCCAACTTGTCTGGAAGTGCCTCCCGTTCACCGGGAGTTGCCCCATGCGTCGGCGAGGGGCAGTTCCAGGATTCCAATCGCAAAAATATAGACGCCGGGTGTATGCGGAGAGGTTCACCGCCTGAGCTGTATCCGCTTTCGCTGCTTGACAGTGGGCAACCGGTATGGCAACTTGGTGGGCACCATTCGAGTCCGCTCCGGGTCTCTCCAGTGGTGGAATGCAAGCACTCTTTCCTCCCGGGTGACCCCAGCGAAGACCCGCTTGCCGAGTGCCGATACCCTCAATTGCCCTGAAGACTCCCCCCGCACCGCAGTGAATGCAAACCGGCTGCAATCCAGGAGGGCGAGAACATGCAAGCGAAAGCCATGATGAAGGGCTGCCTTGCGGCAGCGCTGCTGTGCACGGTCCTGGACCTGCCGGCCCAATCGGACGGGAAGCCGAAAGCGACGCCCGGCGGCGACTCTGCCAAAGTGGCGGACAGCGCGGCGGCGGGTTCTGCGGGGGCAGCATCGACGGAAGTGTGCACGGCCGAACCTGGCGCAGGTTCCGAGGGCAAATCCGCAGCGGGAGCTGGTTCCGCTGCTGCGGCCGGCCAGGCGCCGGCGGTGAAGGTGACAGTGACCACCGCGGGCGCGGTGGCGGCAAAGCAGGCCGGCAAGCAGACCAGGACCGGCGGGGCCAAGACTGGCGGGGTCGAGGTGGAGACGCTGCGTTTGCCGGATGGAATGACCAATGCCGCGCAAATTGCTCCGCAGCTTGCGAGCCTTTCCGCCAGTGTGGCGAGCGCCACGGCCATCAGCCCGGCGGAGATTGTGGTGGTGCTGCACACCAGTTCCAAGACGACCTCGACGCAGGGTTCCAGCAAGACAAAGAGGAAGAGTTCAGCCGCGACGAAGCCTGGACAGAGTGCTCCTTTGGCAAAGGCGGCCGGGACGAAAGGAGCCTCGGCCAGCGTTGTGGCGCTGCTTGAGAACTTCATCAGCCATGCGGCGCGGCCCGACCCGAACGTCTTCACCGTCACGCTGCCGGCGGGTGCGGGAAACGCATGCGGTGTGGCCCATGCACTGGTGAACGCGGTTCCGGGCATCGCCAGCATCACGGCGGTGGGGGACACGCGCCTGCTGGTGACGACCGCTCAGGAGCCAGGCTCGGTGTCCCCGGAATTGGTGGCGCTGGTCGGGAGCGAGCTAGCACCCAGGGTCCACACGGAGCTTGAGGCGATCCAGCGGCAGCCAGCGGGGAAGCTGGATACCTCCCAACTAAGCGAGGCGCTGCAGACCTGGAAGCCGGCTCCCGCCAACCGCCAGGCGGCAGGCGTGAGCGAATTGGCGGCAAGAGTTCAGGCTCCGAACCCGAGCCTCGACGACAGGACGCGGCTGGTAAGCGCGCTGGAAGCCGCGGACGAACCGCTGGAGACGCGCGTGAATCGGCTTGCGGCAACACTGGCCACTCCCGCCAAAGCTGTGGCGGCCAGGGTGGGCGCGCGGGTTCAGCGGCTCTATTACCTGCACGATCCGGTGTCCGTGGCTACGCTGATCAACGACATTTATCCCAACGTGCATGCGCAGGCCCTGCTGCCGGACGCGGTGGTGCTCTCAGAATCGGAGGGTGGGGGCGGCAACACGCTGGCGGACGCCGAAAGAACGATCACGCAACTCGACCAGCCGCATCCGCAGGTCTCAGTGGACGCATGGAGCCTGCAACTGGCCACCGACAATCCAAACAGCCTGAGCAACGTGATTCCGCAGTTGGAAGACATTGCGGGCGCCTATAACGCGGCGCTCGATGCCTCGATCAATGCCGGTTGGAGCTATCTGTCAGGAAAGCTGGGAGAAAATGGCGCGCTGGACCCGCTGCTGCGTGAATACCTGACTTACACCACGCGGGTTTTGGGGGATGGAAGCGTGCAGCGCTGGGGGAATCCTTATACGTCGGCGGCGACTTCACCGGCCGCGCCATCAGCCAGCACGCCGGCCAACGCGTCAGGGTATGGGCTGGGGTTCGCAACTCTCTACTATCCGTTGACGCCCAGCCTCCTGGATATGCTGGTGACGCTTGCCTCCATGAGCCGGCCGCAGGAGGTCGCGACCGAGATGCTGAAGCGGATGGAGGGCCGGACGGTGCGCGATCACAATGACCTCGCGCCGACGGATTCCAAGGGCGGTGACGGAGCTGGTCGCAAGGCCTCATGCCGGGAGCGGGACGGACTGTACTACGGCATCAAGAAGGCGAACGGCGTTCGCTCGGCGGAGGCGGGACATCCGGAAAACCTGCAACTGGAGTGCCTGTATGAGGTGCTGGTGGGTAACGAAGGCGTATTTGCCGCTGCTCCGGCCGCGCAGGCCACCAGCGCGCTGGGACAACTGAGGGCTGCGCTGGCGGATTTCCTCTTCCACTACAAGCTGGAAGTGGAATATAGAGACGAGTTTCACTTCTACCTGGAGCCGATGGCCGCCGACACACTGGACTCCGCTTTTCAACCGATCGTGGAGGCGTTCGACGAGGACCTGTCGGTTTTTCAGGACCGGTTGCAGCTTGAAATCGCCGGCGCTCTGAAGCAGGACAAGAGCATCAAGTACGGCTACGGAGGCCTGGTGAGCGTGAAGGTGCTGGGCAGCCAGCAGGGCGCTGTGCGCACGGCGACACAGAATTATTTCGACACCACGGCCACGCCCTCGCTGAGCGACCTGTTTAGCAATCTGCAGGCGGGGAGCGGATCGAGCGCGACCTCGCTGGCGACCAGCCTTACGCCGGCCGCCGCCGCGCAACTAGCCATGGCGCTGGGACAGACACTGACTCCCAAACCCACCACAGCCCACCTGGGGCGCGGGCTGGACCTGGAAGTGACTGCGCATACCCTGTCCGGGGCGTCGGGCGCGGAACTCGATCTGGCGGTGCGGTCCACGGAGAACGGAGCGGGCGTGATCCAGGCGGGCGGCACAGCGAAGACCGACGACCTGAACTCGCGCGTCTCGCAGCACACCGTAGAGACGCACGTCCGGCTCGATTCCATGCGGCTCTTCAAGGTCTCCACGCTGGGCTCGACGCTGGCGCGGGGGCAGGGTCCGTGGAAGCCTTTCGATCCGTACATTGAGATTCCGCTGCTGGGAGACTTGTTCGCGCGGCCGCGGCCGCCCAAGGAAATTTACACGCAGAGCCTGGTGTTTGTGGATGCGGTGGTGGTTCCCACCGCGGCCGACCTGGGCTTTGGCGTACCCATGATCGAAGACCAGATGGAACTGGAGGCAGGCCGCTACAAGACGCTGACCCGGTTTGGGGATTTTCCGAGTCATCTCGGCGACCGGATTCTGCAATATCACCAGCAGGTGGTGGACTGCCTGAATCGCGAGTACATCAACAGCCAGGGCGGCGTGAGCATTTGGGCCGACGGCAAGGAGCAGCCGGCGTGCGACCTGGGTAACTTCAATCTCAAGCAGAGCGATGCCGTGAATTAGCAATGCCGATCAGGATTGATATGTGCTGACTGAAGCTTCCGAACCTTCCCAGGTCCCCAAATGCGAGGGATCTCCACCCCCCCCGGACGAAAACCTGTCCGTGGGGACCCCGGACCTGGGGCACTCATTCTTTTGATGAGGGTTTTGATGTGGCCACACGCCAAACTGTAACTACGGGATTGGCGGCCAGCCGACCGGAGCCAGAAAATCGCGGAAAGCCGTCGAGACATCTCGGTACTCAATTGGGTGATCGGCGTTGCTCAAGTCTGAGGCGGTGACATTAATACCAGGGCGAAACCAGAGTAGTTATACCCCAGTTGAGGGTATTCGAGGTGGCTTCTTCTTGAGGAAGAAGCCACTCGGTGTCATACCTCCAGGTACAGCCACTCTGGTTTCGCTATAGGGCCTGTTCAAAGCTTCGGGCGAGGGTTATCCTCCTCAGCAGATGCCGCAAGCTCAACCGGACTTGCGGCACGGGACGACGTTGAGAATCTCCAGCCCGTATTCCTGCTCCCCAAGCAGGGATGTCTGTAACTGCTGCTACATTTTCGGTCGTCTCTTTACTGCCATTTGATTCAAGTTTGCCATGCGTTGTGCTGCGTTCGATTGTCCTGGTTATTGCTTTTTTCCGCCGGGCCCAAACCGGCCTCAGAACTCTCCGAAACTGGCATCGTCGGATCCAGTCGATGGAGCCACAGCCAAGACAGGAGCTACAGGACGGGTCGGGGCTTTCCTGACGCGAGCTGAGTTGTCCGCCCGGGCCGGTGCGCTGCTACGAACGGCCTTGTTTGGATGGCGCGGCGCCGGATCAATGTTCGGGGAGTACGCTTCGGCGCGGCGACTGTCGCCACGTCCGTTTCCCTGATTCTTGCCACCGTTGTCGAGAGTGAACGTTGTCAGCAGGTGGAGCAGGTTCGCAGCCTGCTCGGAAAGCGCTTGCGCCGTGGCGGAAAGCTCTTCGGTTTGTGCGGAGTTCGATTGCGTCACATGATCCATCTGGGTCATGGCAGTGTTGACCTGTTCGATGCCCGCGCTTTGCTCGCTTGCAGCCGCGGCCATTTCGCCCACGATATCGGTAACACGCTTCACTGATCCGACAATCCCCTGCAGCGTCTCGCCGGAACGGTTCACCAGCGCGGAGCCGGCGTCGACCTTGCGCAGCGAATCCTGAATCAGGACCTTGATCTCCTTGGCGGCAAGGGCGCTGCGTTGCGCAAGGCTGCGAACTTCGGAGGCCACCACCGCAAACCCACGGCCCTCGTCGCCGGCGCGAGCCGCTTCAACAGCCGCATTCACTGCCAGGAGGTTGGTCTGGAAAGCGATTTCGTCGATGGTCGAGATGATGTCCGAGATCTTCGCAGAAGCGGCATTAATCTCCGACATCGCGGTGATCGCCTGGGTAACGACTTCCTGTCCCCGCACGGCTGCATCCTTCGAACTCACGGCAAGCTGACTGGCCTGTTGGGCGTTGTCGGCGCTCTGACGAACCGTCGCCGTAATTTCTTCCAGGCTGGCCGAGGTCTCTTCAAGGCTGGCCGCCTGCTCCTGCGCTCCGGAGGCAATGGCCTCAGAAGCGGCGGCGAGTTGTTGCGACGACGAACTTGCATTGGCGGCGTTGTCCGCCACGTCGCGCAGGGTGCTGTTCAGCCTCTGCACCATCGAAGCCAGAGATTGCATCAACTTGTCCTTCGCCGAGCGCTCCCTCGCCGCGACCGTCAAATCGCCCCCGGCAATTCTTTCAAGCAGTTCGGAAACCTCGCGAATGTAATCCACCAGTGCGCGGAAGGAATCGGCCAGCGAACCAACCTCATCGCCCGAGCGGTAGTCCACGTTCTGGCTCACGTCGCCCAGAGAGATATGCTTTGCGGTTTCCGCCAACTTCGCCAGTGGCCTGGAGATGCTGCGCGCAATGAAGAAGCCTAGTCCAAGACCGCACAGAATGCCCCCCGCAACCAGGACGAGCATGAACGTGCGGCTGCTATGGTAGGTTTCCCCGGTCGTCTGAGCAGCCTTTTCCGCAGTGCTTTCCTTATCGGCCACTATGTCTGCGAGCGCGGTCTCCGCTGCATCCCCTTTTTGGCGGCCAAGACTAACGGAGAGATCGAGAGACGCTCGCTTCTGTTCCAGTTGATCCTTCTCCGCCAGGGAAACTACCTGGCCCGCGACGTCCTGGTATTCCTTCCAGCTCTGATCAAACTTCGCGAGCAGTTCCTTGCCCTTGTCGGTGTGCACCAGCGGTCGAGCCTTTTCCAGGTAGCCATTCACAAATGCAATGTCTGCCTGGATACGACCCTTGTAATAATCCCGGTTTTCCGTGGTGCTGGAAAGCAGCAGGTTCTTTTCGGCCCGGTCCATATGGATGAGTTCGATATCGGCCTGTTTAAGATATGAAATCCCGAGTGTTTCGTTGGCGTACAAGGAGGCAGCCAGATCGGCGATCTTGCCCATGTTGCTGATGCCCATGTAGCCGACGACGGCGGTAATGGCGCCGACAAGAATGAATGCCCCGATCAGCTTTTTGCCGATCTTCATGTCATTAAACCAGTTCATTATATGTTCTCCCTTTGCTTCCTATTCGCCCCATCATTTTCGATTCTGCTCTTGCGGTAAAGCGCTTGCGGCGCGTCTTTTTAGCAGCCACGGGTACGAGACCCGGCTGGTCAATCGCCGTTTGACGAGTGCGGGCTTCCAAGGCGGCACTAAAAACAAATGAATAGTTCTGCGGCAACCCATCCTTGCGCCGTCCTGCGTCTCAGCATCACCCGCATCTCCGTGCAATGCCGATCCGCGGCGCCCGGGAGAACTTTAAGGTCTTCACTGCTATAGGAACCAGCGTTGAGGCCTACTATCGGCATGTCCGGGTGATTTGTTGATGTTCCTGCATTTGCAGGCAGGATTGAAAGAAAACAAACAACTTGTCCGTTCCCGTCATTGGTAGAATCCTTCCGTACTCGCCAGGAAATTCTGGAAGCGTACGCAGGCCTCTGCCGACGCGCTGACTGACGCGGATTTGTTTCAGCCGGTGGGGCCAGCGGAAAAAGAGGAAGCACCCCCGTCTGCGGTTCGAAGCGTGTCGAACCAATCTCAACGGAGGAGGCGGAGACGGTTTCCAACGCCCAATCGGGTCGTTGGCCTGTGTCCGCGTCAGCAATACTGCTGAGGTGATGCTGCTGAATGCCGCGGGAAAGATTCGCCGCGCATGCGCCAACTACGACCAGTAGAGGATTGGGTTTCCCGGTCTCGGTTCAACGGATGTTTTCAGGACATCATCATCTGCCGCCCAATGGACTTCATTCAGCATGGGTTGAGTCTCGTTCAGAGAATCTGTCCTTGGAAACACGCCCGGGTCAGGACTCGAGGTCGTGTCTGGATGTCGCCTTCCGGAGATGACGCTAAAGCCTGAACCCTTCGAACCGGTTAAGCGGCCAGCCGCGTGGCGGACACCGCTAACTCAGGCCCGACATCATCAACATGCGGGGCTCGGTCATTTCTTCTATCGCGGAGCGGATGCCTTCGCGGCCGAGGCCTGAATCCTTGACGCCGCCGAAGGGCATGGGGTCAAGGCGCCAGCTTGGGGTGTCGCCAACGATCAGGGCGCCGACTTCCAGCTCCCTGTAAGCGGTAAGAATGCGGCCGGCGTCGCGGGTGAGCAGGCCGGCTTGCAGGCCGTACTTCGAGTGGTTGGCGTCGGCCATCGCCTGTTCAAAGTCGTCGTAGGGCTCGATGACGACCACTGGGCCAAAGACCTCTTCGTCACGCACCTTCATGCCCGGCTTGGTTCCGGTGAGGATGGCCGGAGTGACCATGGAGCCGCGGCGCTCGCCACCGGCCACCAGCTTGGCGCCGCCTTCGACGGCCTCCTTGATCCAGTTGTCCACGCGTTCGGCATCGCTGAGCCGGACCAGCGGACCAACCTCGGTGGTCTCGTCGGAGGGGTCGCCAGCCACCAGTTTGGCGGTGACCTCGACCACCTTCCACAGGAAGGTCTGGAAGATGCGGCGCTCCACAAAAATCCGCTGCACGCTGACGCAGGACTGGCCCGCGTAGTTGAAGGCTGAATGCGCGGTGCGCACCGCCGCTTCGTCCAGCTCCGGCCAGTCGCCGTGAACGATCATGGCGGCGTTGCCGCCCAATTCCAGCAGGACGCGCTTGCGGCCGGAGTGAGCCTTCAGCTCCCAGCCCACCTTGGCTGAGCCGGTGAAGCTGACCAGCTTGATGCGGTCTTCCTTTTCGGCCAGCCAGGCTGTGTCCACATTGCTGAGGGGCATCACAGCCAAAGCTTCGTCAGGCCAGCCGGCCTTGAGGATCACTTCGCCCAGGGCCAGCGCGGTAAAGGGGGTCTGCGGCGCGGGCTTGAGGATGACCGGACAGCCAGCGGCCAGCGCGGGCGCCACCTTGTGAGCCACCAGGTTGAGCGGGAAGTTGAAGGGGGTAATGGCCAGCACCGGCCCCACGGGAAAGCGCTGTACCAGTCCCCATCGGCCCTCGTTGCCCTCGGTCAGGTCGAGAGGAATGCTTTCGCCGCCCAGGCGCGAGGTCTCTTCGGCCGCGGTTTTGAAGGTGAGCACGGCGCGATCCACCTCAGACCGGGCCAGGCGCACGGGCTTGCCGGCCTCGGCGACGATGAGCTTGGCAAAGCGCTCCTTCTGCTCGATGAGCGCGGAGGCCACGTCCTCAAGAATCTCGCGGCGCTTCCAGCGGGGCAGGGCGCGGGTGCGGCGCATGCTGGCCACGGCGTGGTGCACGGCCTGGCGCGCATCGGCGCGGGTGGCCTGGGTAACGCGGCCGACCAGCCCCTGGTCCCAGGGCGAGCGGACCTCCAGCGACTCCCCGTCCGTCCACTCCTTGCCGCACATCAGAAATCCCGTTGGTGCTCCCGGCCGCATCTTCATGGTTTTTGCTCCTGTTCCAACCCTGCTCTAGATGGTACAAGCGCGGGGCGGGGGTGACATATGGGGGACGGGCTGGCTTACCAGGTTCCGTTACGGCCTGAGGACGTAGCGGAAGCGCATATTCTCGCCGTACCACATGATGTAGTTGGTGCCCCAGGCGTTGTTGAAGAGGCTTGAGTGGATGCCGGCGCCGAGGTCAGGCTGCTCGTTGCTGAAGCCGAGAGGCGTTCTTGCGCCCAGGGCGACGACCGGAGCGTCGACGGTCTCGACGGCGAAGGTGTGCGCGGCCTCGCGGTATTCGAAGCCCCGGGCCAGGGCGTGCATGTGGCGATTTCCAGAGGCGACGACGTCAAAGGGCGAGACGGGCTCGCCGGACTTGTCCAGCGTCCAGCCGCGCTGGTCTTCGGCGATGGGATTGAAAGTGAGCCAGAGAGCTTCGGGCATGCGGGTTGCGGGCTTGTCGAACCAGGACAGATTGAATTGGATTGAGGGATCGGCTTTGGGCAGCAGGAGTTCGACAAAGACCTTGCGCGGGAAGGCGGCGCGGCCGGATTGGAAGGCCTGCTCGTCGTTGAATTGGAGGGTTACGAGGATGCGGTGGGCGGCAGACGACTCTTCGACGTGGACGGATGCCGAGGCTGGGTGCCAGTCCTGGCTGACTGCGCCGAGTTTTTCGATGTTGGGCTTGCCGAAGTCCTTCAAGGCCCAATCCGCCCGGATTTGGAGGTAGGCGGCCATGAAGCGGTCATAGTCGCCCCGGGAAAGCGTCTGGTAGGTGACGAGGCCGATGGGGTGGTCGTGGCTGGCCCATTCGCGGCCGGTGGCCTTGTTGCGAAGGCTGGTGATGGCTCCGGTTTGGGGATCGATGGCGAGGGTGAAGTGGGCGGTCTCGATGGCTTGCCCGGCGGGATGGGGCTGGGCGCCGGCGGGGAGTTTGGGCTCGACAGGATTCAGGCTTTGGATCGCCTGCCCGGCCTGGCTGCGCAGACCCGCGGGCAGCGAGGCCACGGCGTCGAGCAGGTCCTGGCGCTTCTCAGCCCAACTGAACTGGACGACCTTGTAGTTCCTGGTGTCCAGCATGCGGGCCAGATCGGCGGGCTCCAGGTTGTCGAAGTCCAGCCAAGTCTTGGTGTCGGTGCCCCAGGTGTGTTCGGGCTCAAGCAACAGACGGCGCAGGAGGGCCAGGTCGGTCGAGTCTCCGGTCTTGAAAGCGCCCTGGGCGAGCCAGCCCTCGCGCAGACGGGAGATTTCGCGGAAGCGGGCCACCTTGAGCGGATCGCTGGGACAGCCGTAGATCCAGGTGTCGCCGATCTCCTGGGTTACGACGGGCAGATTGGGGCGATGGGGCGCGAGGGCGTTGGCCATGTCGGACAGGTTGGCGGCGGTGATTTCGGCGCTGGGAAAGCGCGCGGCCAGATTGGCGTGGATGGCGGCGATTTCCTCAGGCGTGTGCGGGCCGCTGTTGTCGTTCCGCACCACGACTGCGAGCGCCAGATCGGAGCCGGGGACACGCGTGACGCCGCCGTAGCCCAGGTGATACATGACGGGGAGGCTTTGGCCGGCGGGGTTCTTCCACAGAAAAATGGGCGGGACCCGGGCCGGCGCGGAGGCGTCATTGACGCCAATATCGAGGAAGCCGATGCCGTGTTTGGCCAGCGGGGAAATGATGGCCCGCGTGTGGCCGGGAACGTCGGTCATCTTGGCGCCGGTGGTGACCCGGCCGAAGCGGCCGTCGAGGGAATTGGACAACGCCAGGCTGCCTTCAATCATGGATTTGCTCAGCATCTCGGTCTGCCAGGTGAAGGGCAGCGCATGCCATGCGATGTCGCCGCGGGCGATGGCCTGCTCCATGGCCTTGCGATCGGCGGGAGAAGCCTGTTCCAGATATTCGTAGAGCAGCCAGGAGCCGGTGGTCCACACGTAGCGGCGCTTGCCCTGGGCGTTCTGGGCGCGGGCGATTTCGACGGCATTGGGAAAGAACTGAGTGAAGTATTTATGGACGACGGCGGCCTGGGTGTCGATGAATCCCGCATCGAAGTGGCACTTGAACATGACCAGGACACGCCGGACGGCGGGATCCGATGGCACCTGCTGGGCATGGAGCGAGAACGGGGAGCCGGAGTGGAGCAGCAGGCCGGTTCCCGCGGCGGTCATGGTCTTCACAAAATCGCGGCGTTTCATGCGGGACTTCCTTGGGTGGTATTGGTTCGCTCAAAGTGTACCGCTCTCAAGTGGGCCGCAGGGGTCGAGTGACGAATCGGGATAGATTCGGGCGCGGGGGGCAAACTGGGGCAGCGGGTGGGCCGGACTATTCAGGTGCAAAGCAACAGAGGTCAGGGCAATCGCATGAGCGATATCTTGATGACAATTTCGCTTTTTGCGTCGCCCCTGCGGGGCTGAAATGCAAATCTGGCCTCCTTCCCCACGCTGAAGCGCGGGGCTAGCGACCGTTGCGCCTCCGGCGCGATAGAAATCGGAACCAGGCTCGTCAAGAAGATTGATTCATGCGATTGCCCTACAACAAAGGTGAGTGCAAATCAACAAAGGCAGTCTCTTGCGATAGACTCCTCGCATGATTCACGATGGCCGCAGCAGAAAACTTCCCTTTGATCCCGCCGAGGCGCTAGAGCATCTGCGCAAGAGCGATGCAAAGCTGGGCGCACTGATTGACCGGGCGGGAGCGTTCACGCTGCGACTCGACCCGCTGCCCTCGCCCTTCGAGTCGCTGCTGGAGTCGATTCTGTACCAGCAGTTGCACGGCAAGGCCGCAGCCACCATCCACCGACGCGTGCGGGAGTACTTTGGCGGGGACCCGGCGCCGCAGTTGCTGTTGGACACGCCCGACGAACCCTTGCGCGCCGCCGGCGTATCCGGTAACAAGATCAAGGCATTACGCGACCTGGCCGCGCGCACTTTGGACGGGACCATCCCCACGCATGCGGAGATCATCAAATTGGGTGACGCCGAGATTGTTGAGCGGCTCACCGAGGTGCGCGGCATCGGCCCCTGGACTGTGGAAATGCTGTTGATTTTTCGCTTGGGGCGGCCCGACGTGCTGCCGGTGAGCGATTACGGCGTGCGCAAGGGATTCGCTCTGACGTTTCAGCGGTTGCCCAAGACCCGGGCGCTGGTGGCCGCAGATCTCCCCAAGCCCGAAGTCCTCATCAAAAGAGGAAAGCGCTGGGCGCCGTTCCGTTCTGTGGCCAGTTGGTACCTATGGCGGGCCTGCGATCTGGCCAAGGGGACACCGCCGGCTGGACGGTCCAGCCTAAAATAAGATGGATTGATCGCCGGATTTCCGGCAGGGGATAGGGACTTCATGGCCTCAAGCAAACGTTTTATCTGCATTCACGGCCACTTTTATCAGCCGCCCCGGGAAAACCCGTGGCTGGAGACGGTTGAGACGCAGGATAGCGCCGCCCCCTATCACGACTGGAATGAACGCGTCTGCGCGGAGTGCTACGCCACCAACGGCGCGGCACGCATCGTGAACAGCGAGAACCGGATCACGCGCATTATCAACAACTACGCGCGCATCAGCTTCAACTTCGGGCCCACCCTGCTGAGCTGGCTCAAGGAGAACGCCTCCCGCACCTACCGCATGATTCTGGATGGGGAACTGCGCAGCCGCAAGATATTCAAAGGCCACAGCTCGGCCATGGCGCAGATTTATAACCACATCATCATGCCGCTGGCCAACCGCAGGGACCGCGTCACCCAGATTCGCTGGGGCATTGCCGACTACCTGCAGAACTACGGCTTGCCGCCGGAGGGAATGTGGCTGCCGGAGACCGCGGCGGATACCGAGTCACTGGAACTGCTGGCCCAGCACGGCATCAAGTTCACGGTGCTTGCGCCCCACCAGGCCAAGCGGATACGCCCGCTCAACACCGGGGCGGACGGAGCGGAGGCGGAGTGGACGGAAACCCCCAACTCCACGGTAGATACTACCCACCCCTACCTGGTGCGCTTCGAATCCGGCGTTTCGATTGCCGTCTTCTTCTATGACGGACCCGCATCGCGGGCCATTGCCTTCGAGGGCCTGCTGAACTCCAGCGAGAGCCTTGTGGCGCGGCTCAAGGCGGGCTTCAAAGACACCCCCCAGCCGCAACTGGTGCACGTGGCCACCGACGGCGAGTCGTACGGACACCATCACAAACATGGAGAGATGGCGCTGGCGTATGCGCTGCGCCTGCTGGAAAAGGACAAGACCGTCAAGCTGGCCAACTATGGCAGCTACCTGGCGCAGTTTCCGCCCGAGTATGAAGCGGAGATTGTGGACAACACTTCATGGAGCTGCGTGCACGGGGTAGAGCGCTGGCGGTCGAACTGCGGCTGCAACGGGGGCAAGCCGGGTTGGAGCCAGGCCTGGCGCGCGCCGCTTCGCCAGGCGCTGGACGAGCTGCGCGATGCTGTCGCCCCGCTGACCGAGCAGGAAGGCGGAAAGCTTTTCCACGATGTGTGGGCCGCGCGCGACGGTTACATCCAAGTGGTCCTGGACCGCAGCGCGGAGACCGTGGACAACTATTTCGCCACGTACCAAAGCCACCCGCTCACCGAGGAGGAGCGGGTGCGCGCCCTGGAACTGATGGAGATGCAGCGCCACACCCAACTCATGTACACCAGTTGCGGCTGGTTCTTCGACGACATTTCGGGCATCGAGACGGTGCAGGTGATTGCCTATGCCGGGCGCGTGCTGCAACTGGCGCAGGATCTGTTTGGCGAGCAGGCCGCGGCGCTGGAGCCGGCGTTCCTGGACCGGATGGCCGAGGCGCATTCCAACGTGGCCTCGGCCGGTGATGGCGCCCGCATTTACAAGGAACAGACGCGCTCGATGGAGCTAGGCCTGGAAAAGGTGGCCGCCCATTACGCCATCAGCAGCGTGTTCTCTTCGTTTGCCGAGGAAACCGACCTGTTCTGCTACCGGGTGCGGCGCCAGTCCTATGACATCTTCACCTCCGGCCGCGGCCGGCTGGCGCTGGGCCGGGCGCGGATTGCGAGCGCCATTACAGGCCAGCAGCAGAGTTTCTCGTTTGCTGTTTTGCACTTTGGCGACCAGAACATTACCGCCGCCGTCAAGCCGTATGTGGACGCCGATGCCGCCGAGTTCGAGACCTTCGCCGCCGAGGCCGCGGAGCATGTCCAGCGCGCCCTGTTTCCTGACGTGATTCGTCTGCTCGACCGCTACTATGGCCGCGCGGATTATTCGCTCACGTCCCTGTTCATGGACGAACAGCGGCGCATTGTGCAGTTGATTCTCAACTCCACGCTGTGGGACATCGAGAACTCGCTCACCACCATTTACGAAGACCATGCCAGCCTGCTGCATTATCTTTCGCAGGCCGGTCTGCCCAAGCCGCCCGCGCTGGCCCTGGCTGCCGGGTTCGCCATCAATGCCGGTTTGCGCCGGACCATGGAGGGCGATCCTATCGACCAGGCCCAACTGCGGTCCTTCCTGTCACTGGCCAAGGCCGACCAGATTCAACTGGACTCGACCACGCTCTCCTACATCGCCGACCAGCGCATGAAACGCGCCATGATCGAGCTGCAGATGTCTTCCGGCTCGCTGGAGATGCTGGACCGGGCGTTGGCGCTGGGCCGCACCCTGGTCGAGCTGCCCTTCGAGCTGAACCTGTGGCAGGCGCAGAACATCTGGTACGAAATCCTGCGCACCTCCAGCTACGGGCTCACTTCGCTGGATCCGGAGGAGCGCCCGCGCTGGGACAAGAGCTTTGCCGAACTGGGCGCCTGCCTGTCGATCGATTGCGCAGCGATGAGCGCCCAGGACGCTGTGGTGGTGACTACGGGGGATTAGGAGCCGGATCTTCAGCTTCGCCAGTGAAGTTCTACCGGGGCGTCGAGCGGGTGTTTAAGCGGGGAGCCTGCAGCCGCTGCTTCCAGGCGCGCCTGTTTCAGCGCGAAGTACCACTTGGCCGGCTTGTCGGCGTCGTCGATCAGCATCAGGCTGGGGTTGTGGCGCAGGCCCTCAGCCTGGTGGATCATGGTGAGCTGATCCTGGCGCACAAACTTCGCGCCGAAAAACTTCGCAATCGGCGTCATGAACGGCACGCGGTAGAAGACATTCCACGCCGCCACCACGTCGATGCGGCAGGTGGAAGCGGTTACCGGCGTGACCGTGGTGAGCGAGGAAAACCACTTTTCGCCGCAGCGAATGACTTCCGTTCGCCGGTTGGGCAGGACAAAGTCGATGGTCGTCTCCACCGGCTGCCCGTAAACGCCCAGCAGCTTGTACGGAGCGGAGTTGCCGCTGGGCGCGTGGGCGCTCATGCGGAAGCCCTCGGGAATCGGCTCGAAGCGCTTGGTCTTCTCATGGATGGAACCGCGGGTGCGCCACCACCAGGCATGGTGAACAAACGGCCCGTGTGCGGGATCCATGAGCCCGATGATGCCGTGATCGACGTTGCAGGGCAGGTCGGCGGTGAGGAAAGCCGTACGATAACGCGCGCCGAACTTGGCCAACTCCGGTACTGTTTTTTGAGTGGCGCCGTCCGCTTTTCGCCCGCTTCCGGGGCCGGGGACAAAGACCCAGGCGTGGCCGTCGCGCTCCTGGCAGGGATACGCGGTGGCAAAGATGCGCGTGGGATCCAGATGGTCGCGGCTGCTGAGCGAGGGAATGGCCTGGCATTGGCCACCGCAGGGCTCGAACGCCCAGCCGTGGTATCGGCAGGTGGCGTGCCGGCCGTCGAACCAGCCCGCGCTGAGCGGCATGCCGCGATGCGGGCAACTGTCGCGCATGGCAAAGACGCGTCCGTCGTTCAGCCGGCCCAGCACCAGCGGAATATCGAGCAGCGTGGCCTTGGCCAGCTTGCGGGGGCGCAGTTTGTCTGTCCGCAGCGCTGGATACCAGTCGTCGTAGAGCAGCGTGGCGGCCGGCGAGGGAAGGTTAGTGCGCGTTTCAGAGGGGTTCAGGAACGGCATGTGGCCCTCACGATAGCATTTCCGCGGGAGCGAATGCCAGTTGGCCAGGCCTGCCGCTTAGCCTGCCAGCTTGAACAGCTTTCCGCCTTTGAGGGCAAACCGCTCGCCACGCCACACAATCGTGTTGCCGGAAAAGCCAGCCGCCCAAACGCCCATGGCCACCAGGTCGCGCAAGGGGAGCAGCCAGAGGCCGGGCAGCACCTGGTGGTCGGCCAAGACCTGGGCGCCCACGGTCATGGCCAGCGCGAGACGCAGAAAGAAGCTCAACCCCAGCAGCCAAAAGCTCAACGGGCTCAGGCCGCTGGCCACCACGTTAAGCACCGCCCAGCCCAGGCCGTGGGTGAAAACGAGTCCGGCATAGCCCCAGGGCCGCGCGTCGCGAACGGTGCGGCTCCAGCGCAACTGGTGATCGAGGAAGCCTGGCCAGTCGTATGCCGGGACGGCGGTTTCGACAACCTCCGGGGAAAGCGCCACGCGGTAGCCGGCTCGCGCCACGCGCGCACCCAGTTCGTAGTCGTCGGCCAGGTGATCCACCAGCGTCACAAGTCCGCCGATTTTGTCGAGAGCCTCGCGGCGCACGGCCAGCGTGGAACCGAGGCCGTAGTTCAGGCCGCCTTCGATGAGCTTTGAGAGCAGAACGCCGGCCTGGAAGTCGGTGGCGATTCCCAAAGCTTCAAGCTGCGAGGGCAGCGTGCCGTGGGCGCGGCCGCGATAGAGCGCAGTGACCAGGCCGACGGGTTGCTCGGCTCTGCCTGGCAGTTCCGGGGACGCGAAGCAGGCCGCCACCCGCTCCAGGTAGCGCGGCGAGACGGTGATGTCGGAGTCGTTGATGATCAGACAATCGTGGCGGGCATGGGCGGCAAGCTGCACCAGTACGCTGACCTTGGCATTGTTTCCCAGCCGCTGAGGGCACTCGAACAGGCGAATGGCGCGCTGAGGAAACTCCGCCTTCAACTGCTCGACGGCCGCGACGGCGGGGTCGGCCAGCGTGGAGACGCCGAAGAGCAGTTCAAACTCGCCCGCATAGGACTGGCGGCAGTGGCTGCGGAAGGCGTCGAGCATGCCGGGATCGAGACCTTTGAGGGACTTGAGCACGCTGACGCCGGGCGCAAAGGCCGGCAGCGGAGCGCGACGGACCGCCAGAAAGACCCGCGCCGCAGCCATGGCGGCCAGAAAGTAGCCCATTCCGGCCACGGCCAGCACCGTGGTCAGGATCTCCACGGATTGGGCCAGAGCGTGCGGCATCGTGTGAGGCAGGGGTCAGGGATCAGGGGCCAGGGATCAGTTTACAGTACTGCGACATACACGATCTGCCGACGCACGCAGTCTTGTCATGCAAAAGACACTTGACGTATCACAAGAGGCAGAGAGCATTCCCTGACCCCTGATCCCTATTCCCTGATCCCTGCCTTACTCGTATCTGAGCGCTACGATGGGGTCGAGATTGGCGGCTTTCCAGGCTGGGTAGATGCCAAACAGAAGGCCGATGGCGCAGGAGACGCCGAAGCCGAGCAGCACCCACAGGGTGGACAGCGAGGCGGGCAAGCCGATGGGCAAAAAGTAGACGATCCAGGTGAGCACAGCGCCCACCGAAACGCCGATCAGGCCGCCGACGGCGCAGAGGGTCACCGCCTCGGTGGTGAATTGGGTGAGGATGGTTCGCCTGGTTGCGCCGATGGCTTTGCGGATGCCGATTTCGCGGGTGCGCTCGGTGACCGAGACCAGCATGATGTTCATCACGCCCACGCCGCCCACCATCAGACCCACGCTGGACACGGCGATCATGAACAGCACCAGCCCGCCGGTGAGCTGGCCCCAGAGCTTGGTGAGCGAGTCCGGCCCGAAGATTTCGAAGTTGTCGTCGGCCTGGACCTTGACCTTGCGGCGAACGCGCAGCAGTTCGCGAATCTCCTCCTGCACCAGCGCCTTGTTCTTTTGATCGTCGTACTTCACGCTGACCCACATATCCTTGTCTTCCGGGTGCAGGTTGTGGAAGGTTCCCAAAGGAAAATAGACCATATTGTCGGCCCGGTTCTTGCCTCCGCCGAAGGGCTGCTTCTGCTTGGCGAGCACGCCGATGACGGTGTAGAGCCCGGACTCGACATTCACTTCCTTGCCCACCGCGGGCTCGCTGCCGAAAAGTTCTTCCCAGGTGTCGTGGCCCAGGACGCACACGTGCGCGGCGCGGTGGTCTTCTTCATCGGTATACAGGCGGCCTTCAAGAAAGGTCAGGTCGGTTACTTCGCCCACCTGGGCGGTAGAGCCTTGCAGGATGGTTCCGGCCACCTTTTTGCCGTTGTATTTCACGCTCACGTCGCCCACGCGGAACTCCGCCTTCACGTGCTGGAAACCGCCGTCGGCGGCCACCACATGCGGCAGCGTGCGCAAGGCCATCACGTCGTCGATGTTGAGCTTCTTGCGGGTGAGCTGTTCGGTGGTGGGACGCACGCCGATGACCGGCATGTGGAAGACCCAGATGACGTTTGAACCCATGGAACTAATCCAGTCGGCGACCCGGTTATTGAGGCCGTTGATGACCGACGAGATGGTGATCACGGTGGTGACACCGATGACGATGCCCAGGATGGTCAACCCCGAGCGCAGCTTGTTCGCCCTCAGAGTATCGAGGGCCATCTTGACGGATTCGCGGGTTTGTCCTTGCGCCATAAGAGCTCCGAGGGGCAGTGAACAGTGGACAGTGGACAGTGAACAGTGGACAGTGAACAGTGGACAGTGGACAGTGGACAGTGAACAGTGGGCAGTGCACCGCGCTCGGCTAGTCGTTGAGCGAACGCAGGATTGAAAAAATCATCTTCCCGACTTCGTGCGCTAAATTCTCAGCCTCGCCAAGCAACTTGATATCGCCGAATTGCAGTGCGCGAGCAATTTCCAGCTGCGTTTGCAATTCGCAGTTTGAACCGCGGGCGATTCCGAGAAACTGACGAAATTCGCCGGTGTTCAACCGTCCCTGTCCTTCTGCAATATTGCTCGGCACTGAAACCGCCGAACGCCGTATTTGGCTGGTAAGACCGTAAATCTCTTCGCGTGGAAAATCCTTCGTCAGACGGTAGATTACAACTGTGAGTTGCATCGATCTTTGCCAGACCAACAGGTCCCGAAATGATTGCACCGCTGAGTCATTTCCCGCTCTAACGGCAGAATTCAAATTGCTAACCACTGTTCACCGTCCCTTGTCCGCTGCGGACGACTGTCCACAGCCCACTGTTCACTGTCCCCTGCTCTTCTCACATCTCCGCTCTCAGCGCTACCACCGGGTCCAGCTTGGCGGCTTTGCTTGCCGGATAGACGCCGAAAAAGATGCCGGTGGCCGCGGCCACGAAGAGGCCCAGGAACACGCTCCACAACTGCACGTTGGTGGGGAAACCGATGATGACGGTAATCAGCTTGGCGACAATGACTCCGCACAACACGCCGATGGCGCCGCCGGTGAGCGCCATGGTCGCGCTTTCGATGAGGAACTGCAGCAGGACGTCGCTCTGCCTGGCGCCGAGAGCCTTGCGCACGCCGATTTCGCGGGTGCGCTCGGTGACCGAGACCAGCATGATGTTCATGATGACGATGCCGCCCACCACCAGAGAAATGGAAGCGATGCCCATCACCACCCAGGCGAACAACGAACTGATCTGCTTCCAGATGTCGAGGAAGGTGTCGTTGGTTTCGACCTCGAAGTCGTCGTCGGCGCCGACCGCGTCGTGACGGCGGGTGCGCATCAGCACGCGCACTTCGTCCTTGGCGCGCTCCATGACCTCGGCATTGCCCGCGGCGCGCGCGTAGATGTCCACCGAGTCGTTGTAGCCGTAGGTCTGTTGGTACGTGGTGATCGGCACGGCCACCCAGTTATCCTGCGACTGGCCAAGCGTCTTGCCCTGGCGGTCGCCCACGCCCACGATGGTGTAGGGAATGCCGTCGACGCGGATCTCCTTGCCGACCGGATCGCCGTCGCCCAGCAGGTTATCGACAATGTCGTAGCCCACAATGACGTTGTGGGTCGCGTGGTCCTCGTCGGCGGGCGTGAAGCCGCGGCCGAGCGCGATGTCGATGTTGTTCAGCGAGAGCATCGTCCAGGTATAGCCGCGCACACTGGTGTTGTCGCTGGAGTGGCCGTTGTAAACCACGTTGGTGGACTTGGAGAGCAACGCGCCCACCTCGCTGCACTCCGTACAGCCCTCGCGCACCGCCTGGTAGTCCTCAATGCGCACGATCTTGCGCTTCTGGAATTTGAAGTACTCTTCCGGAGTGAAGATCACGCTGGACATGCGCGTCACGGTGAACACGTCCGCGCCGTAGCCGGAGAGCTTGGTGCTCACGTACTTGTTGGCGCCGTTGACCAGGGTGATGACCATGATGACCGAGGCCACGCCCATGACCACGCCGATGAGCGTGAGGACCGTGCGCATCTTGTTGGCCCACAAGGATTGCAGCGCGAGTTTAAAAGCCTCAGTGAATTGCATGGTCCTGCTTTCTTCCGGCCGGCGTCTTTCTCAGGATGCGGCTTGAGGCCTCGCGGCGCGGTCTGCCCCGAGCCGCCGAGGAGAGGAGGTCCCGGGCACGTGGTAGAACCCAGTTACCCCAGTGTACGCAATCTCCTGTACTTCTTATGACGAAGCAAGGGCCCAGGAAGCCGCGACGTGCCGAGAGTTACATAAGACGGAGAGGTTGCGCCCTTCCAGATACGCAAATCGTGGCCGGCGGGTTCCGGGGGCGGAGACAAATCGTAGTGAGGGGTATTCTTCCGCGCTAATTTTCCGGAACCGATTGCTTCTGTCTGTCGTAGCATGGGTTGGCATGCTGTTCGTCCCCCGCGTTTGAATCGATTCTGCTATTAACCGTCTCATCGGAGGCCCCATGATCCGCGCCTTTCCCCGGCTTGGCCTGGCGTTGCTTGCTCTGGCCGTGCTGCTGCCTGTCCCTCAGTTTGCCCAGACATCTGCCTCTCAACCGCCGCTGCTCTTGCGGAACCCCTCGCTTTCGCAGGCCAGCATCGCCTTCCGCTACGCCGACGACATCTGGACGGTCAGCCGCCAGGGCGGCGAGGCGGAGCGGCTCACGTCGGACGGCAAAGTGGTCGCGGGGCCGATCTACTCGCCTGATGGAGCCTGGATTGCCTATTCGGCGCACCTGAATGGCAATACCGACGCCTATGTCATTCCCGCCACGGGCGGCGTTCCCCGGCGCGTTACCTGGCACCCGGCCGGCAGTGGGGTGGTGGGCTGGTCGCCGGACGGCAAGGACCTGCTGATCGCCAGCGGTCAGGCCAGCTACCGGCACTATCTGCGCCTGTTCCGCGTTCATGCCGACGGCTCCGGCGTGCCCGAGCCGCTGCCGCTGCCCTCCGGATTTCAGGGCTCGTTCTCGCCCGACGGCGAATCGCTGGCCTACGAGCCTTTCACCAAGTGGCAGCCGGCCTGGAAGCGCTATGTGGGCGGCCAGACCACTCCGATCTGGATCGTCAACCTCAAGACGCTCGACCTCGTGAAAGTGCCGCGCGAGAACTCCAACGACTCTTCGCCGGTGTGGGCGGGAACTTCGGTTTATTTTCTGTCGGACCGCAACGGGCCGGTTTCGCTGTTCCGCTACGACACCGGGTCGAAAGAAGTCAGCCAGGTGGTTCCGAATACCGGTTATGACTTGAAATCCGTGCAGGCCGGACCGGATGGGCTGGTCTATGAGCAATTCGGCTCCATTCACCTGGTCGACTTCAACGGCGGCGCCGACAAGACCGTCTCCATTCAGATCCACGGCGAACTGGCCAGCCTGGCGCCTCACCGGGTGGAACTGCCTGCGGACGAGATTCAGAACGCCTCCCTTTCGCCTACCGGCGCGCGCGCCGTCTTTGAAGCGCATGGAGAAATCTTCACCGTCCCCGGCGAAAAAGGCGACACGCGCAACCTGACCCAGACGCCCGGCGTGGCCGAGCGCAACCCGTCCTGGAGCCCGGACGGCAAAACCATCGCGTATTTCTCTGACGCATCGGGCGAATACCAGCTTTACCTGCACGACCAGACCGGTTTCAAGCCGCCCACGGTGATCGATCTTGGCCCCGACCCGAGCTTCTTCTACAATCCCACCTGGTCGCCCGACTCCAAGCACATCGCCTACACCGACAAGCACCTGCGCCTGTGGTATGTCGACGTGCCGGCGGGCAAGCCGGTGCTGGTGGACAAGGGAACGTATGGCGGCTTCGGCGCGGACTTCGGCGTTGTCTGGTCGCCGGATTCGAAATGGCTCGCCTATCACCGCGACCTCGAGAACCAGTTGGACGCCATCTTCCTCTACTCGCTCGAATCCAAGAAGTTCACCCAGGTGACGGACGGCATGAGCGACGCCACCAGCCCGTCATTCGACCCCAACGGCAAGTATCTCTACTTCCTGGCCTCCACCGACGATGGACCCTCCCGCGCGGGAATCGACCTGTCTTCGCTCGATCGCGCGCAAACCACCGCGGCTTACGTAGTGGTGCTGGCCAAGGACGGCGCTTCGCCTGTGCCCCCGGAGAGCGACGATGAGAAGATCAAGGACGAATCCAAGAAGGACGACAAGAAAGACGCAGACAAGAAGGACAGCGACAAGAAGGATGACAAGAAGGACGCGGACAAAAAGGACGCCGATAAAGACAAGAAAGACGCTGACAAGGACAAGAAGGATGCCGAGAAACCGGTCGAAGTGAAGGTGGATCTGGAAAAGATCGGCGACCGCATTCTGGCGCTGCCCATCCCGGCCCGCAACTACGGCGGCATTGCGGTGGGCAAGACCGGAGTCCTGTATCTTGGCGAGACATCGCCCTTTGGCCGCTCCAGCAATGAGGATGGCGGTCCGGGCATTCGCGCCATCTGGCGGTTCACCCTGGAAAAGCGCAAGCCGGAAATCGTGCTCAGCGACCTGGATGCGTTCAATGTCTCGTTCGACGGTTCGAAGGTGCTGTATGCGCGCAAGGGCGGATGGACCATCGCCGCGGCGGACGACCTGAAGCCTGACAGCGGTTCCCCTGGAAAGCCGCTGAACCTGGGCGGGCTTGAGACCGTTATCGATCCGCGCGCCGAGTGGCGGCAAATCTACCACGAAACCTGGCGCATCGAGCGCGACTTCCTCTATGACCCGCACACCCACGGCCTGAGCATTCCCAAGATCGAGGCCAAATACAAGCCCTATTTGGACGGGCTGGCCTCGCGGTCGGAGTTCACCTATCTCTCCATCGAGATGCTGGGCGAAATCACCATCGGGCACATGTTTGTCGGCGGACCGCACATGCCCGACAATGCGCCCAAGACGGGCCTTCTGGGCGCCGACTACAAGGTCGAGAACGGCCGCTACCGCATTGCCAAAATCCTCGGCGGACAGAACTGGACTCCGGGCCTGGCTTCGCCGCTCACACTGCCCGGCGTTTACGTGAAAGAGGGCGAGTACCTGCTGGGGGTGAACGGCCGCGAGCTGCACGCCACCGACAACCTGTACGAGTTTTTTGACGGCACGGCGGGCAAGCAGACCGTTCTGCGCGTCGGACCCAACCCCGATGGCCCTGCCGCCGAGAACAAGACCGCACGCGACGTGACCGTGGTCCCCATCGGCGACGAGGACGGCCTGCGCAACATTGACTGGGTCGAGGCCAACCGGCGCAAGGTCGGCGAACTCTCCGGCGGCAAGGTGGCGTACGTCTATATGCCCAACACCGGCGGCTCAGGCTACGACAGCTTCAACCGCTATTTCTATTCCCAACTCGACAAGCAGGCGCTGGTGCTGGACGAGCGCTGGAACGAGGGCGGATTCATTGCCGATTACGTGGTGGACGTGCTGAAGCGATTTCCGCTTTCCGGGGCGATCGAGCGCGACGGCAAGCCGATCCACGACCCGGTGGGCGCCATCTTCGGGCCCAAGGTGATGCTGATCAACCAGAATTCCGGTTCCGGCGGCGACGCCATGCCCTGGTACTTCCGCAAGGCCGGGATCGGCAAGCTGGTGGGTACGCGGACCTGGGGGGGCCTGGTGGGCATCGGCGGCTATCCGCCATTGATCGACGGCGGCCGCGTGACGGCGCCGCGCTACGCCATTTATGGTCTGCACGGCGAATGGGAGGTGGAGAACCACGGCATCGCCCCCGACGTACCTGTCGAGGAACTGCCCAAGGACGTGGCGGCCGGGCACGATGTCCAACTGGAAACCGGTGTCCAGATGGTGCTGGACGAGCTGAAAGCCAATCCGGTGCCGGAGATCAAGGTTCCGCCCTACCCGAACTACCACAAGAACGACGCGCTGGGGAACCAGTAGCGGGGTTCGCAGAGCTAGCGGAGTTGGCGGAGTTAGCCGAGAGCTCCACAATCGATCGGGTGCCCCAGGTCTCGACTTTGAGACCTGGGGAGCCCCCAACGACTACAGTTTTTGATGTCCGGGAGCCCTAGAACAGGCCGGTCCTATCCCAGCAACTCTCCAGCTAACGCCGGCGCGGCTTTGAGGGCTGCGTCAATTTGGGACTGGTCCTTGCCGCCGGCTTCGGCGATTTCCGGCTTGCCGCCGCCCGATCCGCCCACCAGCTTGGCCACCGCGCCCACCAGCTTGCCGGCCTGGATGCGCTTGGTCAGACCCGGCGTGACGCCGGCAATGAGCGCAACCTTGCCCTCGGGCTGCGCGGAGGCCAGCACCACCACGCCTTCGCCCAGCTTCTGCTTCAGGTTATCTACGAGGGTCCGCAACTGGCCGCGTTCCAGGGAGTCGGCGCGGAGGGTTACCAGGCGCACGCCTTTCACTTCGACGGCGCGGCTGAGGGCTTCGTCCAACGCACCGGCGGCGGACTTCATGCGCGCCTCTTCGAGTTCGCGGCGCAGGCGTTTGAGCTCGTCTTCCTGGGCGGCGAGCTTGGCGCGGAAGGCCTCAGAGGGGCTGCTCCCCGCCGGTGCCGGAGCTACCTGCGCGGCCAACTGGGCGACGGCAAAGTCCTGCCTAAACGTGTCGAGCGAGCCGAGACCGCTGATGGCCTCAAGGCGGCGGACGCCGGAGGAAACCGAACCCTCGCTGACGATCTTGATCAGGCCGATCTCGCCTGTAGCGCCGGTGTGCGTGCCGCCGCAGAGCTCCGTCGAGAAGCCGTCCGACAGCTTGACCACCCTCACCTTGTCGCCGTACTTTTCGCCGAACAGGGCCATGGCGTGGTACTCGTTGACGGCCACGTCGATGGGCACGTCCTCCAGGGTTTCGACTTTGGCGTTGGCCAGAACCTCGCGGTTGACGATGGACTCGATTTCCTCAAGTTCCTCATCGGCTACCTGGGCAAAGTGGGAAAAGTCGAAGCGGAGGCGCGTGGGATCGACCGAGGAGCCGGCCTGCTTCACGTGCGTACCCAGAACCCCGCGGAGTGCGGCGTGGAGCAGGTGGGTCCCGGTATGGTTGCGGCGGATGGAGTTGCGGCGATCGCCGTCGACCACCGTGCGGACGTGATCACCGACCGCAAGCGGCTCCTTGAGCAGGGCCTTGTGAGCACGGACACCCTGGACGGGAAGGACACAGCCCTCGATTTCGGCAACGGTGGTGTTGCCGTCCGCCGATGTGAACCAGCCGGTGTCGCCGGTCTGCCCGCCGGAGTCGCCATAGAAGGTGGTCTGGTCGAGGACAACGTCTACCAGATCGCCGGCGGCGGCGGCGGGAACACCGGCGCCGTTTTTCACGATAGCCAGGACTTCAGCGCCGGGGGCGGTGAGCTGCTTGTAACCCAGGAACTCTGTCTTGGGGAGTTCGCGATAAGCGGGGCTCGCCGACTTCTGGCTTCCACCCTTCCACGACGCGCGGGCGCGGGCCTGCTCTTCGCTGCGGGCGGCTTCGAATCCGGCCTCGTCAAAGCGGATCTCGAAATCACGGGCGGCGTCGGTCATGAAATCTACCGGGAGACCGTATGTCTCGTAAAGATGGAAAGCAGTCTCACCTCCGAGAGTCACAGTGAATAGCCCTTCGCCGTATTCCTTTAAGAAGCCGATTCCCCACTTTATTGCCTCGACCCTTTCATGATGCGCGGCGCCGGTCCTGAGTAACTGCAGGCAATCCCGCCTTATCGCACTGGCATCAATGGCACTTGCATGCTGGAGGATAAACCGATCAACGACTCTTCCAACCTCCTGTGCAAACTCGGATTCGAGTCGGCTGCTACCCTCCTTCAGCACGCGGTCGAACTGCTTTTCCTCGGCTTCAACCACTTTCGCCACGCGGTCGGCGGATTCGGCCAGTTCAGGATAAGCACCCACCATCAAATCGCGAACGGCATAGACCATTTGGTAGAGAAACGGCTGTTCCTGCCCCAATAGGCGTCCGTGCCGAATCCCGCGGCGGAGGATCTTGCGCAGCACGTAGCCGCGGCCCTCGTTCGAAGGAAGCACGCCATCGTTGATGAGGAAGGTGGCCGCGCGAGCGTGGTCGGCGATGATCCGCAGGCTCGCGTTCGCGATGTAAGTGTCCAAAGTGACGAGCGGGCTGGTGAAACTGCCGGTCAATGGGTTGGCGGTCAAGCCGTAGACGAGTTGTGCAGCTCTGTCAATCAGCGGCGTGAACAGATCCGTTTCGAAGTTGGAGACTTTGCCTTGCAGGACGGCCGCCACGCGCTCCAGACCCATGCCGGTATCGATGGACGGCTTGGGCAGCGGGGCAAGCTTGTAGGTGGTTGCCTTGGTCGCCGGGTCGACCACCGCCGAGCGGTCGAACTGCATGAAGACCAGGTTCCAGATCTCGACGTAGCGGGCTTCGTCCTGGCCAAAGGGCTTATCGACGCCGGGGGTCTCGGCGGCTTCCATGCCCATGTCGTAAAAAATCTCCGAGCAGGGTCCGCAGGGGCCAGTTTCGCCCATCTGCCAGAAGTTGTCCTTGAGGCCGTATTCCTTGATGCGCTCCTTGGGAACGCCGGCGGCAATCCAAAAGTTCTCGGCCTCGGTGTCGCGGGGCACTCCATCCGCGCCCTCGAAGATGGTCACGTAGAGCCGGTCCTTGGGAATGCCGAACCACTCCGGGCTGGTGACCAGTTCCCAGGCGAAGGCGATGGCCTCGCGCTTGAAATAGTCGCCGAACGAGAAGTTCCCCAGCATCTCAAAGAAGGTGTGATGGCGGCGCGTAAAGCCAACGTTTTCAAGGTCGTTGTGCTTGCCGCCCGCGCGAACGCACTTCTGCGACGTGGTGGCGCGCGAGTAGTCGCGGCGCTCGGCCCCCAGAAAAAGGTCCTTGAACTGGTTCATCCCGGCGTTGGTAAACAGCAGCGTCGGGTCGTTGGCAGGCACCAGCGAGGAGGAGTGCACGCGGCGGTGCCCCTTCGACTCAAAAAAGCGCAGAAATGTTTCGCGTATCTCGTTCCCAGTACGTGATTCCATGGCGTATTCAGTGTATCCAATGCGGGCCGCGATCTGGAGGGGTCGCGGCCCGCGCCGCGCTTAAAGCTCCAGCTTGCGCATGTATTCGGCGTCGAGGCGGAGGGCTTCGATGGGGTCCATGTCGAATTCTTCCTGCTCGATGAAGTAGTGTTTCAGACCCGTGGCCGCGCGCAGAATGGGCCGGTAATCGACCACGCCGCGGCCCATGACCGTGGAGTGGAATCCGCCCGTTGTGCCGCGCACCATGTCTTTTACGTGCAGCAGCGGGAAGCGCTCGGGCGTCTTGCTGAGGTACTCGACCGGATTGCGCCCGGTGGCGGAAACCCAGCCGCAATCCATCTCGAAGACCACCAGCTTGGGGTCGGTGAGGCGCAGCAGCTCGTCATAGAAGACGGTTCCGTTCTCCACGCCGAACTCGGGAGTGTGATTGTGATAGCCGAAGGTCATGCCCGCGGCCTTGACCTTTTCGCCGATGCGGTTGAACTCGCCTGCCACCCAGCGCCAGTCGTCCAGCGTGAGCGGTCCCTTGGCGGCCGGGTCGCGCCGCACGGACGAGGAGCAGATGATGTAGTCGAGTCCCAGCGCGTGGCCATATTCGATCAGCGCATCGAGTTGCGGACGCAGCACTCCCAGCGGGTGGTGCGTGCTGACGCAGCGCAGCCCGGCCTGGTCCATGGCGTGGCGAAATTGCGGGGCGGTGCGGTCGTAGTAGCCCGCCGCCTCGACCTCCGTGTATCCCGCCGCGCGCACCTTGGCCAGCGTGCCGTCAAAGTCCTTGGGCAGCAGTTCGCGCACACTGTAGAGTTGCAGGCCGATGGGCCGGCCCAGCGGCCTGGCAACCAGGCGGCCGGCTCCGGCGAAGGCTGCGACCGCGGCTGTGGCTTTCAGAAAGGTTCTGCGCGAGGAATTACTCATTGGTCTTGTTCTCCCGTAAATGGTCGAAGTTGATGGCTCGACTGCCTCATGCCTTGATGGTTTTCGCCGCTGCGTCCCAAGTGGCGACGGCGCGGTGGAAGTAGGAGTGGTTTGCCATGTGGCAGGCGGTGGCGGCGTTGTTGCCGAAGACCTCATCCTCCACCACGCGCTGCCGCGAATTGACCGCGCTGAAGAAGTTGGCAATGTGGTCCGCCGTGTCGTCGTAGCCCTGCGGCGCGGAGTAGCTTTCCATCTCGCCCAGCTTTGCCGTTGGCGCGGGGTGCGCTGCGTGCCATTCGTCCAGATACTGTTGCTTTGCCGCCGCGGTCCAACCGTCCAGCGAGTAGCCCTCCGGCCGCGGCCGGGTGTCCTGGGGAGTGACGGTGAGCGTGTTGCCGTTGATGACCATCGTGGCCTCGGAACCGTAGAAGATGATCGGCTCGCCAGCCTCGTTGTTCTGGTTGCAGTGCACGTTTACGGTCACGCCGGGATAGTCGTAGAGCGTGGACAGCAGATCAGGAAAGTCGCGGCCGTCGGTGAAGTGGGTCAGGCTGCCGGTGGAGTACGCACGGCTGGGAATGGCGTTGATTCCGCTGACGCACTGGATGCCGGAAAGCAAATGGACGAACAGGTCTCCGGCCACGCCCTCGCCATAATCGGCAAAGCAGCGCCAGCGGAAAAAACGCACAGGGTCGAAGGGCCGCGCCGGCGCATCGTGCAAAAACGCCTCCCAGTCGATGGTCTGCGGACTGGCGTCGGGAGGAATGGGATAAACCCAGGCGCCGGAGGGTGAATTGCGGTCCGAGTGGCCCTCGATCAGATGCACCTGGCCCAGCCGGCCCGACGCGTAAATCTCCGCAGCTTTTTTGTAGACGATGTTGCTGACGCGCTGGCTGCCGGCCTGGAAAATGCGTTTGCCCGCGGCAACCGCCTCCACCATGGCCAGGCCGTCGGCCACATTGTGCGACATGGGCTTCTCGCAATAGACGTCCTTGCCAGCGGCAAGAGCATCCAGCACCACGCGGCGATGCTGAAAATCGGCCACGGCCACTATCACCGCGTCCACATCCTTGCGGTCGAGCAGGGAGCGATAGTCGCGCGTGGTGGGCACATCCGCGCCATAGGCCTCGATGCCAGCCTTGCGGTGCATATCGTAAAGGTCCGCCGTACCCACCAGAACCCCCGAGGGTACCTGCCGCGCCGACCGCAGCAGATCGCAGCCACGAATCCCGGTTCCAATCGAGACAAAGCGAATCTTGCGCCCCGGCTCGCCGCCGGGGGCAGCCTGGGCCGCCAACACCGCCGGTTCCAGCGCCGTCGCCTTCACCGCCGACGCAGCAACTGCCGCCGCGCCCAGCCACACAAACTCCCGCCTGGTCAAACAAAATCGTTTCACTAGAGGCTCTCCCGTGCGCATGACATTCTTACTCCCAGCCCCGACGACTGTCTACAAGCGGCACCAATCGTACCGTTCTTTTCGTTCGAGAGAGGCAAAACCTGGAGCTTGGACCGGCCGCACCGCGCGGGCGTGCGAAACATGGGAGAATGGATGGGTAAACCGTCATGACAAACGACAACCTCGAACAATCCCTTCCCGCCCCCGAAAGCACTCCTGAGCCAGCCGCCGAGTTAGCCCCTGAGCCCACGCCTGTCCCCTCGCCCGTAGTGGAGGCCGCACCCGAGCCCGTGGCAAAACCAGCAGCCGCGCCAGTTCCCGAGCCTGCGCCGGAGCCCGTTGCCGAGGAGCCTGTCGAGTCCTTTGCCGACATGCTCTCTGCGTTTGAGCGTACTCACACGCACAAGTCCGAGCCGGGAGCCAAGCAGTTGCAGGGTACCGTGATCTCGCTCTCCGCCGACCAGGTTTTCCTCGACATCGGCTACAAGACTGAGGGCGTGCTGCCCCGTTCGGCTTTCGAGAAGAACGCCGAGGACGTGAAGCCGGGTGACTCCTTCCCGGTCTCGGTGAAAGGGCGCAACGAGGAACATTACTACGAACTCTCGCGCTTCAAGGTCGCTCAGCCGCGCGATTGGTCAGCCCTGGAGGCGGCGTTCGCCGAGAAGACGGCGGTCGTCGGCACCGTCACGGCAGTCATCAAGGGCGGTCTGTCGGTGGATGTGGGCGTGCGCGCCTTTATGCCCGCCAGCCGCAGCGGCACCAAAGACGCGGTGGAGTTGGAAAAGCTGGTCGGTACGGAGATCACCTGCCGCATCACCAAGCTCGACGTCACGGATGAAGACGTGGTGGTCGATCGCCGCGTGGTTCTTGAGGAGCAGGCCCGCGCCCTCTCGCAGGCGCAGCGCGACGCCATGAAGGAAGGCGATACGGTCACCGGGACAGTACGCAGCCTGGTCCCCTACGGCGCGTTCATCGACATCGGCGGCGTGGACGGCCTGCTGCATATCAGCGACATGGCGCACAGCCGCGTGGCCAAGCCGGAAGACGTGTTGACCGCCGGCCAGGAAATCCAGGTGAAGATTCTCAAGATCGACCCGGAGACCAAGAAGATTTCGCTGGGCCTCAAGCAGCTCCAGCCCGAACCCTGGCAGACCGCGCCGGACCGCCTCACCGCCGGCCAGCGCATCACCGGCACGATCACCCGGCTGGCCGACTTCGGCGCATTTGTCGAGATCGAACCGGGCGTCGAGGGACTGATTCACATTTCGGAGATGTCCTATGGCAAGAAGCTGCGCCATCCCAGCGACAT
>JBEKTB010000024.1:0-33136 GCA_049516495.1 Occallatibacter sp.
ATGTCCGTTTCTGAACCTTCTCATTCCTCCCATTCGTCTTCCACTGCCGCCAGCGTTGCTGAGAACTGTACTGCCTTGTTGAAGCGCGCTGCCCGCGACGCCATGGATTACCTCGAAGGCGTGGACGCGCGGCCGGTTGCGCCCACCGCGCGGGCCGTTGCCGCCCTGAATTCGTTGCGCGGGCCGCTGCCGTCGGGGCCAACCAGCGCGGAGACGGTTCTGCACCTGCTCCACGAGTTCGGTTCGCCGGCTACCGTGGGGAAAAACAGCGGCCGATTCTTCGGCTTTGTGAACGGCGGTTGCCTGCCGTCGGCGTTGGCCGCGTCGTGGCTGGTGAGCGCCTGGGACCAGAATGCCGCGTTCTTTGTGCAGTCGCCAACGGCTGTCGTTCTGGAGGAAGTCGCCCTGGAATGGGTGCGCGAATTGCTGGGGTTGCCTGCTGGAACCGGTGGTGCGGTGGTGACCGGAGCCACCATGGCCAACTTTTCCGCGCTGGCCGCTGCGCGTCATGCGTTGTGCGCCCGCCAGGGCTGGGATGTGGAAGCCGATGGGCTGTTCGGCGCTCCGCCCATCACCGTGGTGGTGAACGAGGAAGCGCATGCTTCTGTAATCAAGGCGCTGGGGCTGCTCGGCCTGGGCCGCAAGCGAGTCATCCGCGTGCCCGCCGACGGCCAGGGCCGGATGCGGGCAGACGCCCTGCCGCACCTGGACGCCAACACCATCCTCTGCCTGCAGGCCGGCAACGTGAACACCGGGGCCTTCGATCCGGCCGCTGCCATCTGTCCGGCCGCGCGCGCGGCCGGGGCCTGGATCCACGTGGACGGAGCCTTCGGGTTGTGGGCCGCCGCCTCACCCGAATACCATCGCTGGACCAAGGGATTTGAGCAGGCCGACTCCTGGGCGACGGACGGCCACAAGTGGCCCAACATCGGCTACGACTGCGGCATTGCGCTGGTGCGCGACCCAACGGCGCTCAAGGCGGCCATGTCCATCAACGCCGCGTACCTGGTCCTGGGCGAACGCCGCGAGCCCTCCCACTACAACCCGGAACTCTCGCGCCGCGCCCGGGGAGTGGAGTTGTGGGCCGGATTGCGCTCGCTGGGCCGTTCCGGCATGGCGGCAATTGTCGAACGCACTTCGAGTCACGCCCGTCGCTTTGCCGCCGGGCTGCAAGCCGCCGGCTACAAGATCCTGAACGACGTGGTCATCAACCAGGTGCTGGTGGATTTCGGCTCGCCGGAGAAGACCCTGGCCGTCGTAGCTCGCCTGCAAGCCGAAGGAACCTGCTGGTGCGGGTCGACCGTCTGGCAGGGCAAGACGGCCATGCGCATCAGCGTGTCGTCCTGGGCGACGACCAAAGACGACGTGGACCGCAGCCTGGCTGCCATGCTGAAAGCCGCGAAAGAATAGGAACGAGACAGACGGCGCAGGGGACGGCGAACATGAGGTTCTCCTCCGGCGGCGATCATGCCGAATTCGTTTCCAGGCGCGACAGCGAGGAGCTTCTTGCCGCGATCGCGCGGCAAACTGCGCATCCCCAGGCGGGCATCTTCGGGCCGGAGTCGACGTGTTGGAGGGTAAACCGCGAGTCGGCCCTGTTTCTCGGCGCGGGCCGCGCGGCGCTGCTGCAACTTGCGCATCCGTGGGTTGCGGAAGCGCTGGCGCAGCATTCCACGCTGCTCTCCAGACCCATCGCGCGCTTTCACCGCACGTTTCGCATCGTGTTCACCATGATCTTCGGCACGCTCGACCAGGCGCTGGCCGCCGCGCGCCATCTCCGCGAACTGCACGAGCATATTCAGGGAGAAATGCCGGCAAACGTTGCCGCGTACAAGCGCGGCTCGCACTATGCAGCCAATGAACTGGCCGCGCTGCGCTGGGTCTTCGCAGCCCTGGTCGAGAGCGCGGTGCTGGCCTACGAATTCGTGCTGCCGCCGCTCACGCCGTCCGAGCGGGAGGCATATTACGTGGAAAGCCGCACACTTGCCGGCCTGTTTGGCATTCCCCCCGGCGCCTTGCCCGGGAACTGGAGTTCCTTCCGCGTGTACATGGACCAGATGTGCGAGTCGGACGCGCTGGGCGTAAGCCAGACTGCACGCGCGATGGCGCAAAGCTTGCTGGCCGGAGCCGGATCCTGGATTCGGCCCCCACACTGGTATCGGGCGTTGACCGCCCAGTGGATGCCGGCGCGATTTCGCCAGGAATTCGCCCTCGATTTTGACGCTGCGGAAGTGCGTGCCGCGGCTCGCGCCCGTCGCTGGCTGCCCGTCATTTATCGTCATCTTCCGCCCGTGGTTCGTTTTGCGGGTCCGTGGCAGGAAGCGAACTCGCGGCTCGACCACCGTCCCGTGGGCGCGCTGATTCGCGCCAGCAATCGCTTCTGGATCGGGGAGCCGGCGCTGCCGTTTTGCGGATGAATCCGGTCTCCGGGCCGCTATGCGCGCCGGACCGCAATTCGGAGCGCTTACCGAGAATTCATAGAAGGCCTCGTCCTATCTGCCGATAATGAGGACAAATCCAAAAAAGGGATACTGCGTCCGGATGGACCGAGACAGAAGCAGTTGATTGGCTAACGGACGATGCCCACCTTCAAGCAGCGCTTACATATCATATTGGCGGCCACAGTCATTGCAGCGACGTGTGGCGCCGCAGCGGGATACATGCTGGGCCGCGACCTCCTGTTGCGCCTGGCCGAAACCAAGCTGCAACAGTATGCCGGCCGCATCATGGCGGACGGGGAAGCATCTTCGGCGGAGTTGCGCACGATCCTGTCGGCTGTGAGCGCCTCGCCGCACCCGCTCTGTTCGGATGCGGAAATCCGCTACTTCCGTTCCCTGATCTTTGAGTCGGAATATTCGAAAGATGTCGGCCGGATGCGCGACGGCAAGATCGCCTGCTCGGCGACGCTCGGCCGTTTACCGCGACCCCAGGCGCAATCCAGTCCGGACTTTACCCAGCAGGACGGCTCGACCCTCTACAAGAACCTTGCTCCCTATCAGAACAGCGGTGTCGCGGCGATTACGCTGCAAAAGGGTGGATCGTATGTGGTGTTCGTCCCCCTGGCGCGCATGCATCTGGAGTCGGCGCCCATGCACTACACGGAAACAGCAGTGGACGCCCCCAGCCAGAAGTCCGGCTATCTGCTTGGCGAGACACCCCCGGCCACCGGGGCGATCCTGACCACGGAAGGGCAGACTCGCCTGGGGGAGAACTTGTATGCCACCCGCTGCTCGATCCGCTTTTTCAATTGCGTGACGGCGTATACCTCCATTCCAGAGGCATTAAGGGCCGATCGCGCCTATCTTGGCGGAGGCACGGTTCTGGGAGGGCTGATTGGCATTCTTTGCGGCTATTTTTTCTCGCTGCTCTACCGCCGCAACAAGAGCATGGAGCAGCAGCTTCGCCGGGCAATTCGCAGGGATGAAGTTCGGCTGGTCTATCAACCGATCGTGAACCTGGCAAGCGGGCGCATTGCTGGGGCCGAGGCCCTGGCGCGGTGGACCAACGAACAGGGCTTGGCGATACGTCCCGATATCTTTACCGGCATTGCCGAGGAACGCGGGTTTGTGGGGGAGATCACCCGACTTGTGGTCCAGCACGCTCTCCGCGACTTCGGAGAAACGCTTCGCAGTCACCCCAGTTTCCGCCTGAGCATCAACGTGACCGGCTCCGACCTGGCCGATCCCGGCTTCCCGGCCATGCTGGAAGAAGCTCTGCAGCGGGCCAGGGTCCCGGCTCCCAGGCTGGCGATTGAGATCACGGAAAGCTCCACAGTGATGCACGAGGTGGCCATGAAAGCGATCCAGCACCTACGGCAGCTTGGCCACAGCGTGCACATCGACGACTTTGGGACAGGCTATTCGAGTCTCTCCTATCTGCACGATCTTTCCGTCGACGTCATCAAGATCGACAGGAGCTTTACCCAGGCGATTGGCACGGGATCGGTGGTGGTTGCCATACTTCCGCAGATTCTGGCCATGGCCGAAGCGCTCAGTCTGGGAGTGATTGTGGAAGGCATCGAGACTGCGCAGCAGGCCGCCTATTTTGCCGCCCAGGCACAGCAGCCGGTCTTCGGCCAGGGCTGGTTCTTCGGACGGCCCGTGTCCGCCCAGGAGTTCCATGTGCTGCTGGCGAGGGACGCCCGGGAAGTCCCGCCCATCCAGGCGACGGCTCCCGGCAGCGATGCGCTGGAAGACCAGGGAGCAGAGCTCGATTCCGCGATTGTGGCCTGAGCGCCCGCGTCGGGGCTTATTGATCCGGCCCTTGGAGAGTGTTGCGCCTTCGCACCCATTTCGCGATAAAACCCGCGATAAGGATGGGGCACGGTGCTTCTATTTGAGGGCCGGATCAATAGTGTCTGGGCCCTTTTCGGCCGTCTGGAACTTTCTTTCCGGACGCACATCGCCTGAGCAAAAGAAGGAATAGACTGGCTGGCAAGGAACATCGTCCCTTCCTGTAAACCCGTTTGACAGGCGGGCGCGGCCTTTGGATGAAACGCATCTTCAAGCAGCGCGTTCTGATCACCCTGATAGCCACGGCTGTTGGCGCGGGGTGCGGCACGCTCGCCGGCTATCTGCTGGGCCGGGTGATCACCCTGAGACTGGTCGAAATCAGGCTCGAACAGCACGCGGCGCGCACCATGGCGGAGGCGGATGCCTCCTCGAGAGAGTCGCGCGCGATTCTGACCACCATGAACGCTTCTCCGTATCCCTTTTGCTCGGACGCAGAGATCGCCTGGTTCCACAGTCTGCTTTTCCAGTCGGAATATCTGAAGGAAGCCGGGCGCATACGCGACGGCAAGCTTGACTGCTCGGCGAGCCTGGGCCGCCTGCGTGAACCTTTCGCCCTTCCCAAACCGAATTTTTCCCAGCCGGATGGCATTCAGGTGTACCGCGACTTTGCGCCGTTCCGCATGGGCGACCTGACAGTTGTCGCTCTGCAACAGGGGGACTCGTTTGTCATTATCAGCCCCTATCTCCAGACGCACCGGGACGCGCCTCCCATGCACTACACATCTACGGCGATCTACGACCCCACATGGCAATCGGGCCGGCGGATTCTCGCATTTCCAAAGGCCACACAGGAGATTCTTACTAAAGACGGCCAGGGGCGCCTGGGAAACAGCCTGTTCGCCACCCGCTGTTCCGAGCGCTACTACAACTGTGTAACGGACTACATTTCAATTTCCGATGCCTTGCAGGAGAACCGCATCGAGCTAGCCATGCACATCGGATTGGGCGCGCTCACCGGCATTTGCGTGGGCCTCGTGCTTTCCTTTCTCTACCGGCGCAACCGGAGCATGGCGCAACAGCTTCGCCGGGCTGTCGCCGGAGACAAGCTGCGGGTGGTCTATCAGCCCATCGTGAACCTGGCCAGCCGGCGCATTGTGGGCGCCGAGGCCCTGGTGCGCTGGACGGATGAAGACGGTCTTGCGGTGGGCCCGGATGTCTTTGTCCGGCTCGCCGAGGAGCGCGGCTTTGTTGACGGCATTACAAGACTGGTGGTGCGCCACGCACTGCACAGTTTCGACGAGACGCTCAAGAGCAATCCCGGCTTCCGGCTGAGCATCAATGTGGCTCCCGCCGATCTGAGCGACCCCATGCTCTTGCCCTTGCTGGAGCACTTCCTTGAAAAGGCGGCGGTTCCGGCGCGGAGGTTGGCAATCGAGATCACCGAAGGCAGTTCTGCCCGGTTCCCGATGGCCATGGAAACGATTCTTAGGTTGCGCCAGCGGGGCTTCGGCATCCATATCGATGACTTCGGCACCGGCTATTCCAGCCTGTCCTATCTGCACGATCTCTCGGTAGACTCCATCAAAATCGACAAAACCTTCACCCATGCGATCGGCACACAGGCGGTGACCGTGACCATCCTGCCGCAGATCCTGGATATGGCCAGGGCGCTGCAACTGGAAGTGATTGTGGAAGGGATCGAAACCGATGAGCAGGCGGACTACTTTGCCGCCTACGATCAACCCATACTGGCCCAGGGATGGCTGTTCGGATACCCCGTCCCGGCGGAAGAGTTCCTTCGCCTGCTTGCCGAAGACCAGAAAAGGACGCCTGTTCAAAATGCGCAGGTCGCGGCAGACGAGGTTTGAACGGCTGCGGCTGCTTGCCGTATAGAGCAGTCTCCGGGACATTTCCGTTTGGCGCCCGAGATATTTCTGTTTGGCGCCAAGGAGCAGTAGAGACGACAATAGCGGAATGAAATTCCTGCGCTCCGTTGTACTTGCCTTGCTGGCCGTCTTGACCTTGGCTACTGCACTGCACGCCCTTGAAAGGCAGCCCGCGTCGGTTTACCGTGCGCGCCGCGTGGCTTTAAGCGCCAAACTCCATGGCGGCGTGGCCGTGCTGTTTGCCGCCCCGGAGCCGCAACTGGATTTCGACCCCTACCGGCAGGATGAGGACTTCTACTACTTGACCGGCTGGAACGAGCCGGGAGCGGCGCTGGTGATTGTTGCCGACGAACCCAAGACGTCGCGCGCCTACGCCGAAATCCTCTTCCTGCCCACGCGCAACCTGCGCATGGAAGCCTACACCGGGGTCAAACTGGACGCGGCTACGCCCGGCGCGGCAGGGACTGCGGGCGTCGATCAGGTCCAGCCCATGACCTCGTTGCCCACGGTGCTGAACCGGCTGATCGACGCCGACCGGCGGCTGGGCGGCAATATCTGGGCGCAGCCGGATGCGCCCCAGGCCAAGGCCCTGCTGGGATTCACCGCGGTGACGCTGGGCCTGGACGCGAATCCCGCGCCACACGATGTGACCCGGCCGACCGCCGAGTTGCGCGTGGTGAAGGATGCGGGCGAAATCGAACTGCTGAAGAAAGCCTCGGACGCTTCCATCCAGGCGCAGCGCGTGATGATGAGGGCCGCGCATCCCGGTGTGACCGAGCGCGCGCTGGCCGGCAGGATGACCGCGGCGTGGATGGAGGCCGGCTGCGAGCGGCCGTCGTATGCGCCCATCGTGGGCTCCGGGATCAACTCGACCACGCTGCACTACTCCGAGAACACGCGGACCATGGAAGACGGCGACATTCTGCTGGTCGACGCGGCCTGCGAGTACTCAATGTACGCCTCCGACATTACGCGGACGGTGCCGGTGAACGGCCACTTCACGCCGCGGCAGCGGGAGATCTACAACATCGTGCTGGGTGCACAGCAGGCGGCCATCGACGCATTTGTGGCCGGCAAGTCGAAGATCAACGACCGCGACCGCCGCGACCCGGATTCGCTGGACAACGCGGCCTATAACTACATCAACACCCACGGGAAAAGCCTGGACGGCAAGCCGCTGGGCCAGTACTGGCTGCATGGGCTGGGCCACATGGTGGGCATCGCCGTGCACGATCCGTCCGATTACCCGGCAGTGCTGAAGCCGGGAATGGTCTTTACCATTGAGCCGGGCGTCTACATTCCCGAGGAGAAGATCGGCGTGCGCATCGAATGCGTCTTCCTGGTGGGCGCCGACGGCAAGCTCATCGATCTGGTGGCCGCGCTGCCGCACACCGCCGAGGATGTGGAAGCGGCAATGAAAAGCAAGTGAGGAACCCAATGAATCCACACGACCAAAACCCAATCGAGCAGGACCTGCGCGACCGCGACCCACGCTACCAGGACCCGCGCGACGAAATGGAACCCGACCAGATGGAGATGCTGACCCGCGCCTTTGGGGAGCAACTGATGGCCTGCCTGGACGAATGCGCCCGCGGCCGCCGGGGGCTGTTCTCCGACGTGGAACTGCTGAGCGATGAGGGTGGAGGAGGCGGTTGGCCCGAAGCTGCGCGGCTGCGCGAACTGGCGATGGGACTGCAGAACATCCTGGCGCAGCAGGAAGAGCGCAACGCGCTGTGCGACGAATTCCTCGACCTGTGCACCATGCACGGCGAGAGCAACCCCGGAGAACGCAAGCTGGCGCGAGCGTTCCTTGAGCGGATTGAGCGGGGCGAGGTGGGCGTGCAGCCGGACGCGGAGGCGAAGCCGTGGTGATTCTGCACGCTTTCATGGCCCTGGTGGCCGGCTTTGCCGTGATGGCGCTGCTGGTGATCGGGATCAACGCGCTGCTCACCCGCCTGGTGCCGAGTTGGACCGGCGCGGAAGGCCGTCCTCAGCCGGGCTACGTCGTCGTCAACCTGGGGTATTCACTTCTGTCTGCTGCGGCGGGCGGTTACGTGACCGCCTGGGCGGCAGCCGCCAACCCGCTGATTCACGTGCTGGCGCTGGGGCTGGTGGTGCTGGCCCTGGCCGCGCTCAGCGCCCTGCAGTCGCGCGGCAAGCAGCCCATCTGGTACCAACTGGCGCTGGTGGCCATTTCGCCCCTCGGCGTGCTGGCCGGCGGGCTGGTGAGGATGCGTGTGCTGGGAATTCTGTAGGGCGGGCGCCGGCAGCGGGGAAGACTCGACAGGTGAAAAGAAATATGGAATCTCTCGACGAACTTCTGGGGCTGGCTGAGACGGCCCACGGGCACCTGTGCGCGGGCCAGATTCTGGGTGTGCGCATGGCCCTGCTCGGTCTGGGCCGGCTGGGTATTGAGGACCCCCGGGGCGCCGACCGCAAGCGCCTGGTGACTTACGTTGAGATCGACCGCTGCGCCACCGACGCCATCGGCCTGGTGACCGGCTGCCGGCTGGGCAAGCGGGCGCTCAAGTTTCGCGACTGGGGCAAGATGGCCGCTACCTTCGTCGATCTCGCCTCCGGCCGTGGTGTGCGCATCGTAGCGCGGGAAGATTCCCGCGAGCTTGCGCTCCAGCTCTACCCGCACATCGAATCGAAGGGCCGCCAGCAGATGCTCGCCTACCGGGAACTGGCCGATACGCAACTGTTCACCGAGCAATGGGTGCGCGTCGACGTCGATCCGGCCGAATTGCCCGGCTACAAGGCGGAGCGCATCCTGTGTTCCGGTTGCGGGGAGGGTGTGAATTTTGGACGATTTCTTGAGGTCGGGGGCCAGCGGCTCTGCCTGAGCTGCGCCCGCCCGGAGCTTCGCTATTGGGTTCCTGAAGAATAAGGAAGAATCTAGGAGGAATAAGGAAGAATTTACGAGGCTGCTGAAGAGCTGCCTGCGCGGGGAGTCTGCCGGTTTTGAAATTTACTGAGACCCGCCTGCGACTTCTTTCGCAGTCGGCACGGCTTCGTCCTTCCCTGGCGAATCGTTGGTAGATTGCGGGCCGGGACGCTTCAAGCCGGTATCAGTGCTTTCCTGGTTTTCGCATCTGCTTTTGCAGTTGCCAGATTGCCCAGAAAAGAAAAGCCTCGGCCAAAGTGAACGGAATCAGCATCAGGTAGCGAAAATCGAAGTCCGGCATTTTCATGGTCCCTTCCGCCGCTTTCTGCCGGACTGGACGGGAGGTAGCCCGGTCAATCCGCCCCAAAGCGGGTCTATTTCCAGCAAAGACCCGCAGCGGTAAAGGTGGTGTAGCCGATATATAAAGGCTTTATAAGCGCCGGGGAATGTCCGTGGGACACGCCGCCAAGTCTCTCGGCCGGATTGGCTGCGGGTGCTGCGCCTTGACACGCAACCGGCCGCGCGTATCTTATCTTGCTAGGCAATCTTTTGGAATCCGTGTGGATTGGGTGCAGAATAGTCATTGCGGCCTCCGCATCGGGTATCCAGGGGAAGCTGTGTCGAACAGGAAGCAGACGGCAGTTGGGTCGCAGTCGGGTATGCGGGCGCGGGACTGAGGTTTTGGTTCCAGGCAAGCGGCAGCCGGGCCCTCCTTCCGAGAGCCTGGGCCGGGCGTAGTCAGCGGCCAGGACCATTCCCGGAGACAAATTTTTTCACAGGCGCCGGCTCATGGCCGGGTGTGCCTGTGCCCTGCAAGGCAGCGTAATTATGCTTCCCAGGGGCAAGCAAAGGATGAGTGTGGCAACGAGTTTTGCGGTTTTGATGTTCATGCAAGCCGGTGGAAGCGGAACCAGCCTTCCGATGCTTCTTCCCCTGTTGTTGATTCCGGTTCTTTACCTGGTGATGATCCGTCCGCAGCAGAAGCGGCAGAAGCAGTGGCAGGCGATGCTGGCCGGCATCAAGGCAGGCGACCGGGTAACCACCGCAGGCGGCATTCGCGGCATCATCCTTTCCATCAAGGACGATGCCATTGTGATCCGCGTGGCGCCGGACAACCTCAAACTGGAAGTGGCCAAGAACGCGATTGCCTCGGTGACTACGCAGGACGGGTCTTCGGCTTCCTGAATCCGCCCTCCTGACTTTCAGATTTTCGATCGGTACTTAGCGTTTTGAACTAGAGAAACGGGACGATGAAGAAGAATCTCAACAGTAAAATTGCCCTGATAGTTGCGGTCCTTTTGGTCTGCGTCTACGGCATCATCGGGGTGCCTTCGGGCGTCACCGGCAAAGCCCTGACGGAGGCATTGACCAAGCGCATTCACCTTGGCCTGGATCTGCGCGGCGGCGCTCACCTGATCTTGCAGGTGGTGGTGTCGGAAGCGGTGAACGCGGAAACGGATAACACGGTGGGTCGCATTCAGCAGGATCTGAAAACGGCCAACCTGACCTTTTCGCAGGCCTACAAGCCCGATCCGGCCAACAAGCCGGAAGTTATCCGGGTGGAAGGAACAGCGCCCGGCAAGGCCAGCGATGTGCGCTCCGCGCTTGATGCCAAGTATTCAAACGAATACGACATTACCGGCGGCGGGGCGGACAACAGCTTTACGCTGACCATGAGGCCCCCGGTGGTCACGGCTCTTGAAAAGAAGACCGTCCAGCAGGCCATTGAGACCATCCGTGATCGCGTGGACACCTTGGGCGTTAGCGAGCCGGTCATTCAGGAGTACGGCCTGGGCGCCAACCAGATTCTGGTCGAGCTGCCCGGCATCGACGACCTGGACCGCGTCAAGAGCATCATCCAGTCCACGGCCCGGCTTGAGATTCACGCCGTGGTCGGCGGCCCCTACAAGGACGACCAGGAAGCCCTGGCCAGCGTTGGCGGCGCGGTTCCGGCCGACGAAGAAGTGGTTCATGGCTCCGGCACCGTAGGTTCCGGTTCCGAGTCCGACAGCGTCTATGTTGTGCACCGCGTCTCGGTGGTGGCCGGCAGCGACTTCCGCTCCGCCGACCCTGGCACCGATCAGAACGGCCGCCGCAACGTTCGCTTCACCCTGACCAACGAGGCGGGCGACCGCTTCTACGAGTACACCAGCAAGAATGTGGGCCAGAGCATGGCGGTGGTCATGGGAGGGCGCGTCCGCGAGGTCGCCACCATCCAGAGCGCCATCCGCGACTCCGGCGAGATCACCGGCAGCTTCTCGCCGGAAGAAGTCGAGGTGCTGTCGAAGATGCTGCGCACCGGCGCACTGCCGGCGTCGCTCAATTATCTTGAGGACCGCACGGTCGGCGCTTCGCTGGGTGCGGACTCGATCAAGCAGGGCGTCACTGCGGCCATCGTCGGCGTGCTGGTGGTCATGGCCTTCATGCTCGTCTATTACAAGGGCTCGGGCATCAACGCCAACCTGGCGCTGTTTCTGAACCTGGTCATTCTGCTGGGCTTTATGGGCGCCACGGGGGCTACGCTCACGCTGCCGGGAATTGCCGGCGTCATTCTGACCATAGGTATGGGCGTGGATTCGAACGTGCTGATCTTCGAGCGCATTCGAGAAGAGGTGCGCGCCGGCAAGGCGGCTTCGGCTGCCGTGGATCAGGGCTTTGCCCACGCCTGGGTCACCATCGTCGACACCCACGTCACCACCATCGTCTCTGCGGCCATCCTGTTCGTCTTTGGCTCCGGGCCGGTAAAGGGCTTCGCCGTGACCCTGACCTTCGGTCTGGCGGCCAACCTCTTTACGGCGGTGTACGTGTCGCGCGTGATCTTCGATGCCCACTTGAACAGGATGAAGCCAGGCGAACTGGTGTCCATCTAGATTTTGGTACGTTGGCTGCCAGCCCGATAGCTTTGCCCGGCGGTTCTGCCTGGCAACCCTGGCCGGCAGCCAGGAAACAACATCGAACGCTGGAGCCCCAAGGGGGTTCCGGCCCCCAGGAAGGGGAGAGAATCAGTGGAATTCTTTCGCAGTGTAAATGTGGACTGGCTCGGGAAGAAGTGGTACTTCCTCGCCTTTTCAATGATTTTCAGCGTTGCCGGCATCATTTCGATGGGCATGCACTGGGCGCAAATCGGCTCCCCGGTGCCGCTCGGCGTGGATTTCAAGGGCGGCACGCAGGTGCAGGTGCAGTTCAACCAGTCGCCCGACACCAGCCGGATTCGCCAGGCCATGGACGCGGCAGGCATCAAGGACGCCCGCATCCAGAGCTTTGGGGAGGCGGTCAACAACGAGGCGCTCATCAGCCTGCCTGAGCAGCACGACGAGACCTCTCTCGACACCGGCCGCCAGCAGATCGTCGACGCCCTCCATGCCCATTACAACAACGCCTTCACCGTGCGCAACGTGCAGGTGGTCGGTCCCACGGTGGGCAAGCAACTGGAGAAGCAGGCCGGCCTGGCCACGCTTTACTCCATGCTGGGCATGCTGGTCTATCTCTGGTTTCGTTTCCAGTTGATTTATGGTGTGGCGGCGGTTGTTGCCTGCTTCCACGACACGCTCATCACAGTGGGATTCTTCGCGCTGCTGGACAAGGAGATCAGCCTGACCGTCATCGCGGCCATCCTGACCCTGGTCGGTTATTCCATGAACGACACCATCGTCGTCTTTGACCGCATCCGCGAGAATCTCCGCTTGAGCCGGCGAGAATCCCTGCCCGACGTGGTCAACCGAAGCATCAACCAGACCCTGAGCCGGACCGTGCTCACCTCCGGCCTCACTTTCCTGACCGTGCTCTCGCTCTACGTCTTTGGCGGCCAGGTGCTGCGGGGCTTTTCCTTTGCGCTGGTGGTTGGAATTCTCATCGGCACCTACTCGTCGATCGCCGTTGCCGCGCCCATGCTTGTGGCCTGGCAGGAGTGGCGGGCCAGCAAGGGCAAGACGGTGGTCCTTCCTGCCGCGAAGCGCGCCAGGGTCTAGGTTTCGGGGATTTCCGAAAAATTTCACGTTGTCTTTGCATGTGAAGCGCAGTTCTGGTATAGGTGGAGAGCGCTTTAGTGGTACCGTTTCGACGCCGGGAACATTTCCGCTCTCCCCGGTGTCTAAATAGAGGTAAGCAAACACCCGATTCGAGGCTGGCCATGTTTGAAGATTCCACGTTTGAATCCGGAGGCAGAATCAAGAGCAAGAGCAAGTATTGGATGATGGTGACTTTCATCACCAACGGTTCGATCATCCTGCTCCTGATTCTCATTCCGCTGATCTATCCCGAGGCGTTGCCCAAGGCCGCTATGCAGATGGCTCTGGTGGCCCCGCCACCGCCGCCACCTCCGCCGCCGCCGCCACCGCCGCCGGAGGCAGTGCATGTTGTCCGCGTGCAGTCGGAGATGATGAACAATCAGCTCACTGCCCCCACCCGGATTCCGCATGACATCAAGATGGTCGCCACCAAGGAAGCACCGCCTAGCTCGGGCTTCGGCGTTGCCGGCATGGAAGGCCTGAGCGGCAGCTCGGGCGGCGTCATGGGCAGCGTGTTCGGAAACGGTTCGGCGCCCAAGGTAAAGGCCGAAGCTCCCAAGAAGGTCAACATTTCCGCCGGTGTTGCGGTCGGCATGTTGCTTCAGAAGACTCAGCCCATCTACCCGCCGATCGCCAAAGCAGCGCGCGTCTCCGGCACGGTGGTCCTGCAGGCTACCATCTCCAAGTCCGGAGCTATTGAAAATTTGCGCGTCGTCAGTGGCCCTGCCATGTTGCAGCAGGCCGCTCTGGACGCCGTCAAGTCCTGGCGCTACAGGCCCTACCTGCTCAACAATGAGCCGGTAGAAGTGGAGACCACGGTCAACGTGATCTTCACCCTGGGCGGATGAGGATGCCTTCGGCCCTTTTCGCCGTCGCGGGAAAAGGGCCTTGCTTTTGACCTGAATGCGAATCCGGAAAGAGCCGCATTCCCAGCAACCGTACTACAGTCTCAGTTCACAAGAAACTCCTTAGGAGGAACGATTCAGTGATTCTCGCTCAGCTCGCACATTTCGCTTCGCACACGGTCAGCAGCCTGGCACTTTTCCAGGAAGAGGGTGGGACAGTCAGCTTCAGCCCCATGGGGCTATGGGAACACATGGGATGGCTGGCCCGCTGCGTGGCCATTCTCCTTTTCATCGAGTCGATCTGGTCGTTGGCTGTTATGATTGACCGCTACCTGTACTTCTCGGCAGCCCGCAAGCAGTCGCGCGAATTTGCGCCCAAGGTTGCCGGAGCCCTGAAGGACAGCAAGCTTGAAGAAGCGATCAAGATCGCCGACCGCAACAAGAAGTCTCACCTGGCCGAGGTTGTGACCGCTGGCCTGCAGGAGTTCCGTGCGTCCGCCGGCGCCCCGACCGAGGAGACCATTGAGAGCTCGGGCCGCGCTCTGGAGCGGGCTGAAGCCATTGTTCACGCCAAGCTCAAGAGAGGCCTCAGCGTCCTGGCCACCATCGGCGCCACCGCTCCTTTCGTGGGCCTGTTCGGCACGGTCGTCGGTATTCTGAACGCCTTCCAGCAGATCGCCACCCAGAAGACTTCGGGCATCGGCGCGGTTGCCGGCGGCATTTCGGAAGCCCTGGTTACCACCGCCTTCGGCCTTCTGGTCGCCATCCCGGCCGTTATGGCCTTCAACTACTTCACCGGTCGTGTCGAAGCATTCGACGTGGAGATGGATAACTCCTCGAGCGAACTGATCGACTACTTCATCAAGCAGAGCCACAAGCGCTAAGCGAAGCGGCTGTCGGCGAGTGCGTGAGGCTGTGGAGGGCGGGAGAGTGAGCAATTTCTCCCGCCCGCCGGTTTCAACCCTTCGACCGCCAGGTGGGTCGCACGAAATGCCGGAAGCCATCCGGAATAAAAATCATCAGGCAACGGAGCCCTAACAATGGGAATCGCGGTTCGCAAAGAAGGCAGTAAAGTCACCGCCGCCATCAACGTCACCCCCATGGTGGACGTGATGCTGGTGCTGCTCATCATCTTCATGGTCATCACCCCCATGCTCCAGAATAAGGTGCAGGTCGATATGGCCAAGGTCGACAATCCGACCAGTATGCCGGACGCCGACAAGGAAGACGCCATTGTCGTGGCCATCACCCGCGACGGAGGGGTTTTCCTGGGACAAAACAAGACGTCCGTTAGCGAGCTTGGCGTTCAGGTTCGCGAGAAGCTGGCCGACAAGCCCGGCAAGACGATCTTCATTCGCGCCGACGCCCGCGCACAGTACCGTGCGGTAGAAGACGCCATCGACGCCGTGCGTACCGCCGGTGTGGAAGACGTAGGCTTGCTCACTCAGAAGAAGGAAGGCAACCTCGCAGGCGGCGAGTAAAGTAGCCCTTGCGTTGTCTCTTTAACGATTTGCAGGAAACGAGGAGCTTGAAGCGATGTCAATGACAACTGGGGGCGGGGGAGGTTACTCGTCCGACATCAACATGACGCCCATGATCGACATTTTGCTGGTGCTGCTGATCATTTTCATGGTCATCGTGCCGGTTACGCCCAAGGGCCTGGATGCGCTGGTGCCTCAGCCGCCCAAGAACCAGACGCAACAGCAGCAGAATAATGACCGTACGATCGTGGTGCAGGTTCTGCACGTACCCGGTGGGGCCCCGCAGTACAAGATCAACGAAACCCCTGTGAACAAGGTCGAGCTTCTGCCGCGCCTGACGGAAATTTACGCCAATCGCGCGGAGCGCATCATGTTCGTCAAGGGCGATGACGATCTGAACTTTGCCTACGTTGCCGAGGTTATCGATATCGGTCGCGCTGCAAACGTGGATCACATCGGACTGATGACGCCCAAGATCCTGGCTGGTCAGTAAGGTTGATTTGGAACTGCCCCTCCTTGAAGGGCATGTGCAAAGCTATCGGCATCGGCCCGAGTTTCAGGTTTGGCAGGATGCCGGTCGCGGCGACATGAAGATGCACAAGGTTTAGGTTGGCCAACTGGGCAGCCGGGGCGGATCGGGAGCCCCGGACTAACCCGGAAATGCCAGCCCCGTCCGGAGAAGTTTTCCGGCCGGAAAACAGGAGTACAATTTTTTTCATCCTGGTTTCGGTTACTCCCGCCCGCGGCCAGCTGTACCAAGATTCCGGGCGTTACCGAATAGGCAACCGCCTGAAGGAGAAGGATAAGAACATGAATGGACCCGCACGTACTACGGCGCTCGCGGTTGCCTTGGCCGGCATGGTGCTTTCCATGAGCGGGTGCAACCGCCTTGCAGCCCGTGACCAGCTGAACAAGGGAGTGGACGCCTACAAAGGCCAGCATTACGAAGAGGCGATCGGACACTTCCAGAAGGCCACGCAACTTGATCCGAGCCTGCCAATGGCGAAGAGCTACCTGGCCACTGCGCTGGCCCAGAACGTGGTTGCCGGCCTCGACACTCCGGACAACCTGAAGACTGCGCAGCAGGCGATCGACATCTTCCAGGATGTTCTGGCCAAAGACCCGACGGATGTTAACAGCCTGAAGCAGGTTGCCGGCATTTACTTCCAGATCAAGAAGCTGGATGAAGCCAAGGCGTGGCAGAAGAAGGTTCTGGCCGTCGATCCGAAAGACCCCGAAGCAGCCTATACGGTTGGCGTGATTGACTGGACCCAGGCCCACGAGAACACTCTGAAGGCTCTGGTACCGGCCGGCGTCACCGACGACGGTGAGGGCAACGCCAAGGCGCCCAAAAAGGTAATGGAGCAGTTGAAGGATCAGAACGCCGCGCTGGTTGAAGAAGGTCTGCAATATCTTAACCAGGCAGTCGCGAACCGGCCCAACTACGACGATGCCATGGCCTACCTGAACCTGATCTACCGGCGCAAGGCGGACGTGGACTTCGGCAACGAAGCGGCCCGCAAGGACGACGTCGCCAAGGCCGAGGAATGGCGCACCAAGGCGATGGGTACCCGCAAGACCAACGAAGAAAAGAAGAATGCTGGTCCGGGCGGAATCACCATGGATGCCAACGGGAACATGAAGTAACTCCGGAATCGTGAACGCACACTGAAACGGCCTCCGCCACTCGCGGAGGCCGTTTCTCGTTTATCCGGTACTTAAGCCCAGCTTTCTCGAGGTGCACCTTGTCCAAGTTCGTTCGCGCCGGCCTTTCGTCTACATTCGTTCTTGTATCCCTGCTGGCCATGCTGGCAGCCTCGGAATTCTGCGCACACGGCCAGACAGTTATTGGGGAATATCCGCACCCGGCGCCCCTGCAGGCTGTCCAGTCGCCTGCAGGGCTCAGCGCAAGCAATGAGCGCGAGGTGCTGGATGTGTCGGTCTGCTCGGACTCCGTGGTACACGTGGTCGCCAGGCCCGCAGGCGCTCCCGTCTCGACGGCTCCGCGGCCCTGGATGCTGAATCCTGCAACAACCTGCCCCGGCGCAGTCTTTCAGTTCAGCCAAACCGGCGACCTGACCACCCTGACGACCTCGCGCCTGGCGGTTATCCTCTCGGCCAGGCAGGGCAACCTGAGTTTCAAAACCTCTGATGGTGCGCCGCTTCTGGCAGAGAACTCCCGGTTGCCGCGCAGCTACGACGCTCCACCGGGGCAACCTGCCGGGACCTACCAGTTGGAGGACCGATTCTCGCCCGATGCGCTGGAGGCAATCTATGGCCTGGGCCAGCATCAGAGCGGACTGTTCAACTACCGCGGCAGCACCGTCGAACTGGGTCAGAACAACACCGATGTTGCCATTCCGCTGCTGCTTTCGAGCAAGGGCTACGGGATTCTCTGGAATACGGCTTCTTTTTCTTATGTGGACAACCGCTTTCCACTGGACTTGAACTTCAGCTCAGCGGCAGCCGATGCCGTCGATTACTACGTTCTCTACGGCCCGGAGTTGGACCGCGTCATCCATGAATACCGCTCCATGACCGGCCACGCGCCCTTGTTTCCCCAGTGGGCCTATGGCCTGTTCCAGTCCAAGGATCGCTACTCCTCGCAGACTGAAATTCTGGACATCGCCAACCAGTACCGCACCCGGCATATCCCCCTGGACGCGATTGTGCAGGACTGGTTCTGGTGGAAGCAGGGTGGCGAGGGCGATCCGGAGTTCAACGCGAACTACACGGACATTCCTGCCGAGTTGAAGACCCTGCACGATGAACATGTCCACGCCATGATCTCGGTCTGGGGCATGATGGACCCGACTTCGAACACCTTTCAGGAGATCGAGAAGCGTGGATTCGAGATCCCCGGCACACACGTCTACGACCCCACCAATCCCGCGGCGCGCGACTTCTTCTGGAACCAGCTTCCCGGCAAGCTCTTTGCGCAGGGCTGGGATGCGTTCTGGCTGGATTCCGCTGAGCCGGAGGAGTACTGGCCGCACTGGGGAGATGCGGTGCTCCGTTTCAAGCAGTTGCACATCGGCAGCGGCCTTGAATACACCAACATCTTCCCCCTGGAGCACACCGGCGGCGTTCAGGAGCACTGGAAGCAGGCGAACCCCGAGAAGCGCGTCTTCCTGCTGACGCGCTCAGCGTTTCTGGGCCAGCAGCGCAACGGCGCAACGGTCTGGTCGGGCGACGTGTACAGCACATGGTGGGCGCTGCGCCACCAGGTGGCCGCGGGACTGAACTTTGCCCTGTCCGGCTACCCCTACTGGACCACGGACATCGGCGGCTACCATCAGCCGTTCCCCGGCGCAGCCAACGATCCCGCCTACCAGGAACTCTACGCGCGCTGGTTTGAGTACGGCACCTTCTGTCCGGTCTTCCGCACACATGGCCACCGCGATCACAACGAACTGTGGACCTACGACCGGGTCTATCCCGCGCTGCTGGCCTTCGATCGTCTTCGCTACCGGCTACTGCCTTACGTCTATTCGCTGGCCTGGAAGGTCACCAGCGAGGACTCGACCATCCAGCGTCCGCTGGTGATGGATTTCCGCGAAGACCGCGCCACCTGGGAAATAGGCGACGAATTCATGTTTGGGCCGGCCATCCTGGTGAGTCCGGTGACCAAGGAACACGAGGTTCTGCACGCCGTCTACCTGCCTGCCGGCGCCGACTGGTACGACTTCTGGACCGGCGGGCGGGCAACGGGCGGGGCGGAGATGAACCGGGCCGCGCCTATCGATCGGATCCCGCTGAACGTGCGCGCCGGTTCCATCCTGCCGCTTGGCCCCGCGATCGAATGGGCCGGGCAGGCTGCCGATCCCATCGAACTGCGTATCTATCCTGGGGCGAATGGCGACTTCAATCTCTATGAGGACGAGGGCGACAGCTATCGCTACGAGCAGGGCGCGCACTCCATCATCCCTCTGCACTGGGACGATGCCACGCGTACTCTAACCGTCGGCGCCCGCCAGGGAAGCTACCCGGGCATGGCCGCCGGGCACACATTCAACGTGGTGATTGTCGGAGTCGGCCACGGAGTTGGAGTGGAGCCCGCACAGGCTCCGGACAAGGCAATCAAATACACCGGCGCGAAGGTTGATGCGCGCTTCTAGAGCGAAACCAGAGTAATTATGCCCCAGTTGAGGGTATTCGAGGTGGCTTCTTCTTGGGGAAGAAGCCACTCGGCGCCAAGCCACCGGGTACAGCCACTCTGGTTTCGCTATAGCATTCACTGCGCGGGTTGGCAGGTTAGCCTTGCGCACGGATGGACGCGGTCTCACTCTTCTTCGGGCAATGCACGGGGAAGCCCAAAAAGGCGAACAAACGGAGAACTGGACCCCGGGGGGGGGAGGGGTCATTTTTCCTTCCCGTTCCTGATCAGCCCAATCGATGCCGGGCCCCGGTTCGCCATCCTTGCCTCCGGGGGTCTCCAATTCACAGTCTGCGCCGGGAGAAGATAATTCTCTGCAAACGGCGCGCGCATCCTGCCGGGGAGGAAAAACGAAGCAACAGGCTGCCGCGAAACCGTCCAGATGCTGGACGCGGTGTGATGCTGCCACGCAGTACAACGTTATGCTTTTCCTTGGGCTCGCCCCGGCAAGATGCTAACGTGCCACCAAATACGTTGGGCTTCTTCAACCGTAATTCTGCTTACTCGGGAGTAACTTCCGAGTCGCCGACGATACGGGCGGGACCGAACATAAGCCCCAAATCGAGCAGTAGAATTCAAGCGAGCCTATTCCGAGGCTGAAATTGTTGGTGATGGAAATCGCCGCCAGCAACAGCCAATCCGTCGTCAATGCAAGGAGAGAAAAATGAGGCCACTTATGCAGTTTCTGGAGGTTTGGGTTCCTTATGCTGCATTTGCGGGCGCTTCCTTCGCCATCCTGGTTTGGCTACTTTCGATTGACAGTGGCCGGAAAGACAAACAGTTGGCGTCCTCTGAGTTCTGGTCGATTCTTTGGCCGCTCGTGTGGCTCTACTACCGTTTTGTTGGAAAACATTCCGATCAGGCTGCGCGTCGCGCTGCGCGCTCAACTGCGCTCATGGGAACTTCAGAACAGAGAATGCGGTTCAGGACCATACGCGAGGCAAAGGACTACCTTGCAGAGAGAATTTCCGAGGAAGCAGTGCGCGATGGCATTCCTCTGACGGATATTGAGAGGAAGATGCTCTACTTCACCGAAACCGGCTGGACTCTGCCGGACATGAAGCAAGTTAGTGCGGACTTTGACAGGAACTACGATCAAGGAGAATACGAGAAGAAGATCGGTGGGCTTGCCGATAGAATTCAGTCCCACCTGCGGGCCAATAACGGGCAGGGGGAGGAGTCCTGGAACGCAGCGATAGAGAAACTGAGCCACGGCGACCACTATTTGCTTGTTCTGGTTAACGCAGCAAATCCAGTGGGAAAAGGGGTAAAGCATAACCTAAAGGTGCTGATTGTTGCCCTCGTCCTTTTTGCGCTCATCGCTCTGGACCACTGGTTCAGGCAATGGATGCGCGACCACTGATACGTTCTTGGCGAGTGACTGCCAACTCGGAAGTTTGGAATAAGGCAAACGCAGATGCTTCGCTGCGCTCAGCATGACAGCATGTTCAAGTTTGATTGGAGTGGATCACCGCCTAGAGCGTTTTCGGCTCTACTGTTCACAGCCGAAGCGATCGTCCATGCTCTCCCACCCATTCGCAAAGTGCGCGAATGGATGGGGCACCCCCAAGATTTTGTTAAGACTTGAATCGAAAATGCTCTAATCGGAACCGCCTAATCGGAAGTTACTGGCTATCAACACTCCAGCACGCCTTCGACGCGGATGATGTTGCCCGCTCCATTGAATCATCCCAGGCGGAATTTGATTGTATTGAGTGGCAGGATTGAGTGTATCCGACGCCTGAGGAATCCCGCAGGCTGGCCCAAGCTGCAAGAAAAGGGGCCTCTTCCCAGCGGAAGAAGCCCCTTTCTCATTCAACAAGCTTTGCCTGGCAAGTCCAGCCCGGTCAGGGAAACGCAATCAGCCGGTGCGGCCTATTGCGCACCTTGCTTGAGGATCTGGTCGGCGAAGTAGTTGTGGACCTTGGCTTCGTCGTGCAGCATCTCGAAGTAGGCGTTCTTGAGCAGTTGCGCGTGGCCCTCGCGCAGGCCCTGGCGGATGGCCTGTTGTACGCGCGGATCGTTCAATTCGCGCTGCCCCGCGGGCTCCCGTGCAATCAGCTTGTAGATGGCGTAGCCGATGGTGTGGCGGCCGGGACCGGTGCCGTCGAACACGGGAAGAACGTCGGTGATTTCTCCCGGCTTCAACTTTCCAACGGCGTTGTAGACGTCCTGATCACCGTGCAGCTGCGACTCCGGAATGAAGCCCATGTCGCCGCCATTCGAGGCGGTGTTCGGGTTCTCTGAGAAGTTCATGGCCACGGCGCCGAAATCCTCGCCGCTCTCCAGGCGATTGTGCAATGCCTGGATCTTCTTCCGGGCGTCCGCATCGCCGGAGGCCTTGTTGTTCTGCAGGTTGCCGGTCTGCTGTGCCGGCCCGCTGGTGACTGCGATCTGCGCCAGGTGATACTGCGGCTCGATCAGGTTGAACTCCGACTTGTGCGCCGCATAGTAGCTGCTGATCTCGGCGTCGGTGATGTTGATCTTCGACTCGATTTCCTTGTTCAGCAGCTTGGTCTTGGTGAGCGAGCGCCGCAGGTCGCGCTTGAGGTCGTCGACGGTCAGGTTGCGGGCCTTGAGCTGCTTGTCGAACTCCTCCTGGGTGTAGGGCGCCTTCATCTCCGTCAGCTTGGCGTTCACGTCCTCATCGCTGGCGGCCAGGTTGAGCTTGGCGGCGCGCTGCTGGATGATCTCGTCCTCGATCATCTGGCGCAGGACATTCAGGCGCACAATGTTGGCCTGCTCGGCCGAAGGTTCCTGCGCGGTTTCGCCAAGGCTGGCCTTGTAATATTTCTCCAGCTCCGAGCGCGAAATATCCTTGCCGTTCACCGTCGCCATCACGTCTGGAGACGGCGACCGGTGGCACCCGCTGACGGCAGCCAACGCGGCTGCACCGCAAAGAATAAGAACGGCTAAACGAAAAGGCGTGCGGGAAAAAACTTCGACTTGCAACCTGGTATCTCCTGTGGGGACCCGAAACTCCCCGACAATCCCAAAACTGTCCGAAGATCCCAAAACTCTCCGGCAATCCCAAACTTCACGGTAATCAAGGATAAATCCCGAACCTCACGCGGCGATACGGCATTCTGCCCCGGAGATCGCCTCGATTGCGAATTGCGTACATAGGCATCATCGGCCCAGGGACGCGAGAACTTCGCAAGAATTACCTGACTCCGGCAATTAGCCTCTGAATCATCCGCCTCCGAATTCGGAAAGCGGATGCGAAAATGCCTGCTCCAGGCGGCTATTTTGCTGCAGCAGCGGGCTGCGCTGGAGCAGGGGCGTCCGGCACCACAACCGGCGGCTGGATGCCCTGGGCCCGCAGGGCGCGGTCGATCACCATCCACACTTCAGTCTGCGGCAGGGCGCCGTCGATGCGCTCGCCATCGACAAAGAGCGCGGGCGTCCCCTCAATCCGCAGCGAATCAGCCTCTTTTGCCGAGGCGCGTACCTGGGTCTCATCCTGCTTGGCCAGGCAGGCGTCCAGCTTTGCGGCATCCAGGTGGCCCAGCGTGCCCTGCTGGCGGGCGATGCGGTCCAGGGCGGCAAAGCTCTTGGGCAGGTCCCGGTTTTCGCCGTTCACCTCTTCGCCATGGGAGTGCAGGTAGTCCACATATTTCCAGTAAACGTCCGCGCTTTGCGCAGCCAGGCAATTGGAGTCCACGGCGGCGTGCATGGCCCAGGGGTGGATCTCGACCAGCGGATCGTCCTTGTAGATGAACCGCACCGTGTCCTTGTAGTGCTCCAGTGTGGCCGGAAAGAGGGTCTGGTGCATGCGCGCACAGTAAGGGCATTCCAGATCGTCGAAGTTGACCACCGTTACCTTGGCCGCGGGATTTCCGCGGATGGGGCGGCCGGCCACATCGATGGTGAACATGGGGTCCTTCTCGAGGCTGAAGGTCTCCAGGCGGGCCAGGGTCTTGCTGTCGGTCGAAATCAGGAAGTCGACCACCGTCTGCTTGCCGTTGTGCGCGAGGGTCACGGGCAGCGTGTCGTAGCCGGGAATCTGGCTTGGCTTGCGCGCGCCGATGATTACATTGATGTTCTGCGGCACGCTGAACTGGGCGCGGACCATGACTTCAATGTGACGGTTCAGAATCAAGTCAGTCGATCCCGGCGCGGGTGCGGGGGGCGGGGTGGATTGCGCTTTGCAACCCAGGACCATGCCCAACGCGAGCAGGCAGGCCGAAAAATGAATACGCGACAAAGGTAAATCCTCTCAGAGAAGGATACTCCAGCGGGGCCTCATCCGGCCCCGCCGGCCGCCCGGGCACGGTGGTGATACGCAGTAGACGCGGGAGCGAAGAAAAGGCAAGCGTCGCTGGAGGGGTAAATCGGGAAATTGGCCCTAATACGCCGGCGGCAGTGTGGGGTCGCGGAAGACCGAGTTGGAGCGGCGAATGTCGCCCACCGAACCGAAGTTGGCCAGGGTGAAGCTGTAGAGGTATTGGGTCTCGTTGCGGCTGGTGGTGCCGACCGTGCCCAACTGGAAGCGCCGGTAGCCAACGGTGAGGCCGCAGCAGTCCCAGTTATAAACCGCCTGCACGCCGCCGTATTGCAGCGTGCCGTGGACAAAGTCGTAGCCGCCGTTGGCGGCCAGGTTGAAGCCGTTGCCGCTCTGCTTGCCGATGGTGAGGAAGGGCTGCAACTGCTGGCTCTGCGTGATGGTGGAGGAGCTGCCGTTTTCGGCGACGGCATTGAGCATGGCGTGGCCCAGGCCCACGGTGGTGCGGCCCCAGCTGTAGCCGGCAAACACGTTGTCCGCGCCCAGGCGGCCGGCCTTGGGGTCATAGTCCAGGTCCCACTCGATGCGCAGGTTGTCGATGGCCTCGAAGCGCATGCGCGAGATGATGGGCGACAGGTTGCGCGGCGAGGTGAGGAAGGCGATGGCGCTCAGGTCCAGGGTGGAATCGAAGACGTTGCGCCGGCCGGGAATCAAGGCTCCGCCGAACGTGGGGTCGATGAAGAACTTCTGCGCAATCTGCCAACTGGCCCACTCGCGGGGCTTGGCCTGTTCGTCCGGACAGTTGCCGGCGGAGGCTGCGGCGTCCTCACTGGAGCACGGTTGGGGGTTCGCCGGGCGCACATAAAAGCGCTGGGTGAGCGAGAAGCCGACTTCATTGGTGTTGGTGGCGATGTCCGCAGTGTCGAACAGGAGCGCATTCCGCTCGTGCGCCCCGATGCCGTCCACCCAGCGATAGGTGAACTCGGGTTCGATGACATGTCGCAGCACGCGGTTCCAGCGGGTGAGAGCGAAGTCCCTCTCCACGGCGGGCGCGCGCAGGTCCACTGAGGCTTCAATGTCGGTCCGGTTGAGCGGGTCGTGGCTGACGGTGGGTATGCCGCAGACTTCTACTGCCGGATTCGTGGGATTGGGAATGCAGTGGGTTCCGCTCAGGTCGGGAGTCTGGCTGATGGAATAGGAGGTTTCGCGCACTGCGACTTCGGGAACCAGGCTCCAGCCGCCGGCCGACAGGGGCAGAGACAGGTGCGGATAGAAGTCGAGGCGGCCCACGTTGCGCGCATGGAAGTCGGGCTCGGAACGGCTCAAATAGGCAAGCGACGATCCCAGTCCCCAGTAGAGAGGCGAAGCTCCCAGCGGCCGGTCGAGCACGTCGAAGCGCAGGCTGGGCAGGTGAAGAATCTTGACCTCGTCGCCGTTGGCCGAGCTGGCAAAGGCCTGGAATCGATCCATCGAGCCGGAGGGCACGAATCCATTGTGGGTGTGGGTCAGGGAGACGTCGCTGCGTACCTCGGAGCTGACAGCCTGGGCAAAGTTGTCATCGAAGACCAGGCGGTAAACGTAGCTGGAGAGGTATTCGACATTGCCGGCGATGCGAAATTCAGGAGTGAGATCCTTGCGGCCAAGCGCAAGAATATCCACGCCGCCCTGGTTGACCAGTTGGGTCGTGACGGCGTTCGTTGTCGGGTCGGTCACTGTCTCTTCGACGCCCCGGTCCAGCAAGGCGTTCCAGCGCACGGTCAGGTGATCGAGCCCTGGACCTTTGTACCGGAAGTCGCCGTTGGGCGCCCATCCGCGCTTGCTGTAGTAGTAGGTGCCGACCAGCGCGTCCATGCTGCGATTGATCGCCCAGTAGAACTGCTCGCCAAAGGTGTAGCCGGAAATCGATGAGTAGTTGCTGATGATGGGGATCAGAAACCCGCTGTCGCGGCCCGTGTCGTCGACTGGATGGCGAAGCCAGGGCAGGTAAAAGATGGGTACGCCGAGAAACTTGAACAGGGCATTGGTTGTGGAGGCCTTTCCGTCGGCCAACTGAATGGAACGGGAGATGACCTGCCAATCCGGCCGGGGCAGGTGGCAATTGGTCATGGATCCATCCACCAGACGGTAGTGGCCCTCGCCGGTCTCCAGCAGAACTCGTCCTGAAAATACAAACGGGTTGGGCGTGGAATAGACCACCGATCGGCCGGCGGAGCGGACTCCCTGGGAGCCATGCACATTGAAAAAGCGCGCGGTGTGCATGTTCAGCCGCATGTCGCCATGGTCGGCGTTGATGAGAATGTCGTTGGGGCCGCCTGAAACTTCCAGGTTGCCCTCCGCCTCCAACTCCGTGGTGGACTGGTGGTAGATCACCTTGTCGGCGCGCAGAATATAACCGCTGTAGTGGACCAAGACTTGCCCGGTGAGGGTCCACGTGTCGCCCACGCGGGTCTGGCTCTGGGCTTCCCAATCGACCGGCAAACCAGCGGCGGGCGCCGGTTCCGGCTGGGCCACGGGCAGAATCTCCTGGCCGGGATCGTCCGGCAGGGAGGCGGAGATTTGTGCGCTGTTCGCGCTGGCGCCGGCTTCATCCGCGGCGGGCACACCTGTTTTCCCGGCGTCTTGCGCTGCCGGAGGTGCCGTATTGGTCAACGTCTGCCCCCCAACTTGCAGGTGACAGAGGGCCAGCATCGTGATAAACACTAAAGAGCGAGCACTCATCCCAGGGACCATGGTCAGCATAGCAAAAGCAGGCCACCTTTCATGGGACGCGCGCATCGCAGCTCTGGCATCAGGCAAAGTCGATGGGTTTTTTCCCCGCGCCCGGGTTCAACGATCCGGGCTACGCCTTTGCTTTCTCATGCGATCTCCCTCCTCTTCTGAAGTGCAACGTCCGCGAGCCGCAGTGATAACGGCTTCGAGGACCTGAACGGCGGCTCCGGGCTTCAATTTCGGCCTGGAAGGCGCGTCAGAAGGGAAGCTGGAGACTTGAGCACATCCTTGGTCCAACCGACGCCCACACCCACCTGGAAGCAGGAAGTGAACCGGCGCATTGCCGCGCACAAGAGCCAGGGAGGGTTGACTGCCGTGCAGCCGGCCAGGACCGCAGTCGTGCGACCGGGGCCCAGCAGTCGTGCTGCCCAGGCCGCCGCCCGCGTGGCCGCCCGCTATGCCAAGGCACCCAGCTACAGCCAGATGCAGGCCGCCGAGGCCCGCGCCGCCCTGCAAGCCGCCCAGATTGCCACCCAGGCGGCCCTTGAAGCGCAGGACGTCGCCAGGGCGGCTCTCGATGATCTTGAGGCTGCCACTGCCGACCCGGTCTTGTGGGAGCCGGAAGAGTCTCAAATCGTGGCGCCGGAAGTTCGGATTCCGGAGCCCCCAGTCTCGCCGGCCTATTCTGTCCCATTGGTACAGGCTGTCCTGACGGTTCAGGCTGCCGCTCCGGTTCAGGCTGCCGCTCCGGCTTCGGTTGCCGCGCCAGTTCAGTCTGCCCCATCCGTGTTTTTCGAAGCCTCGGAAGCGCCCGTGCCTCATGTTCGCTGGGACGCGGATTTTCCCGCGCACACCCCCGAACCGGCTGCCGCCCGCGCGCCACGGCCCGCGGAACGACCGGAGCCTGCGGCGGAAGACCTGCGGACCCAACCGCCCTCGACTGCCGAACCCTGGCGCGTCGAGGCAATCGAGCCTGTCGAGGCGGTTATACCCATTCACGCCAACCTGATCCAGTTTCCCCGCGAACTGGTCGCCACCCGCAAGGTGCGTCCGCGGCTGGCCGAAGGGCCTCTCGCGGCAGCCGCTCCCGAAATGCAGTTGAGCATCTTCGAGGTGGACCCCGGCGCTGTCTCCACGCAACCCGAGGCGGCTGCCGCCGCGCCCGCCGCTGCCGCGCAGGCCTGGGCCGGGCCCGAGTGGTCGGGCATCGAGCTGGATGCGCAGTCCCAGGAAGAGACGCTGCCTGACGACCCGCCCGATCCGCTTCCGGCGCTGGAGCCGGCCAGGTTCAGCCGCCGGTTGCTGGCATCCGTCGTCGATGGCGCTCTCATGACCGGGGCCTTCCTGGGGGCGGCCATGACGGCCATGAACTATATGGAACAGTTGCCACCGACGAGAGTTCTGGAGGTCGGTGCGGCTTCGGCTTTCGCGTTTGTCGCCCTGCTCTATCAACTGATTTTCTTCACGTTGGGGGAAAGCACGCCGGGGATGAAGTACGCTCGCGTCTCCCTGTGCACCTTTGACGACCAGAGCCCCACCCGCGCGCAGGTGCGCCGCAGGCTGGCGGCGATGCTCCTGTCGGTGCTTCCGGTAGGACTGGGCGTAGCCTGGGCCATCTTCGACGAGAACCACATGATGTGGCACGACCGCCTGTCGCGGACCTACCTGCGGAGGTGCTGAGCGGAACGACAGGGAAGGACAAACCCGACGCCCTTACTCCGTCGAAGCCCGCAGCGCGCTCACCCCGGCGCCGAGCAGAGCGGTTTCGTCGTCGGGCGGTAGGATTTCCAGCGAAAAACTTTGCAACGGGCTCATCTTGACCATGGTTTCGAGATGGCTGCGCAACAAGGGCAACTCCAAAAATCCGACATTGTGGCCGGTGAAATAAAAACGCCCCGGACCAGCCAGATGGATGAACGAAGCGGTTGCGGCGGCCAGTGCGCGATGCCACAGGTCGACGAACTCGCGGCAGCGGGTGTCGCCCTGGCGAGCCTGGGCAAAGACCTCCTCCGGCTCCAGGTCGAGAAACCTCATGCGCATGGCGCGATAGCCCATGATTCCTTCCAGGTGCCCTACGCCTCCGCAGCCGCAAAAACGCTCCTTGGGGTCCAGGGTGACGGTGACGTGGCCGCCCTCCCAAACGCCTTCGACGTACGGCCAGCGCCCGTACCCGATGCCGTTGCCGATGGTCCAGACGCGGGTCAGGCGGTCGAGCTGCCCGCGCGTGGCGGCCACTCCGGCGGCAATCGAGTCGGCGTCGTTGACTACGTAAACCGGCGCGGCAACTCCCTGCGCGGTGAGCGCCCGGCCCAGTTCCTCGGCCAGCCGCATGCCCTTGATCTGGGTCAGGTTGGGTGAGTCCTCCACAACGCCGTGGCGGACGATGCCGGGCACGGCCACCCCGACGGCGTCCAGCGGGCGGGCTTCGCTGGCGGCCAGCACAGAAATCCGCGATGCCAGGATCTCCACCAGTTCGCCTGCGGGAAGCGCCGTGAGCGCATCCGACTCGTCCGCGTTTTCCGGGTAGCGCAGCAGTTCGCCCGCCAGGCGATTGTCCTCAAGCCTCCCGGCCACGATATGTTCGGTGATCACGGCGCCGATAGCGGTGGTCATGCAAGCCCTCCTTGGGGATGGGAGAGTGACGCTCTCCCTTATTCCGACTGGTAGCGGTGCAGGCGGCCCAACCCGTTGAATGCCGCTACCTTGTAGCACTCGGCGAGAGTGGGGTAGTTGAAAACGGTGTCGATGAAATAGTCCACCGTACCACCCAGGATCATGACCGCCTGGCCGATGTGCACCAACTCGCTGGCCTCTTCGCCGATGATGTGTACGCCCAGCACCTTGCGCGTGTCGCGATGGAAGATCATCTTCAGCCGCCCGGTGGTGTCGCCTCGAATCTGGCCGCGGGCCGACTCGCGATAGTAGGCCATCCCCACCTCATAGGGCACGTCTTCGTCGGTCAGCTGCTCCTCGGTCTTGCCGATGAAGCTGATCTCCGGAATGGTGTAGATGCCGTAGGGATAAAAGCTGGGATTGGAGGAGGTGGCCTTGTCGTTGAAGGCCCGCGCGGCGGCGATGCGCCCCTGCTCCATGGAGACCGAGGCCAGGGCGGGGAAGCCCACCACGTCGCCCACCGCGAAGATGTGCTCCACCTTGGTCTGGTAGTGCTCGTCGACGGGGATGCGGCCGCGGTTGTCCGCTTCCAGGCCGGCCGCGGAGAGGTTCAGCTCGTCGATGTTGCCCTGGCGGCCGACGGCGTAAAGCAGTGCATCGCCGGAAACTTTTTTCCTGCTTTGCAGGTTGGCCACCACCGTACCCAGGGCCGGGGTCCCCAGCGAGGGAGGTTTGTCGCTGGAGTGGAGGGCGGGCGGCTTATCGCCGGGCGCCTGCACCACGGCCGCAAGAGACGGATCCTTGTCGCTGGCGTGGGCAGTCAGCTCTTCCACGCTCTCCACTTCCTCTCCCAGGCGGAGAGTGACGCGGCTGTCGCGCAGGTGATAGCTGAGGGCTTCGATAATCTCCTGGTCGGCGAATTCGAGCAACCGGTTGCGTTTTTCGATCAGGGTGACCCGCACGCCCAGCACGGCGAACATGCAGGCGTATTCCACGCCCACCACGCCGCCGCCCACCACGATCAGGGAGCGGGGCAACTCGGGAAGATTGAGAATCTGGTCGCTGTTGACGATGGTGCGGCCGTTCACCGGCACCTTGGGCGATGCGGCCGGCCGGGTGCCCACGGCCACGATGATCCTGGCCGACTCGAGCGTGGTTTCGGTCTGCGGACCCTCCACCCGGACATGATGCGGATCGACGAAATGCGCCATTCCATGCACAACGTCGATTCCGTTGCGCGACAGTTGCGCCTCGGTCACGTCGACTTCGGTCTTGATCACCGCCTGGACGCGGAAGGCCAGGTCGGCCATGGAGATTTTTTCCTTTACCCGGTAGTTCATGCCGTAGACCGAGCGGTAGTTGTAGCCCGACAGGTGCAGCACGGCCTCGCGCATGGTTTTGGAAGGGATGGTGCCGGTGTTGATGCACACGCCGCCCACCACGGAGCGGGCCTCGACGACAGCCACGCGCTTGTTCATCTTGGCGGCAGCCACGGCGGCCCGCTGCCCGGAAGGGCCGGAGCCGATGACGATCAGGTCATAGTTGACGGCACTCATACGAGTCTTTCCCCCCGCCGAAGATTTTCCGCTATGAGGTCAGATTCAGTTCGGTCCGCTGCGCGTTCCACGGGGAAGCCGTGATGCTCCACAACCGGAGGCTACCATAGAGCCGCGCCGAAGGGGGTCTGCATGCCGTAAAAAACGCAGCCGGAACGAGTTCCGGCTGCGCGAGGGGGGAGAAAACGGCGGCAGCCCGTAGCCCCGGAGAGGAGTCCATTTTTCCAGGGCCGCAGAAATGGGGTTAGGCTGCCGCCAACCGTTGAAAGCTTACGATCGAACAGGCCGCAGCGCGGGATGGGCAAGCGGCCGGCTCTTGTTTTCGAGCTTCCCGGAGGCCTGCCGGCCGTCATCGAGCTGGAACTGCCGGATCAGGCCGTCCAGTTCGCTGGCCAGCGAAGCCAGGTTCTTGAGGGCCTCCACGGCTTCCTCGGCGCCTTGCGCATTTTCCGTAGCGAGCTGGGAAATCTTGCCTGCGGACTCGGAGATTTCGCTGGAGGCGGAGGTCTGTTCAGTGGCCGCCGCGGCGATCATGTCGATCTGACTCTCCACTTGCCGGGACGACTGGATGATGGCCTCCAGGCTGCTGCGGGCGTTGGCCGTTTCTCCCATGCCGGTTTCGACCGCGGTGCGGCTGTCGTGCATTACCTGGAGTGTTTCGCGCGTTTCCTCCTGGATGCTGCGGATGGTGCCGGCAATCTCTTCCGTGGCGCCCTTGGTGCGCTCGGCCAGGCGGCGCACTTCGCCGGCCACAACCGCAAAGCCGCGTCCGTGTTCGCCGGCGCGGGCGGCTTCGATGGCCGCATTCAGAGCCAGCAGGTTGGTCTGTTCGCTGATCTCCTGGATGACGTTGACCACCTTGCCGATCTCCTCGGAACGCTGGGCCAGCGACGTCATCTTGACCGAAACCGAACTGGTGGCGGCACAGATTTTCTCCATGGTCACGGCCGCGGCCTGCATGACCGCGCCGCCCCGGTTGGCGGTCTCAGCGGAGGTGCGGCTGGCGCTCGCGGCGCTCTCGGCATTGTGGCTGATCTCGCCGATGGTGGCCGTCATCTCCTGCGCCGCCGCGGCAATCTGGTTGGTCTTGCTGGACTGGGTGTTGGCGTTGCCGGCGGTTTGCACCGAGCGGGCGCTCATCTGCGTCGTGGCCGAGGAGAGCGTCTCCGCCCCGTGAGCAACCGATTGCAGCACCGCCAGCATCGCGTCCACGCTGGTATTCAGGGCATCGCCAAGACGGCCAATTTCATCGCTGCCGGTGACTGTCACCCGTTGCGTCAGGTCCTTGGCCGCGATGGCCTCCACAACCCGCATCAGCCTGCCCAGGCGCGGAGCAATCTCCCCGGTGAGAATCTTGCCTGTCAGCCCGCAGAGCAGCACGATCAGGATGGTGATGCCCGCGGCGATCCAGGTGGCGCTTGTGCTCGATCGACTGGCGTTGGCGGCGCTCAGGGTCCCGGCCTTCACATTGAGCTCCAGGTCGTCGTACGCCGCGTTGAAAGCGCTGTCGAGCGACGCGGTTGCCGAATCCGACAGAAGCAGGTCCACGGCATTGCCGATCTTGCCAGCCCTCAGCTGCGCGCTTGCACTGTCGCTGGCGCTCTTGTACTCGGCGAAGCCGGCGGAGAACTTCTGCAGGAACTCGCGGTCGGCCGGATCGAGGGCCAGCGGTTCATACGCCTTCACGGCCGATTGGTAGTCGTCGAGGGCCTTCTGGCGCTTGGCGCCTTCCTGCGCCAGGCAGGTTGGGATTGTGCAAAGCAGCAGGTGAAGATCTTCCCGGCGAACGCTCTGGATGGCCACCTGAACCTCTTCCAGATGAACCACGGCGGGAAAGGCGTGCTCGCTGACCTCAGCGTTTCTTTGGGCGATGTTGCGAAGGGAGATCAACGTGTATGCCCCCAGCACGATGCACAGACCGCAGACGATACCGAAGGCGTAGTTGAATTTGCGGGAGATCGGAAGATTTCGAAGCCAATGCATGCCAGGAGCCCTCTCTCAAGTTCTCAGCTCCTCTCATCGGCGGCTTCCGGCGGGACTTGAATGTTCATGTGGCCAACCCCTCAGTCGCGGCGTTCAGGATCGCGCGGCAACCGTTGGCGTTTGAGGCAGCCGGGGCGGTTGCTCTTGCCCGGATCGCGCTCAATCGATATTCTTGGGGCCGCTTGTGCCACCTGCCGGACAACCGGCCTGAAACGAGGTACTCCATGCCCACGATTGCCCTTGGCCGCTTTGCCGCGCTGGCGTTTCTTTCGCTTTTTTTGCCGGGAGCTATCCGGCTGGCGGCGCAGACCCCTCCGTCTCCGGCTCCCGGCGCGGCCGCGCCCGCCGCTGCAGCTCCCCCCGCCGCTGCAGCTCCCCCCGCCGCAGTTTCGCCGGAGCAGTTGGCCATTCGCGCGGCCTCGGAAAAGGATCACCAGCGGCTCATGAACCTGCTGGGCATCAAGGAGCTTCGCCGCGGGGTGGATAACGACCCCAAATCGCCGTTCGCGGCCAACTACGACGAATCGAAGGCCGGCGTCTACCCCAATCTGCCCAA
>JBEKTB010000025.1:0-32272 GCA_049516495.1 Occallatibacter sp.
AACACTGGCAGACCGACACCTCCATCAGCAATGCCAGTTGGGGCTACATTGAGCACGACACGTTCAAGACTCCCGAGTTCATCGTCCATCAGCTTGTGGACATCGTGAGCAAGAACGGCAATCTGTTGCTGAACTTTGGCCCCAAACCGGACGGCACCATCCCCGACGAGGTGAAGGCAACGCTGCTTGATATCGGCGCATGGCTCAAGGTCAACGGCGAGGCCATCTACGCGACCACCCCATGGAAGAGCTTTGGCGAAGGACCGACGCAGGTGAAGGCCGGAGCCTTCCACGACACCGACACCAAGCCCTATACGGCCGAGGATTTCCGCTTCACGGCCAAGGGAACAACCGTCTACGCAATCGGCATGGCCTGCCCGGCCGACGGCAAGGCGACCATCCACTCGCTGGGCTGGGCGCATGAGGGGAGCTCCATTGCTGTCGGCGCTATTGAGCTGCTGGGCTCAACTGACAAAGTGACCTGGACCCAGGGCGCGGATGCGCTGCAAGTGAACCTGCCCGCAGGTGCGGCCTGCAAGTATGCCTACACGCTGAAGCTGACGCCCGCGGCCAAGTAGAGTTGCATAACCATTTTCATGACCGGGAGACAGTGCTATGCTCCCGGTCATGAAAAACCTGACTCTCGCCGCCCTTTCGCTGGCAGCCACCAGCGTATGTGCGCTGGCGCAACAGGCGCCCGCCCCCGCCAGCCAACCCGCGATCGCGCAAAAGACCTGGCTTGTTCGGCTGATTCCGCCGCGGCCCACCTTCAACAAGGACTTGACCGACGTCGAGCGGAAGCTCATGGAAGAGCACTTCGTCTACTTGAAGAGCGAGTATGAGAAGGGCGTTCTATTGTTCGCAGGACCCGTGCTCGACCCGAGGGGCGTGTACGGCGTCCTGGTGATCCAGGCCGCGGACGAGGCGGAAGCCACTTCGATCGCCTCCGCCGACCCCAGCGTGAAGGCCGGCGTCAACCGGATCGAAGTCGCGGAGATGCATGTGGCCTTCCCGCCAAAGGCCCAATAGCGTCCTGTCTCGCGTTCGTTCGGGCTTTGTAACAGGTTGCGGCTTCAGCCCCCGGAGGTTTGCATCGCCGGATCTGCCGCTTCGGCTATAGTCTTTGCATCGAGACTTCCGCTCTGCAAAGGACTCTCTGTCATGACTTTAGATCGCCGGGGCTTTCTTTCTGCCTGCAGCCGCGCCGGAATTACCTCGGCGCTGCTGCCCGGGGTTTTGTACACGCTGGCCGCGCAGGGCGCTCCCGCAGCTTTTGCGGACGAGGGTCCGGACGCCAAGCCGGTGGCATTGCCCAAAATCACCGCGGAGATGCTGGACCAGGCGGCGGCGCTGGCCGGCGTCGGCCCCTTCACCGCCGAGCAGAAGCAGATGATGCTCGAAGGGCTGAACGGCCAGCGGGACTCCTACGAACCGATCCGGGCGCTGAAGATGGCGAACTCTGTGCCGCCGGCGTATGTGTTTCATCCGCAGCCGGCAGCGGCCAAGCCATTGCAGGACTGTCAGACGTTGCCCCGAGCCGTTGGCGAGACCGTTATCGATATCGTCGATGACGGCGGATACGGACACCGCGCGATCCCGGAGCGAATCGAAGACATGGCGTTTTGGTCAGTGCTCGAATTGGGCAAGGCGCTGGGCTACGGGAAAATCAAGTCTGTCGATCTAACCAGGATGTACCTCGACCGCCTCAAACGCTACGACCCAAAGCTGCATTTCGTCATCACTCTCACTGAAGACCGCGCCCTCGCCCAGGCGAAGATAGCCGACGAGGAGATTGCTGCCGGCCATTATCGCGGTCCGCTCCACGGCATTCCCTGGGGCGCAAAGGACCTGCTCGCCGTGAAGGGGTATCGGACCACCTGGGGCGCGGGCGGCTTCGAGCAGCAAGCCTTCGAGGAGGATGCGACCGTAGTTCAGCGCCTGGACGCGGCCGGGGCGGTGCTGGTGGCGAAGTTCTCGCTGGGCGCGCTGGCCATGGGCGACAAGTGGTTTGGCGGGCGTACCCGCAACCCCTGGAACATGGATCAGGGCTCGAGCGGTTCCTCGGCGGGATCGGCCAGCGCGGTTTCCGCAGGGTGCGTGGCTTTCGCCATCGGTTCAGAGACGCTGGGGTCCATCTCCTCGCCCTGCACCCGCTGCGGCGTGACCGGGCTTCGGCCCACGTTTGGCCTGGTGCCGCGCACGGGCGCCATGGCTCTGAGCTGGACCATGGACAAGCTGGGCCCCATTACGCGCTCGGCTGAGGATTGCGCCCTGGTTCTCAGCGCGATCCACGGCCCCGACGGCAAGGATGCCTCGGTTTACCCGGCGTCCTTCGTTTGGCCGCCGAATCTCGACTGGCACACGCTCCGCATCGGCTACCTGAAGAGCGAATTCGACCCGCCGACACCGCTCCAACTCCACGAAGCCGCGCTCAACGAAACTGCCGACGACAAGAAGAAGCGCGAAGAACGCAACGCCGCCATGAAAACGGCTCGCGCGCGCCGCGACCACGACCGGCGCTACGACCTGGCCGCGCTGGACAAGCTGCGCGGGATGGGCGTGAAGCTCATCCCGGTCGAGCTGCCCAAGCTGCCCTGGGACGCCATGTCGTCGCTGCTGACTGCCGAGGCCGCGGCGGCATTCGACGACCTGACCATGACTGGCCGCGACCGCCTGCTCACCGAGCAGGGCGTGGAAGACTGGCCCAACGCCTTCCGCATCGCGCGCCTCTACCCAGCGGTCGAGTACATCCAGGCCAACCGCGCGCGCACCTTGGCCATTCAGCGGGTTTCGGCCTTGTTCGAAGATGTCGACATCATCGTGACTCCTTCGACGGGCACGCAATTGACGGCCACCAACCTTACCGGTCATCCGGCGCTGATCGTGCCCAACGGCCTGCGCGGCGCCGATGCGCCCCCGCCGCCGAAGATCGACGACGGCGACAGCGACGACATCGGCGGGCCGGGTACGCCTGTCTCGCTGACGTTTCTGGCTGGCCATTACCAGGATGCCAAGCTGGCCGCCTTTGCCTGGGCTTATCAGCAGGCAAGCGGGTTCCACAAGCTGCATCCGAAACTGGATTAAGGGCACAACACCATAAATTTGTACTTCCCAGGTCTCAAAATCGAGACCTGGGGCACCCAATCTGTTGTGTGGTGTTGTGTCGTGTCGTGGTGGGTTGTGTCGTGTCGTGTTGTGTTGTGTCGGGGTGTGTTGTGTTGTGTTGTGTTGTGTTGTGTTCAACATCTTCGAATCTTGCGGTCACGATGCTGGGTTGACGGTGCTCTGAGGCGCAGGCGCAGGTTACCCCACCGCAGGGGGCGTTTACCATCGAGGCATGGCGCTGGTTGAGGTGGATTCGGTTTGGAAGAGCTATCCGCGGCGGGTGGGGCTGCGAACCGAGCAGCGCACCGTGGTCGAGAACGTTTCGCTGGCCATCGAATCCGGTGAAACGCTGGGCCTGGTGGGCGAGTCCGGCTCCGGCAAAACCACGCTGGCGCGGATGATTCTGGGCTTGGTACAACCCAGTCGGGGTTCGATCCGCGTGGAGGGCGTCGATCTTGCGAGCGCTTCGCGCGCCGAGTTGCACCGCCTGCGGCGACAGATGCAGCCCGTCTTTCAGGACCCTTACGCGGCCCTGAATCCGCGCATGAACGTTTTTCAGATCGTCACCGAGCCGTGGGTGATTCACGGCCTTGGAACTGGGGATCAGAAGGTCAACCGCGTACACGGGACTCTGCGCGACCGGGCGATTGAACTTCTGCACGAGGTGGGGCTGGACGAGTTGGCGCTGAGCCGGCATCCGCACGAGTTCTCAGGGGGGCAGCGGCAGCGCATCAACATTGCCCGCGCGCTGGCCCTGCGGCCAAAGCTGATGATTCTGGACGAGCCGGTTTCAGCCCTGGATGTGAGTGTGGGAGCGCAGATTGTGAATCTGCTGCGGCGGCTGCAACAGGAACACGGGCTGACTTACCTGTTCATCTCGCACTCCATGCCTCTGGTGCGCTACCTGTCTACGCGGATCGCAGTGATGGAGCGGGGCAGGCTGGTCGAGGCCGGGGAGGCTGTGGAGTTGTGCGCCAATCCGCGGGAAGCCTATACGCGCCAACTGCTGGAGGCCACGCCGGAACTGCCACTGGCGGTGGGCTGACTGCTTGCTGAACGTTTGGGCGGATGATTTCGACAAAAGCGGCGAGAACCAGGTTCGTGGTTTCCCACCCTTTCCGCGATGAAGCTGCGGAAAGGATGGGGGCACGGTGCTCATGGTCGCTACTTGGGCTGGGGCTGCGCGGGGGTTGCGGGTGCGGCCGGAGCCGGAGAAGCGGGAGCGGTCGTCGGGGCGGGAGTAGTGTTGGGAGCCGCGGGGGCTGCTGGCGCTGCTGCTGGTTTAGGCGCGGCGGGCTGGGCCGGGGTGCCGGGTGCTGCCGGAGTTGCGGGCCGGGGCGGCATGCCGCCGGGCATCGGGTGACCGCCGGGCATTCCGCCCATGCCGGGGTGGTTGGGCGGCAATTGCATGTCGGTTACATCAATCAATTCCACGTCGAAGATCAGATCGGCCTTGGGCGGAATCCCGGGGTTCTTGGGATCGTTGGACGGACGCCCCCTGGCGCCATAGGCCAGTTGCCAGGGGATGAAAATGCGGCGTTTGCCGCCGATCTTCATGCCATCAAAGCCCTGGTCCCAACCGGGAATGACACGGCCAAAGCCCTGTGGAAAGCTGATGGGCTGAGGATCTCCCTGCTTGGGCTTGCCGTCGTCGCCCAGCACCGGCTTGCCGTCCTTGTCGAGCACCGGGGGGCGGGGATGGTCGTAGGAGGAGTCGAACTTGCGCCCGTCAGAGGCCAGCCAGCCGGTGTAGTGGACCTTGTACATCTTGTTGGGCTCGGCCACGGCGCCGGTACCGATCTTGGTGTCCTGGTAGCGCAGGGAGAAAGCCGTCTTCAGGATTCCCCGCACGGGAGGGACGCCGGGGGGCAGCTTGATGCCGGTCGCGGCCGGCTTGGCTGCGGTGGTTGCCGGCTTGGCGGGGGTCTGGGCGGCGACTGCCGCGACGCTGGCCGCCAGCATGAGAATGAGAGCTGTGTTCTTCATGGCGTGATCTAACTCCGGGTGGTTCTTCTGGGGAGTGTATCAGGCGCTCCCGCATTGCCGCACCCCGCAAGCAACCCGGCCAGCAGCGCGGTTCGCGGCGCCAGGTGCTCCACCATGATCGACTCGTGGCGTGCGTGCGCGCCTTCGCCGACCGCGCCCATGCCGTCCAGGGTGGGAATGCCGAGCGCGGAGGTGAAGTTGCCGTCGGAAGCGCCGCCGGTCGAGGCTTCTTCCAGCGCGAAACCCAGTTCCGCGGCCAGCGCCCTGGCCTGACGGTAAAGCTTGACGGTTCCGCGGATGCGCTCCATGGGAGGGCGGTTGATGCCGCCGGTAACGGCCATCGTGCAGCGTTTGTCCACCGATTTGAGGGCGGCAAAACGCCGCTCGATGCGCGGTCCGTCGGCCTTGCGGGCGATGCGCACATCGACCTCCGCCCAGGCGTGGGCGGGAATGACGTTGGTCTTGGAGCCGCCGCCCACCACGCCGACATTCACCGTGAGACCCCGCTTGAGGTCGGTCCAGCCGCTCACCGTCTCGACTAGGCGGGCCAGCTCGCGAACGGCGCTGACGCCTTTCTCGAAGTCCACGCCGGCATGGGCGGCCACTCCGGTGACGTCGATCTGCCAACTGCCGGTGCCCTTGCGGGCGGTTTTATAGGCCAGCCCCTGCGCCGGTTCCAGAACGTAGACGGCGGCGCACTGCTGGGCAAGGAGCTCGGTGATGGGCCGCGAGACCGGGCTGCCGACCTCCTCGTCGCTGTTGAGGAGCAGGACGATTTCCCGCTTCAACAGGCCGGCCTCGGTCAGCATTTCGATGGCGGTCAGGGCCATGGCCACGCCGGCCTTCATGTCCAGTGTTCCGGGACCCCAGAGCCGGCCTTCGCCCAGGCGGCAGGGCATGGTCTTGAGCGTGCCGAGCGGCCAGACGGTGTCCAAGTGACCCAGCAACAAGGTTCGCCCGTCGGGACCGGTCTTGGATTTTGGCCCGAAGCGCACCTCGAGCACATTGCCGAAGCTGCGCTGACGGTGCAGCTTCACGCGGCCGTCCAGGCTCTTTGCGTGCGCGGCGGCCAGCGCAACGCATACATCCACGGCCGCCTTGTCATCGGAGGGCGATTCGGCCCTGACAAGCCTCTGGACGAGATCGAGCAGGGTCGACTCCTTGCGGCGCGCGCCAGCCAACAGGGCGCGCATGGGAACGATGGGTTCGGGTGTAACCGGCATTTTTGAGCCTTTCAGGGCGATTGCAGCGGGCCAAAGCCTGAGATTTTCTGATTCTACGACGCTTATCAAACCGTCCTGCCGCTGATTTCCGGTCGGAAGGGTGGCTTACGTGGCTCAAAGTGTGGCAAAAATGACACAGGACGCAGATGATGTTCCGCGTCTAATCTAGCGGTTGCACGGTTTTGTCGGCGTGCATGAAGGAAACACTTGGCTAACCCCGCGCACCTGGAACAGACGATTGCAGAGCCCCTGGAGTTTACGGGAGTGGGACTGCACTCCGGCGCACCGGTGACCATGACGCTTTTGCCCGCGCCCGCCGGTTCGGGAATCGTCTTCCGCCGCACAGATCTGGACAATTTCGAGATCCCCGCCACCGGCCGCAACGTGGCCAAGGTGAGCTACGCCACCAGCCTGATGCGGCAGGGCGTGCTGATTTCGACCACCGAGCACCTGCTCTCCGCGCTGATCGGCATGGGCGTGGACAACGTGATCGTCGAATTGGACAACCTGGAGCTGCCCATCCTGGACGGCAGCGCACTGCCCTACGTCGAGGCTATTCTGAATACCGGCATCCGCACGCAGCGCCGCCGCCGCGAGACGATTCGCGTGTTGCACCCCGTGGAAGTGCGCGAGGGGAACAAGTTCATCGGCGTCTATCCAGGCTCCGGTTACAGCATCCAGTACGGTATCGAGTTTCCAGCGCCCATCGGCCGGCAGAGCGTTACCGTGGACCTGGCGGCCGAGACCTACGGCACGATGATCGCCGCGGCGCGCACGTTCGGCTACAAAGCCGACGAGAAGCGCCTGCGCGACATGGGCCTGATCCGTGGCGCCAGCCCGGATTGCACCATCGTCCTGACCTCTGCTGGCCCGGAAAACGGCCCGCTGCGTTTTGCCGACGAGTACGTGCGCCACAAGGTTCTGGACCTGATCGGCGACCTGGCGCTGGTGGGCCGGCGCATCGAAGGGCACGTGGTGGCCGAACGCGCCGGGCACGCCATGCACACGGCCCTGGTTTCGCGGCTTCTCAAGGACCGTTCGGCGTGGGAACTGGCGCATGTGCCCGTGGCGGCGGAGCCGGAAGTGGTGCAAGCGGCATCGGGCGCGGGCATGGCTCTCGGCAGTCCGGCCCTGATGGGCGCCTAGATCTTCTTTCCGGCCAAACTCCAACCGCTTCGACCTTCTTCAAAGCTTCAACCTGGCGACGTGGATTTCCCCTTGAAACCAGTGGGGGTAATCAAGCCGGTCCGCTTTCTCTTTTGCAGAGCGCGAGAGGCTGGGGAGATTTAGACTGAGACCACGCTCAACTCCAGCTTCCCCTGAATTTCACACGCGAAGCGAGATACGAGGAAAGAATTCATGGGCAGCGGTGCGCGACCAACCTTGCGATTTCCCTTGATGCTGCTGGCGATCGCCAACCTGGCGGTCCTGGGGGCGCGGCTGTGGCCCTGGCAGGATGTGCCCAACCTACCTCTGAACGGAGCTACGGGAATCGATCCGGCGGTCTGCTTGCTGGGCTACATCGGGATCATCTTCTGGTTCGGGAGCAATTCGCAGGAGCCGATGCAGAAGGCGCTGGGGACGGGGACCTCGCTGGGATTCCTGGGCGGATGTTTCCTGGTTGCGGAAATCCTGCTGAAGGGGCATGCCCCGGACGCGAACGCGCCGAGCGTGGTGACCATGGGGTTGTTTGCGGCGGCTGGAGTTCTTTGGGGCATTGCCGGCCTGCGGGCCATGCGGCTCACCGGGAATGCCGGCCTGGGCATGTTGTGCGGCGCATGGAGCGCCCTCACGAGCTGCCTGATGGCCGCGACGGCCGTGCTGACCCAGGTGTATTACACGGCTCCGCCAGCGGAGTCGCCCGACCCCTGGAAGCAGTACGAGGGTCTGGCGATCGGCAACCCGGCGATGCAGGGGCTGGTCCACTCGTTGAATTCGGTGACATTTTTCCTGCTGGTGGGTCCACTGGCGGGCGCGGCAATCGGCCTCTTCTTTGCCTTCTTTGGGCACAAGGGCGAGGACTGAGACTGCCGGCCTGGTGACCGCACAGTTTCGTACATTGAGTGCGTGATTTCCCAGGTCTCAAAATCGAGACCCTGGGGCACCCACAATTAGTACAGGAACAAGCGGTCAAAGACCTGGAGGACCGAGCCGTTATTGACCGGACGCGGACCGCGAACTCCGACCTTCACCCGAACAGAATGCACATGGGAGCAGGCGCCGGGAAGCTCTTGCCCTTTTCGGCAAGGACGCCGGTTTCGGGATTGCGTGCGAAGACGCTGATCAGGTTCGAATCCTGGTTGGCGACCAGCATCCAGCGCTCGGTGGGGTCCAATACAAAGTTACGCGGAATCTTTCCCCCGCAATTGGAGCGGCCGATGGCGGTCAGGCTGCCAGTCGCTGGGTCGGCCTTAAAGCTATAGAGAAAATCGTTGTCGCGGTTGGCGAAGTAGACGAATCTTCCGTCTTTTGAGATGACCGTGTCGCAGGCGCGGGTGGGGCCGTGATAGCCCTCGGGCAGCAGCTGGATGCGCGTGATCAGGGTCAGGCTCCCGTCGGTCTTGTTCCACTGGAGCACGTCCACCGTCGAATTGAGTTCATTGACGCAGTAGGCGGTGTGGCCGTTGGGGTGAAAGTGCAGCGTGCGCGGACCGGCGCCGGGTTGGGCGTGGTAGGTTCCGGCAGGGGCGAGCGCAGCGGTGGCCGCGTTGAGGTGATAGATGTGGATGCAATCGCCGCCCAGGTCGTTTACATAGGCGAAGCGGTTGTCGGGCGAGAAGGAGGCAAAGTGGGCGTGCGCGCTTTCCTGCCGGTCGGCGTTGGGACCGTGAACGGTGTAATGTTCGCTCCACACAACGGGACTCAACCGGCCTTCGGTCACCAGGAAACTTGCCGCGGAGCCGCCGCCGTAGTCGGCTGAGAGCAGCACATGGCCGGTGTGGTCGATAGCCACGTGGCAGGTGCCGGGGCTGGCAGAGTTTTGCGCGGAGAGCGGCTGCAACTGGCCGTCACGGACGCTGAAACTGGCCACTTCGCCGGTGGGCTTGCCGTTGAACGTGTCCACCTCGGCGGCAGCGTAAAGAAATTCGCGGCCGGGCGAGAAGGTAATCCAGTCCACGTTGGCGATTTTTGCGGCTGTTCCGGCCGGCGTCAGTTCGGCGCTTGCCGGGTCCCAGTCATACGCGAGGATGCCGTCCGGCGTACCGGATCCGATGAAGACCCGTTGGCGGCGGAGGACGGCAAATGAGGGCGAAGCAGCGGCAGCGAGAGTGGCGGCGGTAGAGGTCATCAGGAATTCCCGGCGAGACAGGTTTGCCATGGCAGAAGCGATTGTCGCCGATTGGGCGCAAGGTGCGCCAGTGGCAATTCCACCTGAGAACGAGGCACTTATCACACGCTGACGAGCGCGCTGTCTTCTACACTGGGGCGGAACGACGTTCAAGGGAGCAAGACTTGTCGCATCTGATCAGCTTTGTACGCATTCCAGCGCTGGCCATCCGCCAGCACATTCGGCCACTGCCGCCGCTGGGCGTGCTGGACGAGGACACGCTGCGGATGCATGTCTGGCCCAACGATATCGACTTGAACCTGCACCTGAACAACGCGCGCTACCTGAACCTGATGGACTATGGGCGCACCCATCTGCTGGCCCGCACCCGGCTGCTGGAGCACATCATCCGCTCGCGGTGGCAACCGCTGGTGGGCGCGGTGTGGATCACCTATCGGCGCTCCCTGCCTGTGTTTTCGTCATTCCAGCTCAGCGCGCGGCTGGTTTGCTGGGACGAGCGGTGGTTCTATATCGAGCAAACCTTTACGGGGAGCAAGGGCCTGGCCGCGGTGGGCTGGGTAAAGGGAGCTTTGCGCGACGCCGCCGGCAATGTGGAACCGCAAAGAGCGATTGAGAACGTGGCGCCCGGCGCGGTGAGCCCGCCCATGCCGGACGCGATTGCCGCATGGAACGAGCTGACCAGGGAGAAGCTTGCGGCAGGCAATGGATGAGATTGCCCGCCGATTTAGAGTGCGGCTTATTGATCCGGCCCTTCAAGAGTGTTGCGCCTTCCCACCCATTTCGCGATAAAACCTGCGAAATGGATGGGGCACGGTGCCTCTATTTGGGGGCCGGATCAATCGTCATCGGCCGAGCGTGAAAATCACGTTCACCGTGGTCTCCACTTCAACCGGCTGCCCGTCGAGCAGATAAGGCCGGTAGCGCCAGGTCTTTACGGCATCGAGCGCGGCCTGTTGCAACAGCGCCGGGCCGCTGGTGACGCGCAGGTTCTCGATGGTCCCGCCTTTGGAGATGGTGGCCGCCAGCACCACCGTGCCTTCAACCCGCATGGCCACCGCCATGGGTGGATACTGCGGGATTGTCTTTTGAAGTAGCAGACCCGCCTCCACAGTGCCCGCGATGCGAACCGGGGCGTTCACCTCCGGATGTACGACGCGGGGTGCGCCTTGGCCGTGAAACGCGTAGCCTGTGCCGCCGGGGACCCCGGTATCCTGGTCGATGCCTGTGTAGTTGGCGCCAGGCGCCTGCTCCGGCCCACTGAAAAGCGCAATGTGGCCGGGGATTTTGGACGGCGCAAAGAAGTGGCCGTCCTGCACTTCGGAGACACCGTGAAATGCGTGCGCGGTTGGCTGCGGAGGTGGTTGCGGCGCGGGCGGAGGCGCGGGTGCTTCCATCAGGAATGCGATGGCCTGGTGCGGCAGCGCCTGGGGATAGATCAGGGGAATAAGAATCAACGCCAGCAGGATGGATCCGTTGAAGGTGAAGGTCGCGATCATCCAGCCGCGGCTGCGGGTGCGGATTCTGCCCATGGAATCAAACGTTGCGTCTTCAAACATGGCCTGCCTCCCAAAGATCAGATCAGCCGCGCCGGCCGGGAGTCTGGAGGCCTCAAAAAAAGACGCAGGCGGGCTGACCGCTCTCTGCGTCAGGCTGGCGCGGGGAGCGGGGCTCTTGACACTGCGCCCCAGCGACAAAGACTTGTCACCGGGGACCCAGGCACCCCGTATATCCCAATCGGAACCACTGTGCTTAGGTAGACACCGGCTTTGGGCGAACTGTTCCCGACGCCAGCAATTCATGCATTCTGTGCGATACACTCCATAGCATTCGAAGCTGCTCGCATCGGAGTTTGTATGAGACTGTTTCGCTTGTTGTTTCTTGCAGCCGCCGCAATCGCAAATTCAAGTGCCCAGGCGCAGGATGTTGGCGCCGCGCCCAGCCCGGAATCCGATCCGGCCGCTACGCTTCGCTACATTCATGGCGCATGGGACACGCTCACGCGCTCCATGACCGACTGCCACTCGCTGGTGGACATCAAGGTCACCGCCAACCCGGTGCTCTATCTGCCTGCCGAGACGCCCGCGCCGCCGGAAGTGGCTGCCGTCGCTCAGAAGTGCCAGATCAAGATTGCCGCCCTGCCCCGCCGCATTGAAAAGCTGGCGGACGTGCGCCCCGAGGAGTTACCCGCAGCCGGCTTGCTCTACCTGCCGAACCCCTACGTCGTGCCCGGAGGCCGCTTCAACGAGATGTATGGCTGGGACAGTTACTTCATCGTTCTAGGCCTGGAAGCCGATCACCGCGAGATATTGGCCAAGGGCATGGTGGATAACTTCCTGTTCGAGATCGAGCACTACGGAGCGGTGCTGAACGCGAATCGCACCTATTACCTCACCCGCTCGCAGCCGCCGTTTCTTACCTCGATGATCCGGGCGGTCTATGAAGATCCCGACAGCTTCCCGGCTACACCGGCGGGCCGCACCGAGGCTCGGACCTGGCTGGAGCGCGCCTATACGCTGGCAGAGAAGGACTATTCGACGTGGACGCGGCCGGAACATGCGGCGGGCTCGACAGGCCTTACCCGCTATTTTGACTACGGCACAGGCCCGGTGCCGGAGATGGCTGACGATAGCACCTATTACGCCGACGTAATTCGCTGGCTGGTGGCGCACCTCAACGAAGGCGGTGCGAGCTTCCTGGTGAAAGGCTCCGGGAACCCCGACGGCGCGGAGGCCGAAAAACTGAAGCAAACCAGTTGCGACGTACATGCAAGCCTGGTTTGCATGCGAGCCTGGGCGAACGGCTACCGGCTCACCCGCGACTTCTACCAGGGCGACCGCGCCATGCGCGAGTCCGGCTTCGACCCCAGCTTCCGCTTCGGTCCCTTTGACGGAGCCACGGAGCACTACGCGCCGGTGTGCCTGAACAGCCTGCTCTACCGCTATGAGCGGGACTTGTCTCACCTGGCCCATGTTCTGGGCAAGCCGGCGGACGCGCTGCGCTGGGATCGTCGTTCCAAGGCACGTCTGGCCGCCATTCAGCGTTATCTGTGGCGGCCCACGGAGGGCGTCTTTGCCGACTATGACTTTGTGTTCGCCAGGCCGTCGAGTTATGCCTATGTTACGTCGCTCTATCCGCTGTGGGCGGGCGTTGCAACCCGCGAACAGGCGAAGCAGATCGTTGACAAACTTAATCTCTTCGAGCGGGCGGGTGGGTTATCGATGAGCAATACCGAGAGTGGAATGCAATGGGACGAACCCTATGGCTGGGCGCCGACAAACTGGATCGCCGTGGCCGGTCTGGATGCCACTGGTTTTCGCACGGATGCCAAGCGCATTGCCAGCAAATTCGACTCGACGGTGGACACCGGGTTCGCGGCCGATGGCACCATCCGCGAAAAGTACAACGTGGTCTCGAGCAGCGCGAATGTGCAGGTGAGCGCAGGCTACAAGGTAAACGTCATCGGCTTCGGCTGGACAAACAGCGTGTATCTCAAGATGAAGCAGGTCATGGAAGAAAAGTAGCGTCTGTTCCAAGGACCGTGCGGGCCGGCGATTGGACGGTTTGCCACCAGAAGGACTACCATCTCTGACTTGCATGGCCGGAGCTCGACGGATGGACGCGGAACGATCAAGGGAAGAAACGATCGAGGCCTACCAGCTTCATGCGGGAGTGTTGCTGGGGTACGCGCACCGGCTTACGCGAGACGGGGAGATGGCCCAGGACGCTGTGCAGGAGACCTTCCTGCGTTTCTTCCTGGCGCTGATGCAAGGGGAAGACATACAGAATCGCCGCGCCTGGCTGCATCGGGTAGCCCATAACTACATATGTGAGACGGTTCGGTCAGTGGCCGTGCGCAGGGCCGTCTCGCTGGAGGATGCCACGGAAGACCGCCTGCGCGACGAGCGGAACACGCCCGGAGCCGATCGGGTTGCGGACTGGTTTGAGTCGGCGCGCATGCTTCTGGCTCCGCGCGAGTGGCAGTGCGTACAATTGCGCGCGGAAGGGTTTGACTATACTGAGATTGCAGCGGAGTTGGCGATTCGTCCTGGCACGGTTGGAGCCTTATTGCACCGCGCGACGGAGAAGCTGAGCCGCCGGCTGTGGAAGAAGGGGAGGCCGGCATGAACCCGCTATCGAAGTGGAATCCAAGGTCATGGAAACGCAAGCTCCCGCCCGCTCCTGCAGTGGCTGCGCAGAGCGAGGCAGCGCCGGCTTCCGGACTCGACGACTTACAGGCGCGGCTGAACCGCTGGAGCCACCTTTGGTCGGCCGAAGACGAATCCGCTGCCGACAGCGATGTTCAACAACTGGTGGCGGAGCGGCTGATCCGCTGGATGGAGCGTTGTTTCGGACAGCATGTGCCGGGTTCGCTCCACGGCAAGGGCAAGGGAATTTCGCTGGCGTCTTCCACGCCCATCTTCACGGCATTTCTGGGCCGGCGGGCCACGCGGGAGCTCTCCCGCCGTGTCCTCGAGGACATCTGACGAGAAATCATGCCCCGACTCGTGCGCTGGATCTGGACTCTGCTTGCGTTGCATCTTGCCCTGGGCATGATTGCCTTCGCGCATTTTCTGTTGACCGGCCAGTATGGGTTGCTCAACTGGTACTTTTGGGCGCTTGGATCCCTGTTCTTCCTGGTCATGACTGCCACGGAATGCAGCCTGGCCCTGATCTGCTGCTCCTGGTTTGACGCCGACGAGCCGATGCGGCTGGCCTGGCTGGCGATTGCCTGCGCCGCGTTGGCCCGGTTTGCCGGCACGCTGCTGCGCGAGATATCCGACGGCCATTTGCCCTGGATTTCCAGACACTGGTCTGGCCTGGTTCCCACTGGGATTTTTGCAAGTTGGAAGGAAATGGGGCTGGTGGTAGGGGGACCGTTGTCCATGGCTTTTCTGGCCATCGGGCTGGGACGCGTTTTGGGCATTCAGCGCCGATTCCGGCTGCGGGGTGCGCTCACGCGTACAGACCAGGCGCTGCTGGTCCTGATTGTTGCTTTCACCGTTAGCCAAGTAAGCACAATACTTCCACTGCTGGGCCGTCATCCGTCGCTGGGAACCATGCTGCTGTGGTTGAGCGACCCGCTCCTATCGCTGCTATTGATTGAGGCGGTCCTGGTGCGGCGCTGCGTGATAGGGATGGGCCAGGGGTTGGTGGCGCGGTGCTGGGGGATGTTCGTGCTGGCCATTGTTACCACCTCGGCGGGAGACGCCGCGATTTGGGCCAGCAGTCATAGCCTGTTGCCTGAGCCGTTGATCGCGCTGAGCTGGTTCATCTGGTTTGTGGCGGCCGCGGCTTTTGCCAGCGCCCCGGCATACCAGCTTGCGGCCATGTCTCTGATTCGGGAAGAGAGCATGCAGTTGCCCGGCGGGCGATAGCAGATGCGCATAAAAAGTTTCTTCTTCTGTAAAGAAAGCTCCGTGCTGGTTCGTCCTGTAAGTATTCGGAGAGTTGAATAGGGATCAGGCAGCGGGGAGTATCGGCCTGGACGGAGTGTTTGCGGAGAGACGTTCGACGCGCGACGGTAAACGATTGCCAGCGGGTCGTACCTGCTTTTCCCATCCTCAGTGTCCGGGTCCCTTCCTGCGGCCATCCCGCCCCAACTGGGAGCATGCTTTCCGATGCAGCGAAGGGGACGCTCTGAAGTCCCTGAAATCGGATTCCGCATGAGGGTCCAGCATGGAGTGGCATAGGACGATGAGAAAGTTGATCGTGTGTTTCCTTTCGGCGGCAGTGATGGCAGCGGGCTTGAACGCGTGGGCGCAGGCAACTTCCGGCTCGATTGGCGGCAAGGTAAGCGACCCGGGCGGCGGGCTCATCCAGCACGCGAGCGTGGATTTGATGGAGCAGCAGACGGGCGTCGTCACCCATCTTGAGACCGATAGTACGGGAAGTTATCTTGGCTTGAATTTGCCGCCCGGTGTCTATGCGGTTAGCGTGCGCCAGGCCGGCTTCAAGACGGCCACGACCAGCGCATTCGAGTTGCAGATCGATCAAAAACTGCGCGTCGATGTAACTCTCAACGTCGGCGCAGTTACTGAGACCGTGGCGGTGACCGATGTGCAGCCGCTGCTGCAATCGCAGAGCGCGGAGACGGGGCAGGTGATCGGCGCCTCCGATATTGAAAACATGCCCTTGCTGGGCCGCGACTTTACCGACCTTATGCTGCTGGTGCCCGGCGTGGCGCACGGCGGAGGCGGCAACAATGTGAACCTCTCGGTAAACGGCCAGCGCGAGTTTGGCAACTCGATTCAGGTCAACGGCGTGGAAGCAACCGGCAATCGCAACAACGACACCAGCCTGCGTCCCAGCGTAGACGCGATGCAGGAGTTCAAGGTTGTCACTTCAGACTATGCGCCGGAGTTCGGCCGTGCTTCCGGCGGCGCCATTCTGCTTGAAACCAAGGGGGGCACCAATCAATTCCACGGAACCGCGTATGAGTTCTACCGCCCCAACAACACCGCCGCCAGCGCCTACCAGTTCAGCACCTCGGACGTGAGCACGGCCTCGCAACTGAAGCAGCATAACTTCGGCGTCACGTTTGGCGGCCCGGTGCGCAGGGACAAGACCTTCTTCTTTGTGAGCTACGAAGGCAGTGTGCTGCGCAATGCGTTTATCTACCCCACGACGGTTCCGACGCTGGACGAGGTGAAGTTTCTCCCCGACGGAAGCGCCGATTTGTCCGGCCTGCTCGGACCTTCTGTTGACGGATCGGCCGCCCCGATTCCAATTCCTATCTTCGATCCGAATTTTTACCAGGCGAACTACTACATGCAGCAATACGCGGGCAACGTGATTCCTGCCGCTGTTATCAGTCCCGCGGGCAAGACGATCCTCACCAAGATGTTCCCGATGCCGAATAACTCGAATTTCTTTTTCAATAACTTTACTGCCGATCAGCACTACCAGACCCATGGCAACACAGGTAACGTACGTCTCGATCAGGTGCTTTCGCAGCGGGACCGTCTTTCTCTGACATATGACATGGCGCAGTCGGAAGAGCTGACCGGCGACCCCTACCAGGGCGCAATCCAGGTCACCAACGGCGGGGGCGCGGACTCGGGCGATCATACGTGGCTAGAGAATGAATCGATCGGGCTTTCCTGGGTTCGCACCGTCTCGGCAAGCCTGCTGAACGAATTCCGTGCCTCCTACCTGATTACGCCTCTTAACCAGCACAGCCTGGTAGATGGGACGAAGCTCGCGAATCAGTTGGGAATCCAGAACGCCAACGTCGCGGGCTTCCCCGACACATACGGCTTCCCGCAGATTCAGTTCGAGACAGGCGCCATCACCGGTGGATCGACTTACAAGCCGCTGTCGTTCCGCGATGACAATCTGCAACTGGCCGAGGCGGCTACCTGGAACCTACGCCACCATTCTGTGAAGGCCGGATATGAGTATCGCTTTCTGAACTCGCACCCGGACTTTTCGCTGTTCCCTGTGCCGTACGAGTACTTTGGCGGGGCATACGCGGCGATGACCAGCGACTCGACCTACTGCAGCTACTCCTATACGCCCTGCGACGATCTTCCGTATGACTATTACAATCCGAGCGCGTATTACGGAACCGGCGGCAGCGAGATAGCCGACCTTCTTCTTGGGCTGCCGTATGTTGTCGATCAAGGCTTGCAGTTAACCAATCCGCATACCACCAGCAACGAGCACAGCTTCTATCTGCAGGACGCGTGGCAGGCCAGCAGTCGGTTGAATGTGACTGGGGGCGTGCGTTACGAGTATCGCCAGCCGTATGTGGATGCAAACAACAACGCCGCGGTCTTCGATATGAACACCCTGAGCATGCTGATTGCAGGACGGGGCGGCAACAGCCGCTCGCTGGTGAACTCCAATGTGCACGATTTTGCGCCCCGCATCGGCATCGCTTATGCGGCCTCTCCCAAGACCAGCGTGCGCGCCGGCTATGGCATGTTCTTCAGTCCGGAGAATGACGCTCGCGAAGATATTCTTACCAAGAACTATCCGTTCTTTACGCAGGACGAGTATGTCAACTCGCCGTATTACTTCAGCTTCATGCTGGATAGCGGCGTGGCTCGTTCCACCACCATCAACCTGCCCAGCGGCGCTGCCAGCATCGACATGACCAAGGTCAGTGGAGCCGCGAACCAGACCGTTTACTACGAGCCGCAGGATTTTCCCACCGGCTACTCAGAGATGTACAACCTGACGATACAGCGGGTTCTACCACTCAATCTTTCGCTGGAAGCGGGATACGTGGGAGCTGCAGCCCACAAGCTCTCCTATGAAGTGGGCAATTACAACGTGCAGAGCCATATCTCCAGCAAGCTGGGCAAAATTCAGACGCTTCTTCCGTCCGGGCAGAGCGACTACAACGCGCTGCAGGTGAAGGTTGAGCGGCGGTATGCCAATGGCTGGAGTGTGCTGGCGAGTTATACCTACTCGCACGGCCTGGACAATGGGCCCGCGCCGTTCGATCTCTCCAGCCGCAATGCTCCGCAAAGTCCTTTCAATTTGAATGCCGAGCATGCCAGCTCCGACAGCGATATCAGACATAACTTTGTGATGAGCAACCAGTTGGATTTGCCCTTCGGCCACGGCAAGCGGTTCTTCGGGACAGCGAGGGGCTTTGCCGATGAGGTGGTAGGCGGTTGGCATCTGAACTCCATCGCCACGCTGCACACGGGCACGCCGGTGAACGTGGTTTCGAACTCCGGTTATGCCGACTACCCGGGCTTGCGCCCCAATGTTGTTTCCGGAGAGAATCCAACGCTGCCGCGCGGCAAGCGCACGTTGAGCGAGTACTTCAACATCGCCGCCTTCGCATCGGTAAACAAGCAGAGCAATTCCGACCCGATTCCTGGCGATGCAAGCCGGAATATCGTGCGCGGGCCGGGCTACACCAACGACGATCTTTCGCTCTTCAAAAACTTCACATTGCCCGAACATCTGGGTTTGCAGTTCCGGGCAGAAAGCTTCAACGTTCTCAACACGCCTCACTTTGGAAACCCCAATGCCAGCCGTAACTCCGGAGCGTTTGGCTCGATCACTTCCCAGGTAGGCAACCCGCGCATCATGCAGTTTGCACTCAAGCTGGTCTATTAAGCTGCCTTGCTGTCTCCTGGAAGGATGCGGAATTGTCCGAAGCGGGTCGATTCCCATCCTTCCCGGGTCCTGCCTCTGAATCTTCTACGCCTGCGGAGCACAGCGATGAAACCTGGCATTTTTTCGGCGGCCATGCTTGGCCTTGCCGGCAGTCTCGCTTGCGCCGCGCAAACCGCGCATTACCTCGATTGCGCGGCCGGCAGCGACGCGGCGAACTCTCTGACGCCGCAGACCGCATGGCGCACTGTCGCAAAGGCGAACTCCTACACCTTCCGGCCGGGCGACAGTTTGCTTGTGCAGCGGGGCGGCCGCTGCGAAGGCATGTTGTGGCCCAAAGGCTCCGGCACGGAACAGGCATCGATTCGCCTCGGCGCGTATGGACACGGAGCGCTGCCCGTGATTGTTGGAGGTTTGCAGCCCGCAGGAGTGCAACTGCACAACCAGCAGTATTGGGAGATTGAAAATCTGGAGATATTGGGCGGCTCTCCATACGGAATTCACGTCGGCGGAACGGAGCAAGTTCTGCGCCACTTCAGAATTACGAACGTGGTGGTTCACGATGTGCCGGGCGAGCCGGCGACCAAGGACTCGGGATTGGTGGTGATCGCTCCGGATAAGAATGCGAATACTCGCATCGACGATGTGATCGTGGACGGAGTTACCGCATACCGCACTTCTGAGTGGGCAGGCATCATCGTGAACGGCGCGGGTTTCGATTCCGCCGACGGCCGCATGCGCGGCGAGCACATCGAGGTGCGCAACTCAATTGTCCACGATGTCGCGGGCGACGGAATTCTGCTGGCGCGTGTTTCCCATGGCGTGCTCGAGCACAACGTCGCCTGGGACACCGGCATGCAGGAAACAGAGACCATTGGAACGCCCAATGCCATTTGGGAATGGAGATGCTCCGATTGCCGCGTCGAATACAACGAGGGCTATTTCTCCGACTCTCCTGGCGTGGACGGCGGCGTGTTCGACGTCGATTATGGCAATGAGAACAACCGCGTGGAAAACAATTTCGGGCACGACTCGCAGGGCTACTGCGTCTCGGTCTTTGGCGCGGAGGGGCCGAGCGGCAACTCGACCGCGAGCACGATTCGCCACAATACCTGCATTCATAATGGACGCAGTCCCCGCCTGGCAAAGCGGCAAGGGGCCATTTATCTTTCTACCTGGCACGGCGGCAAGCTCAACGGCGTGATTCTGGAAGGCAATACGGTTGTGTGGGAGCCGCCGCTCGATGCACCCGCGTTCAAGTCGACAGCAGAATTTACGGGCGATCTGGCCAATCGATTTGACGGCAACACCATCCTCGCCGCATCGGGATCATTCGTGTCATCCGGTTCGAACATGCAATTTGCGGACAACCTCTATTGCACGCCGACGGAAGCAGACGAAGTCGCGCCTGAGACGCATGCATTGTGCGGCTGCATGCAGGAGTTGCTTGCGAGGACAAGTGGGACAGATCAGCATTTGACCGCAGATCGAAGGCCCGCGGGGACGGCTTGCCCGAATGGCGACGCGGGGCCCATTCCGGCACGCGGCAGTCTCTCCGCGCAGGGAAATCGCTGGACACTTTTCGCGGTCATGGCGCCGGAAGGTGCGCAGGCTGCGACATCTCGAAGTCAACTGATTCTGATGGAAAGCATGATGCGCCAGTTCGCCAGCCGCGGTCTGGCGAGCGTGGTGGCGCCTGCATACGCCATGAGCAAGGATCAGCTCGACGAATGGCAATCGGACTGGAGCTTTGATCCGAAGGTGCATGTTGATGCCTCGAGTGCGGAGGTGCTGCGCAAAGCCTACAATGTTTTCGACGCAACCGAGCTACTCCTGACCTCTCCATCAGGAGAGATTGCGGCTCGCTGGACGTATCCGGTTTCACCGGCTGACGTTTGGCTGCAGTTACAAAGGCACCTTGGCACACCGGCGGGCGTGCAGTCCATGCCGGATTGCAGTGGGCGATTGAAGCCGTGATATGTGATCGGGAACTGAAGAGAACATTTCGACCCGAGCGGTCTTTGGCTTGAAGTGCTTTTTTGAAATGTTGGAATGGATGCGGAGGTCAACAATGCATTTGAGAATGCGGCTCGTATTTCTGACGCTTGCGATGGTCGGTGCGCCCTGGATTCGCGCTCAGGAATTTGCTCTGCATGAAGGCGACCGGGTTGCCTTTTATGGCGACAGTATTACTGCCCAACGGCTGTATACGCGCTTTGTGGAAGACTTTGTCCTTACGCGCTATCCCGAATTGCACGTTACTTTCTGGAACGCGGGAGTTCCCGGAGACACCGTTTATGGAGGCTACACTGGCGACGCGTCAATACGGCTGAAGCGGGACCTCTTTCCGCACCGGCCGACCGTGGTGACCGTCATGCTCGGCATGAACGATGGCTACTATATGGCGTTCAATCAAAAATACCTGGATGTATTCACGGATGGCTACCGCAAGCTGCTGGGAGCGATTGAGAGCGGCGCGCCGGCAGCGAGAGTTACGCTGATTTCTCCCACTCCCTACGAAGAAGTTACTCATGGGACCCAGTTTCCGCATTACAACGAAGTGGTCAGCCGTAACGCTGCCTTTGTGAAGGAATTCGCCGCGTCTTCGCATCTCGCCTTCGCCGACTTCAATCGAACCGAGACCGACCTCGTGAATGCGGGTGAGCGCAAGAGCCCTGAGCTGGCGAAGTTGCTTGTGCCGGATCGCATTCACCCGGGAGAAGCATCGCACTGGGTGATGGCCGCCGCGCTGGCACGCGGGTGGGGAGTTTCGCCGGACGTGAGCAGCGTTTCGTTGGACGCGTTGCAGGGAAAGGCGACTGCAATCGAGAACGCGCAGGTTGCCGGTCTCACGGTGAAGGAGGGAAGCGTGCAATGGACACAGACCGACAATGCGCTGCCGCTTCCATTGCCTCTGGACGACGCGATGATCCGGTTTGTACTCGGTATTTCCAACCTTGCGGACATGGACCGGGAGATGCTGCGCGTGGATGGTTTGCCGGCGGCGCGATATAGCCTGAAGATCGATGGACAAACAATTGCATCGTTCACACGGGAAGAATGCGCCGGCGGCGTGAATCTCGCGCTCTACAACACGCCGATGGAGAGCCAGGCGAAAGGGGTGGATGGAATTGAGTTGGAGCGTACGCGATTGGACGAGGCGCACTTCATTCTTGCCGTCGAAGACCCGAAGGTCGCCGGGGATGCTGACGCGACAAAGACGATGGAAGCCAAGGATGCGGTGCTTCAGGCAGAGCAGCGCAAAGAGGCGCAGCCCAAGCCCCATCGTTTTGAACTCTCTCCAGAATGACAATTTTCTTGCACGATCGAAAGAGCAGCCCAATGAGTGAGACGCGGACATCCATCGACCCACGGCGCCGCAAGCTTCTTCGCAGCCTCGCCGGCGTGGCCATCTCCGCGTCCATGCCAAAAGCAGCGATGCAACTGTCGGGACAGGCAGCGTCCGCCGGTGAACAGGCGCTGAGCCGCGAGCAAGTTGCGGCAATGTTGAAGCCTATTTTTTCCAGCAACGATCCCGCGATTCTGCGTCTTGCCACGGATGCATACAGCGATTGCGTGCTGGGCAAGATCCGCCCGGCGAGTGCGCCTCTCGAGCATGACTGGATCGTTCCCGGCGGCGGCTATTATGCGCAATGGCTGTGGGACACCATGTTTGTCGTGGACCTGCTCTCGATTCTGCCTGGGCAACGGGAGACAATTCGCGGCGCGTTTCAGAATTATTGGGATTTCCAGCAACGCTGGAATCGCGTGAAGCCGGTTTTCATGCATGGAATGATCGCCAATTTCATGGCGCCCTACGACGCACCGAAAGAGCGCGCTGGCAAAGAGTGGGAGACCTTTCCGGCGTACTCCCAAGCGCCTTTGCTGGCGTGGGGGATGGAGCGCGTTTATCTTCGCAATCACGACATCGAACTGTTGCGCGCTGGCCTGAGGCCTCTCGAAGATTTCCACGAGTGGTATTGGCGCGAACGCGATGTTACCAACTGTGGCTTGATCGGAGTTGGTTCGTATAGCGGCGATCCGCAGCATGCGCGCTATGAAACCTATGATCGCGAAGTTGACCTCGATGACTTGAAAATGACGCCACACCCGGGGCGGCCGTCCGGTGAGCTGAACGGCGCGTGGTACGGGGACATACTTATCCCCGCGAACACGGCATATCTTCTGCTTTCGGAGCTGTCACTCGCACGGATTGCGACAATTCTCGGCGATCACGGGATGGCGGCGCGCCGTCATGCGAGATATGCCAAAGGCGCCGCCGCCATGCGCGTCCACATGTGGTCGCAGCAGCAAGGCTGCTTTGTTTCAGTCCGCCGGGATACGCTTGGGCAAATTCCGGTTCCGACAGTCGGCGGATTTATGCCGCTGATGGCGCGCGTGGCCACCGCCGCACAGGCCGCAACCATGGCGTCGACCCTGGCGCAACCCGCCTGGGCAACTTCCCTTCCCGTTCCGACAGTCGCAAGCACGCATCCCAGCTACGTGCCTTCAGAATTCTGGCGCGGAGACGTGTGGCCTGCGCCGAATTATCAGGTTGCCAGCGGGCTTGCGGCATACGGCCATCGTGCGGAGGCGGCTCGAATCGCCGATCTCACCGTCGGCAATGCCCTCAAGTCAGGCATCTCAGAACGCTACGATTCAGTGACTGGAGCGCCACTCGGAGTGAAGGGTCTGGGCATGTCGGCCACAGTCGTGACCATGATGCTCGATGGCATCACCAGCCGTTATCAACTGCGAACGCGCCGAGGCGGGTGAACTTGATTGCGAACCAAGTAACCAGTTCGCGTGGAGAGCGCAATGGCTGCGGCCTTACTCCTCCCTCAGCGTTTGCGCCGGATCAATTCGAGCGACTCTCAACACCGGGATCGACGCGGCAATCAGCATCACCGCCATGAAAATAAGCACCACGGCCAGGATGGTCGGCACATCGTAGACGCCTACTCCGTACAGGACGCTGCGCATCGTTCGCAGCGCCATCATGCACAGGATTAGCCCGGCGGCAAGGCCGATCCCCGAGGCCCGCACCCCCGGCCCGCCGACCTGAATCATGGCTTGACGGATGCTCGACCCGAGGGCGATGCGGATGCCGAGTTCGCGTGTTTTCTCCATCACCATATTCGCCACCAGCGCAAAAATGCCCACCGCGCTCAGCAGCAGCGCAAGACCGGCCATTGCGCCCAGCAGCGCCACTTCGATTCGCTGCGTTGCCAGGGTCCTGGCCAGCAGGTCGCTCATGCGATAGAAGCCTGAGAACGGCAAGTTAGGTGCGGCGCTGGTAAGTGCGCGCTGCATCTGCGCAGTCAGCCCGTCCACCGGTGCCGCGGTGCGAACGATCCAGCTAGGCTGAAACCATACGTGAACCATCGCAAGTTGCCCGCCGCCGATCTGCGTGGCTGGAACGTACATGGTTTCCTCGCCGTTGAGAGGCGCGACGGGATCGATGCCGGGCGCCATGGCCACATCCTCTACCATCCCCACAATCAAGGTGTCCTTATTCAAGTGACGGCCCACCGGGTTTTCCCCGTGGAAGTACTTGCGCACGAAGGACTGGTTGACGATGGCCACGTGCTGCGCGGCTTGACTGTCTGCCGTTGTGAATGGACGCCCTGTCAGGACAGGGATTTCCAATGCGGCAAAGTAGTCAGGCGTGACGTAGATTTCGGCTGCCATCGCCTTTTGTCCTGTTTCCTTACCATCGGTGATTGCGATCCCGCCCATATTCAGAGAGCGTTCATAGGGAAGGCTCAGCCCGACAGCGGCATCTTGCACTCCCGGAATCTGCCGCATGGCTGCTGTGCTCTGGTCCAATAATTCTTCGAATGCTACGGGGTCGTGGAAGCGCACATCATCGAGCGACGCCCGGGCCGTCATGACCCCATGCGGATTAAACCCAGGCGGCAGTGTCTCCAGGTGAATGAGGGTACGAATGAGCAGGCCGGAAGCGGCCAGCAGTACTATCGTGAGTGCAACCTCGCCGGCGATGAGCGTCTGGCGCAGACGCCGGCTACGAGCGCCGGCTAACGAGCGACTTGCAATTGACGAACGCAGGTCCACCTTGAGCGTGGCAAGCGCCGGGAGCATGCCGAATAGAAAGCTGCTCAAGAGTGCGAGAAGAAGCGTGAACGCGAGCACCCTGCCGTCCAGCGAGACGCGCGCAACCGGAAGGAAATGCTCGGGCAGCAGCTTGAGCAGGCCGCGCAAGGCAAGAAAGCCCGTCCCAACTCCGGCTGCCCCGCCCAACATTGCCAGCAGCAGATTCTCGATCCAGAACTGCCTCTGGACCCGCCAGCGAGAGGCGCCCAGCGCCAGCCGCATGGCCACCTCCGGTATGCGTCGCATCATGCGCACCAGCGTAAGCCCGGCAAGATTGGCGCAGGCAATCAGCAGAATGAATCCCGCCGCCAGCATCAGCGTCAACGCCTGCGGACGCAAAGTGGCCGCCTGGCCCTTTTGCAGCGGCACAGAATAGTAGCTCACCTGCGCGTTCGGGTCGTCGGCCAATTCATAGCGAGTTGCGCGCGCCGACCACGCCCGGTTGATTTCGGCGTCAGCCTCCTGCCAGGTGGCGCCATCACGCAAGCGGGTGATTGCCTCGTAGTTCGTTCCTCCGCCTTCGCCGTCGCGGGTGGGCTGGAGCGCTGTATAGATATCCGCATTCGAAGGTGTAGTCGCGTCCGGAGGCAAGACGCCGATCACGGTGTACGGTGTGCCCTTCAAAAGAATCGCGCGGCCAACAATGCCGCGGTCTGCGGCGAACAGGCTTCGCCAGAGGCTGTCGCTTAGAATGGCGACCTGGGAACCGTGCGGACGGTCCTCCTCCGCGGAGAAGTTGCGGCCCATTGCCGGTTGAATCTCCAGCACGTCAAGATAGTGCGCCGAGATGCGCGCGTTATGCACGTACTCGACATGCGATCCCACCTCCAGATTCACGCCCGAGGTTCGTATCCCTGAAACCGCGGAAATCAATGCGGGAACGTTGTCGCGCAGCAGCCCCCATTGCTCGCCATTCACGTGGTGCCGCTGGTCGGAAGCCTTGACGCCACGGATGCGTGTATAAATGGTGCCCATGCACTCGGGGTGCGCGTACGGCAGGCTCTTCACCATCAGCGCGTTCACAATGGAAAAGATCGCGGTATTTGCGCCGATCGAAAGCGCCAGCGTGAGAATCACGGTCAACGTGAAGCCGGGATTGTGGACCAACTGGCGGAATGTATAGCGCACATCCTGGGCAAGCGTTTCGACCATCGGCAATCCGCGCTGAATGCGGTAGCGTTCCCTGGTCTGCGTTACGCCACCGAATTCGCGCATCGCCGCCGTCCGCGCCTCTTGCTTGGACATGCCTCGCTGCACGTTCTCTTCGAAGGCAAATTCGATATGGGAACGCAACTCTTCATCGAGTTCTTCATCCAGCTTCCGTCCGCGGAAGAATGCCGCGCAACGGCTCAACAAAATCCGTATGAGGTTCACCTTCGCCTCCTAATTGGACGGCGCCAGAAAGCGCGCCATGGTTTCCGCAATTCGCTCCCAGTTCTCAGCTTCGTGTTCCATCTGTTTCCGTCCAATCCGCGTGAGTGAATAGAACCTGGCGCGGCGGTTGCTCTCCGACGTTCCCCATTCGCCCTTGATCCATCCGCGCTGCTGGAGGCGCAAAAGAGCCGGATAAATCGTTCCCTGGTTCAGGCTCAGCCCGTTGCCGCTTACCTGCTCGATGCGCCTGGCAATCCCGTAGCCGTGCAGCGGCCCCATGGCTTCAAGCGTCTTGAGCACCATCAGATCCAGCGTTCCCTGTAGCACATCGGATTTGCTCGCTGCCATCGTCTCTCCCTGTTGTCGTTCCACATGAACGATGCGCCAGTCATAGGTTGAATGTCAACAGGTAAATGCCACTGATGGCGTGAATTTTGAGCGCAAGGGATTGCTCGCCGTGGAGTTGTCCTGGAGTTGTCCTGCCGCAGCCGGTCGCGAGTCTCGAAGGGAGCCTGGGAATTCAGCCTTGGTGAAGAAGCGCGCCTGCGAAGTGTTCAGGTCCGGGCTCCTGCCCTTTTCCTGCGAAGAAAGGGAAGCACAACCGTAGTTTTATAGTCTGCTTGTACCGTTGGGATCGAGGCTTCAGTTACGTCGCAGTCGTCAGATTCCCTTTTTCAATCGAAACTCGTGTACCACCTCGGCTGGATCGCGATGCTGGCCGTCTATGGCCTCATTCATTGCGCGCATGTCGTCGGCGGTGATTTTTCCGGCGAGGATATCGAGGGCGGTCTGAATTTGCGGCCAGCGCCGGAGCGCGTCAGTGCGCACCAGCGGGACGGCCTGGTAGGGCGGAAAATAGTGCTTGTCGTCTTCGAGCGCGGTGAGCCCGAAGGCTTGAATGGGGCCGTCGGTGGAGTTGGCGGCGATCATGTCTACCTGGCGCGCGTTGAGCGCACGGTACAGCAGGCCCAGGTCCATCGTACGCGGCGGGGCGGCGAATTTGAATCCGTACGCAGCGCTCAGACCCTGTAAGCCATCCGGCCGCTGCTCAAATTCGTAACCAACTCCGAGACGCCACTGCGGTGTGTACTGTGCGGCCTGGCTGAGCGCCGACAGATGCAAGCGGCGCGCATCTTCGCCGCGGATCACCATTGCGAATGTGTTTTCAAAGCCCAGCGGAGGAGCGACGGTGACGTTGTATCGCGAAGCATACAGTTGGCGGACCGTCGAGAGAACGGATTGCGGGTTTCGGTCAGCGGGCACAGGCTGCTTCAGAATGGCTGTCAGCGCGGTTCCGGTGTATTCCACATAAGCGTCGATGCGCCCCGAAACCAGGGCCTGCTGGCAGATGTAACTGCCCGCAAGATAAAAACGCCGCTCGACTTTGAGATTGGATTTCGCTTCGATCTCCTGCGCCAGGAGTTCGCCGAGGATGACTTGCTCGGTAAAGTTTTTTGCGCCGATGACGGGATGGTTGGGGCGCGGGGGAGAGCACGCCGCGAGGAGAACGCACATGGCGGCCGCAAGTACCATGGAGAAATTGCGCATTCTCACGCGGAAGCCTCGGGAGCGGGCACCTTGAAGCGGCGCTCGAGCAGGCCGAGCGCGGCGTCGGCCGCCAGCGCCAGGAGAGCCGCCGGAATGGCGCCGGCGAGAACCAGGCGGTTATCGACCGAGGCCACGCCGCGGAAGATCAACTCGCCCAGACCGCCCGCGCCCACGGCTGCCGCAATGGTTGCAATGCCGATGCAAGTAACAGTTGCAGTCCTGAGCCCGGCGAGAATGAAGGGGGCAGCAAGCGGCAGCTCGACCTTGAGGAGACGCTGTGCATCAGTAAGCCCCAACGCGCGCGCGACTTCAATAACCGAGGGGTCGATGGCGCGGATTCCGGCATAGGTGTTGCGCAGGATGGGCAGCAGCGCATACGCGGTGAGGGCCAGGATTGCAATGCGGGCAGCGCGGTCTCCGAGCCAGGGCAGTGGCAGCAGAAAACCGAACATGGCGAGCGAGGGAATAGTCTGCAGAACATTGGCCACGGCAATCACCGGCTTGGCCCATCGCGGCCAGCGGGTAAGGCCGATGCCTGCCGGTACGGCAATCGCAGTGGCGAACAGCATGGCGGCTCCGGTGAGCCAGAGGTGTTCGACCGTGAGCGTGGCGATTTCGCCGCCATAATGTGCGACGAAGCTGGAGTTCATCCGCGCTTCTCCTCAACGCAACTTTCGACGCCGGCACTTCGGCTGCCACGACGAAATGCCTGCACGTAAGCCGCAACTTCAGGTTGGCGGGACACCATGAATTCCTCAGGGCTAAGGTTGGCAATCAGTTTGCCTTCGCTCAGCAGCACGATGCGGCGCCCAAGATAAAGTGCCTCGTCCAGATCGTGCGTCACCAGCAACACGGTCTTCTTCAGGCGATCCAACAGACCGCGCAGCATGTCCTGCATTTCGGCCCGCGTAAGCGGGTCGAGCGCGCCGAAAGGCTCGTCCATAAGCAGGATGTTCGGCTCGGCAGCCAGCGCCCGCGCCAGGCCGACACGCTGGCGCTGACCTCCCGATAACTGGTGCGGAAAGCGGTGCGCAAAGCTGGCCGGACCGAGCCCAACGGCTTCGAGAAGTTCGTGGCTGCGGCGGAGGCGTTCCTTGCGAGGACGGCCCTCCGCTTCCAGAACCACTCCGACATTGCGCTCGACAGTGAAGTGCGGAAAGAGGCCCGTCTCCTGAATGACGTAGCCCATGTTGCGGCGCAGGGATATGAGGTCGGCGTCGCGGACGTTTTTCCCATGCAACAATACTTCACCTGTCGAAGGCTCGACCATGCGATTCGCCGTGCGCAGCAGGGTGGTTTTTCCCGAACCGCTGCGACCGAGGACAGCGGTCGTCGTTGCTTCTTCGAGCGCGAGTGAAATATTATCCAGCAGCCGCCGCCCTTGCGGAGCCGCAAAGGAAAGATTCCGGAACTCGATGGCTGCGCTCATCGCCCTCGCACTTCGTGCACAACCAGTGTAAGGGCGGAAACTTCAATGCGGAAATTGCGGACGGATTATTATTCGGGGGCCGGTCACTGCGCTGTTATTCAGTTGTGTATCGAATCTCGAGCGAGCGCATCCGATAGCACGAGTAGGCCAATACCACCGCAATCAGTACAACAAGACCCAGCGTCGCAGCCCAGGCGGACACGGGCTCAGTTTGAACCGTTAGCAGCGCAAAGATGCCGTCGGCGGAGACGCTGACCGGCATCAGATGGCGCAAGTAAGACGCGACGCTGATTTTCTGAAGGATGGAAGGCATGACCGGATTGATCGCCTCCCAACCAAGGACAAGCATTGCGGCCGGGGTGGGATTCCTGAACATCATGCTGAGCAGAAGAAAGACCGCGCCATAGCCAAGGCAGGCGAGAACGATAATCGCAAGATATGCCTCCAACTGACCCAGCCCGGGGCCATTGAAGACATAGTCCGTTCCGGCAGCTCCGAAGCCGGCATACATCAGCGCGAAGTCGGCCACGATCGCGCTTCCAAACAGAAGCACGGCGCTGATGGATCCCGCCACAAATTTGCATAGCAGCAGCACCTCCCGCCTGACCGGAGACAGGAGATAGAAGTGCAAACTGCGCTCGATCATCTCTCCGCGAATGAGACGGGAGAAGATTCCCAGGCAGCCAAAGAAGACTCCCAGACGAATGTAATAAAGTTGGACGACGGCTGCCAAAACATTCGTGTCGTCGGTCATCCAGGATGAGTGGTGCGTGTCGGCCATCAAGTGAATGAAGATGATGAACGTGGGAATGAAAGCAAGAAAATAAATCCAGGCCGCTTTCCACGAGAAGAGATTTCTTCTTACTTCAATGCGCACCAGCCGCCGCGCCTGAATCCACCACAGGCCCCACGGCTGCTCGGCAAGATGTTTCCAGATGTTGACTATTTGCTCTCGCATCACGACGCACTCCCGTCCGAGCCGATCAGATATTGGTAGATGGCGCTGGCATCGTCGTCGGCGGGCGCGACCGCATCGATTTTGACAAGTCCCTCCGCAGCAATTCCATTGAGCATGGAATAGAACTGGTCGATATCCGCGGTGCGAAGAAACACGCCTCTCCCATCCGCATGCAGACGGGCCTCGACGCAATGATTGATGGCAAACATCCTGGACGCCAGCAAGGCAGGCTGGTCGCAGCGAATGAGCACTTGCATGGGCTTTTCGCGTACTTCCTGCCGGACCTGCTGAATGCTTCCCTCCGCGATCAGGTATCCGCCGGTGATGAGGACGACGCGATCAGAGATGCGGTCGACTTCATCCAGAATGTGGCTGGAGATCAGCAGGTGCATTCCCTGGCGGCCGAGTTCCTGAAAGAGCGCGATGGATTCGGCGCGGGCCATGGGGTCCAAACCATTCAGCGGCTCATCGAGCACCAGGACGCGGGGGTGATGCGCTATGGACTGCGCAAGCCGGACCTTTTGACGCATGCCTTTGCTGTAGCCCGCAATTTTTCGTCCCGCGGCATCGCCAAGCTGCACGCGTTCAAGAGACTCATACGTCAGTTGAAGGGCTTCCGTCTCGCTCATCCCATGCAGCATCAGGCTATCGAAGATGAATTGCCAGCCGGTGATTCCGCGAGGAAAGAAATCGAATTGAGTGCAATAACCCAGGATGCGAAATAACTCGGGGGAGTTAGATGGCGGGAATCCCATCACCGAGATACGGCCGCTGGATGGTTGAACCAACCCCGTCAAGAGGTTCATGAGAGTGGTCTTGCCCGATCCGTTGGGGCCTACCAGTGTTGTGATTCCAGGAGGGATGGCGAGCGAGATGCGATTGACGCCCAGGACCTCCCCGTAAAACTTCGACACATCCTCGAAAATGATTTGGTCGTTCATCCGCGGACCACCTCACGAGCACGGACGCGTGCATTCAACATGGCGACGCAGATGACGCAAGCCAGAACAAGCATGGCCGCGATGGCTCCGGTGGGTATCGAGTACCGAGCCGTGGCAGATTCCGGCGCTCCGAGCAGTCGGCGCCATAGCAGCGACATCATGAACGGAATGTTGAGCAGAAAACCCCACCTGGTTCGCAGGACTCCAGTGACAATGGCACCCACGCCGGCCGGTACAAAGACTGCGGCAAAGATGGCGCCGGTGGCCACAACCCGCCATTTGACCCACGAGGATAAGGCGAGACCGAGGATGGAAAGGAGCGCAATCCAGATCAACGCACCTGCCAAAAGACCGCTGGCTATCTGAAGATTTTCTGCAGCCCAGGGGACAGGCGAAGAGTAACTCTGATACGTGAAAAGCAGCAGGCCCGGCACCCAGGTTACAACCGAGAGCGAAGCAAAGAGCGCGATAAACTTGCCGAACACATAGCCGAAGCGCGAGATGGGATGACTGAGCAGAATGGGCAGCGCGTTATCGGCAAGATCAAAGGTGATCAATCGAGGCGCAATCCACGACGCCAGCGCCAGCGCGAACCACGATTGGATCTGCAAGATGACGAGGAACAATCGCGCGTCGACAACCATGACGCGCGATTCCCGGCTTCCGACCAATGCTCGCGCCAGGGGGTTATCCGCGAGATAAATCCCGATGAGAAAAACAATGGGAGGCAAGAGGCAGAGCGTGAAAAGTCCAATCGTAATCTTCGACGACCACGCTTCCGCGAATCCATATTTCGCCAGCACGAAGACGCGCGTCCATGCGGGAGTGATCTTGCCGGCATAGGCGCGATAGTTGTGTTTATAAACTGACATTTGCCCCTCGCGCTGTTTCGTTGTCCATCGCCCGGAGGAAGATATCTTCAAGAGAGTCGCGGCGCCGGTTCATGCGCCGAATCTGGACTCCCTGTTCGGATGCAATGACATACAGATCCCGCGCTTCGATATTGTCGGGAATCACCAGCTTGATGCGCCCGCCGGGGAAGCATGCGCATTCGCAGCCAAGACCACGGATGCTCACGGAGAATCGCTCGGTGGCGCCGACCGTCTCCAACTCGATAAAACTCCGGTTCGAGCGGCGCTCCTCTTCAATGTTGCAGAGCGCGGCAATGCGGCCGTTCTTGAGGATCAACACTTCGTCGCAAGTTTCATCGATATCGCGGAGCAAGTGGGA
>JBEKTB010000026.1:0-53990 GCA_049516495.1 Occallatibacter sp.
TTTAAATGGTCGGGACGGGCAGATTTGAACTGCCGACCCCTCGCACCCCAAGCGAGTGCTCTACCAGGCTGAGCCACGTCCCGACACAATCGAGCCGGCTCGGTGGAGCCGGCTGTGAGGTCTTGATTAGTTTACACCAGCGGGGCCTTGTGTGTGTGCCCGGCTGGAGAATCGATTTGACGTGCTACGTTGCCGATGGCGAATCGCCGCTCCGAAGCGACAGCGTGCCGCCGCGGGGAGCCGCGTTCCCGCCCGGCTCTCGCAAGCCGCTGTCCTATTGCGACGGGGGAACGAATTCCTGGGGCAAGGCCGAGCCGGCGCCGAAGAAGAACTCTTCCATCTGCTCCACCAGGAACTGCTGCGCCTGCGGGGTCCAGGGCTGGAGCCGGTACTCGTTCAGCAGCATCTTCTGGCGGTCGACCCACTCGGCCCAGGCCGCTTTCGAGACATTCTTATAGATCTTCTGTCCGAACTCCGAGTCAAATGGCGGCTCATCGAGGCCCTCCATCTCCTTCTTGTTGCGTGTGCAAAATACGGTGTGTGCCATTTTGTATGCTCCGAGTTTCATTGTATTGGATGAAGTTGCACAGCAAGGTCGAGCACGCAAGCGGAACGGCGGCGGCGAAAATCGAGTCGAGCAGTTGGTGATGATGAGAGAGCTATCTCCTGCGGCTGACGCATGAAGTGTTTCTATCACGGCAAAGCATTGATAATAAACTATCTACCGTAAAACAAACTTTAGTACTGTCTAAATGTTACCTCTGGAGGAGGGGGTAGGGGTAGGAGAAATGGAGGGTACAGACCGGTCCCATACTGTTGCGTCCCAGTTCATTCTCCACGGTCCATTGTGCGCCGGGCGATCCTTAATTTCTGCAAGATCGAGGAGATGCGCAAGGGCCGCGCTCGACGGCCCCTGCTTGTTAAGCCTCAGTACGCGGCAATACCGTTCATGCCGGCCGAGGCGGGCAGCCCGGTGACGGGTCCAAGGTCCACGAGGTTTCCATCGTGATCGACCGCGAAGATGCCAATGGAACCGGCCGCGGTATTGAGGGTGTAGACGAACTTCCCGTTGTCGCTGGCTGCAATGTCCAGGTTTGTGGCGCCAGAGGGATTGGAGCCGACAACGGTGGAGTCGAGTGCGGTCAATGCGCCGTTCCAGCCAATCCTGAAGCCGGAGATCGATGAACTGCCGGCGTTGGAGGTGTAGACGAAGCGCCCGTGGTCGGTGACCACATCCCAGCAGGTGGCCATGCCCAGGGTGGGAAGCGACGCGGAGATTACGCGCAGGGTGCGGTTGGGGAGAATCCAGTAAGAGGAGACGAAGTTGGATGCTGAACCCACGATCAATGCGCCGTTGGGGGCAAAGACAGGGGCAAACGGGGTGGCGTCGGAGCTTGCGTTGACGACAATTCCGGACAGCTTTCCATCATCGTCAACGTGGAAGACGTCGATTTTGCCGGTGGCGCTTTCGGTGACCACCAGAAATTGGCCGTCGGGGCTGAAGGCGAGCGAAGTCGGGCTTGTCGAGGCGCCACTCAGGTTGCTGGTGGAATCCTTGATCGGACCAAGATGGCCGTCCCAGGCGATGTGGAATCCGCTCACGTTGCCGTTGCCGCCGGAGTTCAGGACGTAAAGCAGATCTCCCGATTGCGCGACGGCGGTTGGCGAACTGCCTCCGGTGGATTGGGTGTCCAAGAGGGTCAGGGTGCTGCCCCGGACCGCAAATGAGGAAACGGTGCCGCTGCCCGCGTTGACGGCAAACAGCAGGCGGTGATCGTGGCTGAGCCGGAGCGAACCCTGCGAATGGAGAGGGTCGACTGTCCCTCCGCTGCCGTTGCCGCCGGTCGGGTAAGTGCCTTCCGCCACGAGAGACCCATCTTCCTCCCTGCTGTAGGCGGCGATCTGGTTATCAACGGCAGCATTCGTCATGACGAACACTGCGCCTCTGGAGCGATCTCCGTCCTCTGCGCGCGCGCTTGCCATGGACAGACCGCCCATGACCAATAGACACGCCAGGGCCCAAAGCCTGTTGCTTTTCATCTCGGTGTACTCCAATTGGGGAATTTGACTCCTGCCCGGCTTGTCTCGTCTGGAGGGCCAGGAGCTTTGATGCACACTGAGAGTCGCACACGGCAAGAAAGGTTACAGGGGCAGAGAGGCGGCTGGGAGAGGCCGGCAATGACGCCTCCGAATTGCTTGAGCTATTCTGACCTTCCGAACCTTACGAATAAGCCCACAATTCCTTTGGTGCTCTATCGGTTGCTCCAACCGCTGTACCCACCCGATCCAGCAGCCTCACCCCAAAGGAGCCACCATGTCCGACCTCAATCCGTCTGGCCTTTCCGACAACGCTGCCGGCGGCATCGCTTACATCACCATCATCCCGGCAATCGTGTTCCTGATTATCGACCCCTTCAAGAGAAGCTCCTATGTCCGCTTCCATGCATGGCAGTCGATCTTCTTTTTTGTTGCCTGGGCGGTGGCGCATATTCTGCTTGAGATCGTGCAGAATCTCGTCCCGACGGTCGTCTTTCTTACCTTGACGCTATGGCAACTTGTCGATCTTGCCTTCTTTGTTGTTCTGGTCATCGTGTTCGTCAACGCGTTCAACGGCAAGCGTCTGAAGCTGCCCGTCATCGGCAACCTCGCCGAGCAGCAGGCCAACCGGTAGGCGGCGTTGCGTCTGGCAGTTTGCTCACTAGAAACAGACTGCCGATTGCTTCCCCAGGTTGAACAATGCGAGGCAAAATGGGCGCAGAGCGTTGGGGAGGCTGTAGCAAGTTGGCCGCCGCTACGCGAGTTGGCGAGTTAGCGAATGGGATTGTGAGTCGCGCGTTTCATCCCCGCGGGTCAGCGGAGCCGGTGGGCGACTGTTACCGCCTCTTGCCCTTTTTGCCGAATTTCTTTGGGGGCTTGAAGCCGCCTTTGCGGGCTTCCTTGTGCCGGCTCTTTTTCGGTTTGGCCGAGGGCCTTGCGGCCTTCTTTCCGGTCAGAGGGATGCCCTCTTCGACAATCGAAAACTGCAATCTGCGCTCCTGCGCCAGGATGCGGTCGAGGATCACCTGTACCCGGTCGCCGGCACGGTAACGGCGGCCGGTGTGCTCGCCGATAATCTCGTGCGTGTTCTCGCGCCAGGTGTAGCGATCGTCGCGCAGTGAATCGATGGGTACCAGCCCCTCGACAAACAGGTCGGTGAGTTCAACAAAGAGGCCGTATTTCGCGGGGTTGAGCACCAGCCCGGCGAATTCCTCGCCCACGCGATCCTGCATGAAGCGAACCTTCTTCCACTCCACCAGCTCGCGCTCGGCCTCGGCGGCGCGGCGTTCGGTGAGGCTGGTTTCTTCGGCAATCTGGGCCAGCTCGGCCTCGGGGATGGGCGGCTCGCCGGTGAACGCCGCTGCCTGCTTCGGCGCTCTGCCGCGGTGAATGACGATTCCGGCCAGGCCTTCATTCGGATGCGTCCACGGCGAGCTGTGCCGGCCTTCCGGCACCTTGCCTTCGCCGCTGACTCCCTGCTCGATCAATGCCTTGGCAATGCGATGGACGATCAAATCGGGATAGCGGCGAATGGGCGATGTGAAGTGGGTATAACTGGGAGCAGCCAAAGCAAAATGGCCCTCGTTGATCTCCGAGTAGCGCGCCTGCTTGAGAGAGCGGAGCATCAGGTAGCTGAGAATCCGCTCCTCCGGCTTGCCTTCGATTTTTGCGGCCAGCTTCTGATACATGCGCGGCGTGACCGGAATGTCTTCGGGGACCTCATGCACCCGGGGATTGCGCCCGGTGCGTTGCGCGTCCCGGCGGTCGCCGCGGGTCTGGATGCGCTTGACGGGCAGGGCGCCCAGTCCCAGCGAATAGCCAAAGGCGGCGGCCAGTTCCTCGAACTGCACAACACGGCGAGGTTCGGGCTTCTCGTGGATGCGATAGAGCGAAGGCACGCCCAGGTCTTCAAGCCAGGTGGCGACACACTCATTGGCCGCCAGCATGAACTCCTCGATCAGCCGGTTGGCCCAGGTGCGTTCGGACTTGGTGACGCCGCGCATCTGGCCCTGCTCGTCAAATTCGATGACCGGCTCGGGCAAATCGAAATCGATGCTGCCACGCTCCGAGCGGCGCTGGTTCATGAGGCCGGCCAGTTTACGCATGCGCTCGAAATCCGGCACCAGCGCCGCGTAACGCGAGCGCGTTTCGGCATCGCCTTCCAGAATTGCGTGGACTTCGGTGTACGTCATGCGGGCGGCCGAGCGGATGACTCCCTCGACAACTTCATAGCTCTCGATGCGGCCCTCGGAATCGAGTTGCAGGATGCAGCTCAGCACCAGGCGATCTTCGCCGGGGCGCAAGCTGCAAATTCCGGTTGAGAGCTCCTGGGGCAGCATGGGAATGGCGCGATCGGGGAAGTAGACGCTGGTGCCGCGGAAGCGCGCTTCGAGATCCAGGTCGGTTGCGGCGCGCACATATTCGGACACGTCGGCAATGTGCACCTGGAGTTCGTAACCGCCGCCAGCACGCTCGGTCACCAGTACGGCGTCGTCGAAATCACGGGCTGTTTCGCCGTCGATGGTGACGATGGGAAGGGAGCGAAAATCGCGGCGCCGGGCAGCCTCAGCCTCGTCCAACAGAGCAACGGTGGGATCCAAACCAGCCACGGCGCGGGCCTCGGCCAGCACTTTTTCGGGGAAGACCCGCGGCAGCTGGTGCTTGCGGATCATCATCTCCACGTCCACCCCGAAGTCGTCCGGATCGCCCAGCACCTCGATCACACGGCCCACTGGAGGCCTGGTGGGAGTCGGCCAACTGGTGATCTCGACGTCCACCACCAGGCCTTCCAGGCTTTCGTGGAGGGCGGTTGGCGCGGCCTTGTCGCCAAGCACGCGGTGCGGTGTCGACCCACCCTCGGCCGGCGGAAGCTCCTGGCCATCGGGGATCAAGATGTGCTGCGTCATCCGCTCATCGAAAGGAACGACATAGTGGCCCAGGTCACGGTCGGACCGAGCGTAGTGAAAGACGCCAACCACGGTCGGGTTGTGGCGCTCGATGATGCGCACAATGCGGCCCATCTGGCGGCCGTCGGCCTTGGGCGGCTCCACTTCCACCAGCACCTGGTCGCCCTGCATGGCGCCGTTGATCTCGTTCGGAGGGATAAAAATGTCTTCCCCGGGCTGACCTTTGGTTGACGCCTGCCGCGGGTTGGGACGGACGAATCCGTAGCCATCGCGGTGCAGATCGAGCTTTCCTGCCGCCAGATTGTCGCGGGTACCAAGCGGGCGGGGAATGCTCCAGTGCTCGCGATCGAGCTTGGCCAGCGTGCCGCGGACGGTGAGGCGCGCCAGCTGCTCGAGCAGCAAACGCCGCTCCCGGCCACCGGCCAGCCCCAATTCGCGCACCAGTTGCTTGTACCCTGCCTTCCCGCCCGCAGAGCGCGCAATGCGCGCCACCAGTTCCCGATCTGTCATATCTCAAGAGTAGGACATCCAGAATGGGACGCGGATCGTTTTGTGCGCAGTGGGCGCGGGGTTCTTTTCGGCTGTTACTCGCCACGGCGAGCCGGGCCATCGATCAACTTTCACATGCACGTTCGATTATTCACAGTGTGCGGGCTTAAAATTGCAGCAACGATGCATTCCCGGACCGAGAAGCGATAACATCCTAGTTGTGGCTGCGCGTGGCCGGCCCAAAGCAACAAGAGCCCGGCAGTTCAAGACGTCAGATTTTTCGGGCCCGCGGCGATGCCCCCTGCAGAGGGAACCCGAGTCCCAGCAGGACAGAAAAGGATTCAACTTGAGCGCTATGTGGAAACCCAGCCAATCCGGATCAATTGTCCCTCCGCCCCCTACGCCGGAACCGTCCCGTCCCGCCTCTCCCGCCCCAGCGTTTGAACCCCCCGCTCGCGCTACCGCCCAGGTCAGCGACCAGGCTACGATCGGCAAGGGCCTCTTCGTCAAGGGCGAGATCACTGGCACCGAGTCGCTGTTTATCGACGGCAAGCTCGAGGGGAGCATCACCCTTCCAGGGAATCGCGTGACCATTGGCCGCAACGGCCAGGTTCAGGCAAGCATTTCCGCCCGTGAAGTCGTTATTCTTGGCAAGGTGCGCGGCAATATCACCGCTTCGGACCGCGTCGAGATCCGCGTTGAGGGTTCTCTGACGGGCGACGTGACTGCAGCCCGCATCAGTATCGAGGACGGTTCCTACTTCAAGGGCGGCATCGAACTTCGCAAGCAGGAGGCAAAAAGCCCCGTTCCCGAAGCTGCGTCCGCGACTTTGCCCGACCCATCCAAGCCAGTGCAGGTATAAACTCGCGTCCAAGCCGCGGGTTTGTCCTATTGTTTCCGGCAGGGAGAGCTTTCCGTCCTCTCCCTGCGATTTTCGATTATCCCCCTTCGGGGATGCGAACGAGTCTTCTCCGGGGCTGGCCGGGGACAACTAAAAAGCAGCAGACGCATCAGACATACATAGACCGCTACCGGCAACCCCGCGCAATTCCCAAAAATGGCTACCCGGCACGTGTCGAAGTGTCCGCGGTGCCCGTCGTGCGTTCGTCCTGGTCCCTGAAAGATGTTTTTCCGCCGCATCTTCAGGGGCTTGTTGCATTTGGCAAAATGTTGCAGTTCTGTTACTTTTTTGTTGATCATTTGCTCGTTAGTTTGTGGAAAAAGACTTAGAATTGTGGGCGAGGAAGGTTCCGGCGGGCAACGAAAGGCAAAATCCTCAGCGGACGCAGGAATTTCAGGTCGACGGACCGTCGGTAATGCGTTGTTTTAGAATTTCCGCCAGAGTCTTGATGCGCAGTTCATATCCCCAGAAAGGAACATACCTTCCGTGAGCGCTAGCTGGAAAACGAATGAGCAAGACACACCCGCCTTCAACCATACCCCTGACTCCGCACGCCCGTTGCTAGGTGTTGCAGCCATTGAGCAAGTGGCGCGCTCCGCGGTTTCTTCCGACCAGGCCACCATTGGCAAGGGACTTGTTCTTTCGGGAGAGATCACAGGGTCGGAATCCCTGTTTGTCGATGGCAAGGTTGAAGGAAGCATCAATCTTCCCGGTAACCGCGTCACCGTCGGCCGCAACGGCAAGGTCAATGCCAGCATCACAGCGCGCGAGATCGTCGTGCTGGGTAAGGTGCGCGGCAATGTAACCGCTTCCGACCGCGTGGACATTCGCGCCGATGGCGCACTGATCGGCGACGTGACAGCGGCGCGCATCAGCATCGAAGATGGCGCATTCTTCAAGGGGGGCATCGACATCCGCAAGTCCGAAAACAAGTCGATGCTTGTGTCGTCCCCTGAAATGCCCAAATCGGCCCTGGCATAGACTTCCCGTCAGAATCTTCTCCGGCGCGGCAGCCCGAGTGGTAATGGCTGTTGTGTCGTCGAGATGGCGCGTGCGTTGCCCTTCAGTTTTCTGCCAATCCATGCGAGCTACGATGCGCAGATCCAGCGACTCCCCGGCCTGCGCGGGAGGGTGACCGGCGTCCAGAAATCGACGCTATCAGATTGGTACCAAAGGGCTTCATTCCTCGCGGGACGTGGTAGAGTATTGGTAACAAGTTCCAATCTGGCACATTTTGTTACCTAAGTGCGGGGGAAACTGCACCTGTTTTCACCGGTGCAGCTCAACCGCCCGCACAACGATCGGACAACATTCGTTTCTGTCGCTCTTTGAATCCTGGCTTTCGATGAGAAGTGCATTTCGCGGTTCCATGAGCCTGTGAATCTCAAGGCTCCAAGCCGTGGATTTCCTTCTCCTCTTGTTTTGCGACTTCCGTTTCGCTGCGTGCCGTGGTGCGAACGCTTCCGCTGGAGTGTTTTTCGCATTGCACTCTGTCGCGAGATACGGAAGTAACCCCACTGCGATGTGAACAGTTGAGGGGTACCCCCCCTCGAAAAAGCGCTGTGATAAGAGAGACCTGGAGCCGCGGCAATGGCCCGGCAACATGAAAGACAAACGAGCGGTATCGCGACAATCGTCTTGCCCCGGTGCCCGGTTCATCAGAAAAGAAAGTGTGCGCGATGACCACGACGTGGAAGCAAAATCAGCCTTCGACAGCCTCATTCAACCCAGCCCAGGATTCTGTACATTCTTCATCGGGAATCGCAGCAGTAGATTTCCCGGCTCATCATGTTTCTTCGCCAGCCGATCAGGCCACCATCAGCAAGGGCATAACCTTCACCGGAGAGATCACGGGCACGGATTCGCTGGTTGTCTACGGCAAGATTGAAGGCCGGGTCAACCTGCCCGGCAGTCGTGTTACCGTGGGCCGCTGCGGGCAGGTGATTGCCAACATTGCGGCCTCCGAGATTGTGATCCAGGGCAAGGTACGCGGCAACGTCTCCGCTACGGACCGCGTCGAGATCCGTGCCGACGGCGCATTGACCGGCGACGTGGCGACGGCGCGCATCAGCATTGAAGATGGCGCCTTCTTCAAGGGTGGCATCGACATCCGCAAATCCGAAAAGAGGGTCATGCTCGAGGCAGCGTCAGAACAGCCGAAATCGGCGCTGGCGTAAGGCCCATTCAAGGCTTCTTCGGCGCAATTTTCCATGCATCGCCAAGGGACTGTTGCGCCGTAGAAGAAGCCGGAATCCTCTCCGTCTTCCGCATTCGCGGAAGGCGTCGCAGGGAGCGAGCAACGCCAAAATGGCGGCGGCGCACTCCCCCCAACGCGGGGGAGCGGACAGCACAGCCCAAAAATATTTTCAAGCGGCCAGACAAAAAAACATGCGTGTGCTTCAACCCATGGTAATATGACCAAAGAAATATCACCTCGATAAGATCGGTTACCAAAGATCGCGACGTAATGCGTGTGCTTTGGGGAGTGAATGCCGGATTTTATCGGGGGCGGGCCCTATCCAGCACCTTCGTTCTTCGAGGCGCGGTTAGCCATGCGATGTGCACTTTGCAGTTCGACGACGTTGCGAACCTCCAGGCTTAGAGCCGCAGATTTCATCCCCCTGCTCTTTCTGCAGTACCCCATCCGCTGCCGGACGTGCCGTGAGCGTTTTTACACGAGTATGTTCCTGGCCCTGCGGCACCACCTTGTCTTTGGAAACCTGCGGCACAATGCGCGAAATTGAACAGTTTCCCGGCCCGGTGAAACGGGATAATCGCACAGGCCAGTCGCCAGCGCCATCACCCGGGCGACGGGAGGTTCCTGCAAACGGGCCAGCGGCGAATGTGCTGCCTTGGCAAAGGATTCCCAGGAAAGGGGAGTGCACAGTGTCCACAATGTGGAAGTCCAATCGGACCTTATCACCAGCGTTTGAATCGGGGCGGGATTTTCCAGGCGCCTCGATGCCTGAGTCGTCCTCCTCGCCCGAATCGTCGGCCCGGCTCGCCTTTGTAGCTTCCGGGCAGTCCTCGATCAGCAAGGGACTGATCTTCACTGGCGACATTACCGGCTCAGAGTCACTCGTGATCGACGGCAAAGTCGAAGGGCGGATCAACCTTCCTGGCAGCCGCGTGACTGTGGGTCACACCGGCGAAGTGGAAGCGGGCATCGCCGCCGGCGAAGTTGTCGTCGAGGGACGGATTCGCGGCAATGTGTCTGCCTTTACCCTGGTCGAGGTTCACTCCGACGGCGCTCTGACCGGGGACGTGACGACCACCCGGATCAGCATCGAGGATGGCGCATTCTTCAAGGGTGGGATTGATATTCGCAAACCCGAACCAGCGTCGGTGTCCGAAGCGTCATTTCAGGCCGAGGCTGACACCCCGTTCCTGCAATAAGGGGTCGTACTCGCCGCAGCAGATGCGTGTCGATGGGCCGCTGAGGGCCGAGAGACCCTCGGTACAGTGGGCCAGGAGACCAGCGCTATGACCACTGGCTGGCGAGAGATGCAGAGCCGACCGTGGAAGGCCAGCCTCCAAGTGGATATGCCCTCGAATTCGCGTGCAGGCGCGCGGAAATAAATCTGAAAATCCATTATTGATCCGGCGAGAAAAGAGTGACATTCCTTCCCATCCTTTCCCGCACAAAGCGCGGGAAAGCAAGGGGCACCCACACAGTATTTAATTGCCGGATCAATATTCGATGGCAAGAAGCCTTGATCGATCAATGCAAGCGCGCCAGACTCGACGGCGATTGTCTATGCCCATCCCAGCCGTCTCATCATCACCCTGGGCAGCGCCGACCCGCTCTTTTCCAACACCCATTTGGCCATCAGGAGCCAAAGCGCCGATCCGGCCGCCAGCACGGCCAGGTCGATCCAGCGCGTCTGGCCTGGCATGGCTCGATGGAGCACGGCGCCTAAACCCGCAGAGACCAACGCAACCCCGGCCCCACTGACCACAGCGGCAAGCAGGCAACGGCCCATCTCCCGATAGTCCAGGCTGGCCAGCGAAACCATGCGGCGCTGGTGCAGGAGCACGGCAACCGACAGGGTCTGCAGGGCGACTCCCAGATCAGAAGCAATGGCCAGCCCCATAGCCCCATGCCAGCGGTAGAGGGCGGCATAGATGGGCAGCGAAATGAGAGTTGCCGCGGTTCCGGCCGCCATGGGGATAAACGTATTTCCGGCGGCGTAAAAGGCGCGCGAATAGATGGCCTGCGCCGACCAGAGAAACAGGGAGACGGAAAAGATGGCGAAGTAGCCTGCACACTCGTGCGCATCGCCCAGAGAGAACCGCCCGCCTATGAAAAGCAATTCGACCAGCGGCACGGCCAGCGCCACCATGGCCGATGCAGCCAGTAGTCCCAGGGAAGCGACGCGAGAGACGGAATCCGCAACTCCGGTGGCAAATTCGAAATGGCGCTGCCTGGACCACAAGCTGGCAAAGAACGGCATGGAGGCTGCGCCGGCAGCCTGGGCCAGCATGGCCATGGGCGCGGTGAACAGCTGCTTGGCATAGGTCATCAGGGAGACGGCGCCGCTGGTTTTTGAGGCAAAGTGGGCGATGATCCAGCTATCGGCGGTCACCAGCGAAACCCCGACAATCAGCGGAACGGAAAGCCGTACCCACTCTCGCAGGCCCTCGTCGCGCCAGTCGAGTATAGGGCGGTAATGGGCGCCGGCGCGGCGCGCGAAAATCGCGTTGAGCAGAAACGGACCGAGAAACGCCCCGGCCACGGTGCCGATGGCCAGCGAAGAAACGCCCAGGCGATGCACCAGCAGCAGGCCGCCGGCGATGGTGCCCAGGTTGTAGACGAGCGGGGCCACGGCCTGCACGCTGAACTGCTTGCGCACCAGCAGGACTGCCGCAAACAGGCCGCCGGCAAAGAAAAACAGTTGCGCCGGCAGCAGAATGCGCGTGAGGTGCACGCACAGCGCCGCCTTCTGGGCGTCAAAGCCGTCGAACCACCAATGGATGTACCACGGGGCAAAGATCTCAGCCAGCACGATGGCGGAGCCCAGGACCAGGTACATGGTGGTAAGAATCACGGAGAGGGACCGCTGCCCCTCGGCCTCGCGCCCCGAGTCGCGATAGCGTGTGAGGATGGTGACAAAGGTGATGGAGGCCGCGCCGCCTACGAGAAAATAGGAAATCATGTCGGGCAGCACGAAAGCGGCGTTGAATGCGTCGGCTTCCATGCCGCGTCCGAACAGCCAGGCGATGTATTTGATGCGCACCAGCCCGATCACACGCGACAGCAGAGTCGATGCCATGAGCACGATGGTTGCCGTGAATGCCGTGTGCGCGTGCGAGGGGTGCAGCAATCCCAAGCCGCGGGCCCACTTGGACCGAGCAGGGGGTGAAGGTTGAGCTGAGGGCGCTTCTGCCACTTGAGTTGATTCTAGAGCAGAACCAGAGTCCCAGTGTTCTGCTGGGTGAATACCAGGTCGCCGCCTCCTGATGGTCGCGTCAACTTGAGCGTACTGCCTTCGAATATGCCCACTCTGGTTCTGCTGTAACGGGAGTAAGGCCAAAGGCTGTAAGAGGTCGTGGGAAATGATGCCATGTGCCGCCGCCAGAAGACCAATACCTTGGAATCGGCCGGTTGGAAAGGGCCATAAAGAACGAGAAACCCATAGAACCGCGGGCTATATGGAACGAGAAGCTATACGGAACTGAGTTATAGATATCCCACTTTAGCCGATTCGCAAAAAACGCGAATCGGCGAAAGTTGGGACCCGGCGCATGTCGAAAGTGGGCACCCGGCAACGGGAGATTTTCCGGGTATGCTGTCGGCAGGAGGGCATTGCATGCAACGGCGCTTTGAATTGGGCGTGGTGTTCTGGGCGATTGCCGGAGCGGGTGTGGCGGCACAAACGATTCATGGACGCGAGGGCATTACCCTGCCGTCGCCGCCCGCTGTTGATGCCATTCCGGTGGCCGACGACTACTTTGGGACGAAAATCCCGGACAGCTACCGCTGGCTGGAGGATGCGAAGAGCCCCGAGACCCGCGCGTTTATCGATGCCCAGAACGCCTACACCGCGCGCTACATGAAGCAGGCGCGCATCCGACCCCAGGTTGAGGACGACCTCGATGAACTGGAACATGTCTCGCGATGGACGCTGCCCATCGAGCGCGGCGACAGCTACTTCTTCGAAAAGCGGCTGGCTGGCGAGGAGCAGGCGTCGATCTATGTTCGCCGCGGATGGTCGGGCCCTGGCGGGACGGTAAAAGACGAGCGGTTGATCGATCCCGCCAAGCTGAGCCGTGACCCCAACACCTCGGTGGACCTGGTGGATGTGTCGCGCGACGGGTCGTTGATCGCCTTCAGGATTCGCCAGGGCGGGGTGGACGAGACCACCATTCGCGTCGCAGACGTCAAGACCGGAAAGACCCTGGAGGATGAGCTGCCCGCGGGTTTATATTGGTCGGTCAACTTCACTCCCGACGGCAAAGGACTGTTCTACACCCGCACCAACCGTGAGGGCACGCTTCTCTACCAGCACGTTCTGGGGACTCTTCCCGCGCGCGACACGCTGCTCTTCGGCCGCGAGTTTCGCGGTGAGGAGTTGGGCGCAATCGATCTGTTCAGGGCCGATGTGACCGACGATGGACGCTACCTGGTGGTCGAAATCGACCGCGGCGTCCCGGCAAAACGCGTCGATATCGTTTTCCGCGACCTGACCAAGCCTGGCTCTCCGTTTGACATTCTGGTGTGGGGCCTGGATTCCAGGTTCTCCGCCATCTACGCCAAGGGCGCGTGGTATGTGAAAACCGATTATCAGGCGCCCAAAGGCCGCATCCTCCGGGCCGATCCCGGCATCATGCCCGACGTGTGGAAGACCATCGTGCCGGAAGCGCCAGACGTGATCGAGGGCTTCTCCATCGTCGGCGGCAAGATCTACGTCAAGCGGCTCAAGGACGTGAAATCAGCGACCGCCGTGTATACGCTGGACGGCAAATCGGCCGGGGAGATCGACTACGACGGCATCGGTTCTGCTTCAAACGTGGAGGGACGCACCACGGACCGCTACGGCTTCTTCAGCTTTGAGTCGTTCATTCAGCCGCCCACTCTCTTCCGGCTGGATACGCTCTCCGGCAAGCGCGAGATCTTCGCCCAGCCCAAAATCCCATTCGACTCCGGTCAGTATGAGCTCAAGCAGGTCTTCTTCAAGTCAAAGGACGGGACCCAGGTTCCCATGTTCATCGCCGGCAGGAAGGGCTTGAAGCAGGACGGCACAGAACGCCTCCTCATGACCGGCTACGGCGGCTTCGACGTCAGCATTACTCCGCACTGGAGCCCGGCCTATGCGTGGTGGCTTGAGCAAGGAGGCTGGTTCGCGGTGCCGAACCTGCGCGGGGGCGGCGAGTACGGCGAGCACTGGCACGAACAGGCCATGTTCGAGAAAAAACAGAACGTTTTCGACGACTGGTTTGCCGCAGCCGAGTACTTGATCGCCAGCAAGTACACCTCGCCTCAGCACTTCGCCATTACCGGCCGCTCCAATGGGGGACTGCTGATGGGTGCGTCGATTACACAGCGTCCGGAGCTCTTCTCGGCGGTGTTTTGCGGTTATCCCCTGCTGGACATGCTTCGCTACCAGAAGTTTCTCCAGGGTCCGCACTGGACGACCGAATACGGTTCGGCAGAGAAAGAAAAGCAGTTCTTCTATCTGCTCAAGTACTCCCCGTACCACAATGTGAAACCCGGCACAGCTTACCCGGCGGTGATGTTCTTTACCGGGGACAGCGATACCCGTGTGGACCCGCTCCACGCCCGCAAGATGACGCCTCTTTTACAGTCGGCCTCGTCCAGCGGGCGGCCGATCCTGCTGCATTACAGCTTGTCCGGCGGGCACTCCGCTGGGGTCAGCGTGGAACAGCAAATCCAGGACAACGCCGACGAACTGACGTTCCTTTGGACGGAAACCGGACAGACTGCCGCACGAAAGTAGTATCTCGCAGACGGGTTGGGTACCCCGGTGTCGCCCACGCGTAACCTCCTTGGGTGGGGTCTGCAGTAACCTGTTGTGCGTTGGGAACATTTCCGATAAGGGAGGTGGAATGCCTGTGCAGCAATCCTGATGAGGTTCCTGGCAGTGGTCGTAACCGCGCAGAGCAAAACGCGGGGCGGAACTGGCAATCTTCATCTGCCTGTCTGGGATGCGCACAGAGGGCTGGCTTTCACTGGCTGCAATTGCACGCTGCCGTGGGTGCGGCGGGACAGGGAGTCGAGATGCCAAATACGGAGTTGGAAATAGGCGGAATCGATCGGCAGCAGGAGGAAGCACGGCTGGCCGCGCTCATCTCCACTGAAATTCTGGATACCTTGCCCGAGCCCAGCTATGATGCCATCACGCGCCTGGCAGCCGAATACTTTCATGCCGATGCGGCCACCATCGCCTTCGCCGACGAGAGCCGGGTGTGGATGAAATCCTGCCTGGGCCAGACGGTTCGAGAGTTGCCGCGCAATAACTCGATCTTCAACTTGGTGCTTGGCGAGGACGGTCCAGCCAACGTTCCGGACGTGACCAAACATCCTCAGTGCGAGATGCTGATGCCGCGGCTGAAGCATCTGGGTATGGCTTCGTTTTGCAGTGTGCCGGTGCGCTCCAGCGAGGGAAAGATCCTTGGAGTTCTGACCATTTTCCGTCGCAAGCCTTACAAGAGTTTGCCTCCTGACGCGCTGCGCATGCTGGAGAGCCTGGCCGACATGGTCGCAAGCCAGTTGGAACTGCGCCGGTTGCGCAAAACCAGCAGCGGGAACGGGGTGCGGCGCTCAAGGGCTACGGCTGCGGAGAAGGAAGCCTGGCCGCGCCGGCCCGATCTGCGCCACGCGCTCGAACAGCACCAGTTTGTGCTCTATTACCAGCCGGAGGTCGAGCTTTCGACGCGTAGAATTGTGGGACTCGAAGCCCTGATCCGCTGGGACCATCCCGAGCGCGGTCTGATTTCCCCCATGGAGTTCATTCCCCTGGCCGAAGAGTGCGGGCTCATCCTGCCCATCGGCGACTGGGGACTCGCCGAGGCCTGCAACCAGATCCAGAAGTGGTGCCAGGAGGACTCCCGCCACAGCTCGCTGCGGGTTTGCGTCAACCTCTCCGCGCGCCAGTTTTCGCGCACGGGGCTGGCAGACCACGTGGAGGCCCTGCTGTTGCAATCCGGCATCTCCAGCCACCAACTGGGCCTGGAAATGACCGAATCCAGCCTCATTCCCAACATGGGTACCGCCCTCCAGGTTCTGGGCAGCCTGCGCAAGCTGGGCGTCTCCCTGCTGATGGACGACTTTGGCACCGGCTACAGCTCGCTCAATCACCTGCATTCTTTCCCATTCGATGTGCTCAAGATCGACCGGTCCTTCGTGGGCCGCATGACCGAGGGCGATCAACCGCTGCAGATCGTTCGCACCATCATCGAACTGGCGCGGGTGCTAGGCATGGACGTGGTTGCCGAGGGCATTGAAACGCGCGAACAATATCGCCTGCTGCGGCAGATGGGCTGCCGCTACGGGCAGGGCTTCCTGATGGCGCGTCCCATGACTGCCGAGGCGGCCACTCAGCTGCTGCGCCTGCCCGGGCGCGTGCTTCCCGACCCCGAGGCATTCGAAGAGGCTTGCGCCTGAGCTGCTTCGCGCGTCAGCGGTCCACTGCGCCTCGCGATCTCCGGCGGAGTTCCTGAGAACAGTTCATTTCGGGAATGGCGACGGGCGTGTTCTATTTTGGAATGCGATCAGCCCGTTCGATGGGAAATTCCTCACACTTGGCGCCGGGCCTTGCGATATGCTCCAGGCCATGCAGCAACCCGCCCCAGCACGCGCGCCCGCCCCCAACTCGCCTAGTTTTGCGGGTCTGCTGGCCGCGCTTGCTGCACCGGCCGCAAAGAACCCCTCCCTGTGGGACGACCACGAGCTGGCCGACGACGTGGCGACCCTGAGTTACGAACATGCGTTGCGAACCCACGTGCGTTACCACTCTGCCAGCCCGACAGACGACTCGCTCACCGGACCGCCCAGTCCGGAGGCTTATCGGGAGACCGCTCAAGCGCCGGCTCGCGTCCCAACTGGCAGCCCAGTCCCGCGACCGGAGGCATTTTCGGCCGATTTACAGGCAGTTTCGCAGGCGGCGTCACGGAACAGCGCAAACATGCAGCCGGAAGCCACCCATTTTGCGTTGGGGCGCGATCTGAAATGCGCCAGTATTACGATCCGACTGAGCGAGGCCGAATGCGCGCAACTGCGACAACGCGCCACGGAGGCCGGGCTTACGATTTCCGCTTACCTGCGCTCCTGCACCTTCGAGGCCGAGTCGCTGCGCGCGCTGGTGCGGGACACCATGGCCCAGTTGCGGCAGGCCACAAGCGCTGCGGCGCGGCCGATCGCATCCGACGCGCCACGCAATCCCAACTTGCTCAAATCCTGGTTGCTGAAACTGAGCGACTGGTTGGCCGGTCTCTCGGGCGACCCAAGGAGAAACCGGGGCAGCGTTCGCGCCTGACTACTCCACCTGCAGCACCAGGCACTTCAGGTACTCGGTTTCGGGCAGGTTCAGCACTACCGGGTGGTCGAGAGCAGCGCCGCGGCGTTCGAGCAACCTGACGCGCCGGTGCGCATCGATGGCGGCCGAGGACACACTGGCCTCGAGATCCGTCCAGCCCACATGGTGCGAGCAGGAGCAGGTCACCAGCAGGCCCCCCGACTGCATCATCTTGAGGGCTCTCAAGTTCAGTTCCTTGTAGCCGCGCAAAGCGCTTTCGACGGCACGCTGGCTCTTGGCGAAGGCCGGCGGGTCAAGCACGATGGTATCGAACTTTTCGCCTGTATCCGACCAGCCACGCAAGGCTTCGAAGGCGTCCGCTTCGACCCAATCAACTTGTGCGGTTAAGACATCGCGGTTGGTCACGAGGTTGCGCTCCGCCACTTCGAGGGAGGCGCGAGAGGAATCCAGTCCCGTGACGTGGCTGGAGACCTGCGCCAGGTGCAGGGCAAACCCGCCCTGGTAGCAGCAGACGTCGAGAGCGCGTCCGGCTGCCTTACCGCTGGCCGCGCCCAGCTTGCGCGCCCACTCCGCGACGGCGGCGTAGTTGGCCCGCTGGTCGAGGAAGGCTCCGGTTTTCTGCCCGGAGTTGGCGTCGTAGTGGAACCGGAGGCCGTTGAGCCGGAATTCTGTACTGGCGGACAGTGTGGCTGCATCGACGGTCCAAAGTGGCGCTGGATTGGGCGCAGCCAGTCCTTCCAGCTCGCGGACCCGCGGATCGGGCCGTTCCAGAATGGCCGCCGGAGACAGTTCTTCGCGCAGCACGCGCACGCACCGCTCCCGCACTGCAGCCGAGTCCAGTCCCTTGGCCAACAGTTGGAGAATCACCAGGTCGCCGTACTTGTCTACGACCAGGCCGGGCAATTCGTCGGCCTCGCTGAAACACAACCGGCATGCGTCGGTCCGCTCATCGAGCCACGGCTTGCGACGGCCAATCGACGCGCGCAGCCGGGTTTCGAGCAACTCCAGCCATCCTGCGTTGTCGATCGCCTCGCGCGACACCAGGCGCAGCGCAATCTGCGATGTGGGACTGTAAAGCGCTGTTCCCAAAAGCAATCCGCGCTGGTCGGCCACGGGCAACAATGCGGGAGACTCGCCTTCCGGCAACGCTGGCTGCGGAAGTTCAAGGGACTCAATGTCGGAGGCGTAGACCCACAGATGGCCAGCACGCAGACGGTCGGCGGCGCGGCGGGTGATGCGGGCCCCAACATGGGTTTCAGAATGGGCTTCCGGATGAGTCTGAGGATGAATTTGAGGGCGGCCTTGAGGGCGGGCTGCCGGGCGTTCCACGCGGGTAGCTTTGGCGCCTGGATACGGTTTTGCCTGGGAATCGCGGCTTTCCTGCCGCCGCGCCGGGGGAGGGTTTTTGTGAATTCGTTCAAAAGGCGCCTCGGGCCTGGCGGCTTTGGGCGCCTTCTGGTTCGTAACAGGACGGGGGGTACGCGGCTTGGTCATAAGCTCCTTGTAGCCGGAGCAGATGCGCCGCCGGCCCCTACTTGGCCTGGAGGGTTTCCAGGTAGCGGCTCAGATTACTCACTCTGAGCAGCCGGTCCTGCGGGTTAGTCACGTTCATCTTACCAAGGATCGGCCCCCATACGGGCATCTCTGCCGTGCCGTGCGACGGGATATCGGACCCGTTCTGCAGCACACTGACGATATGCGTATCGGGGAATTTTCCGCGATTGTTCCTGCTCAACGCCGTCAAATCGGTTGGCGGCGTCTTAAGCGCGGTAGCTACCGGGCCATGACCTCTGCCATCGACGGCGTGACACGGCGCGCAGTAGTTGGCATACATCTGCTTGCCACTGGTGGCCGGAGTTTTGTTCACGGGAATGGTTACTTTTGCCTTGGATTGATCTGCGTAGCTCATGCCTACGGCGAGTGCCGCGGACATAACTGTAACTAAGAGGCGTTTCAACATAAGTTCCTCAGTTCTGGACCTCTAGTCCGAAGCGGACTTTACTCCTTTTGTCAGGTACATGGGATGTGACGGCCAACACACTCCAGAGAGCGCATAAACACTGACGATCCAAAGTGGGAACGACTAACATTTGATTGCATAAAGCGTATAAATTTTCATTCTGCAATCTAAGTCGAATTACTTCACACGATAGGGGAGAACGACGTCCATAAGCGGTACCATTTCAGCTTGTCTCAATCTGGTATCGAGTCATGCGCTCTGACTAATAGTTCGACTCTCAATACTTCGTGACAAGAAACAGGGTCTTCGATGTTGGAGTGGCTCGAAAGTTCAAGACGGAATGGCAACAACTTGAGGGAACAAAGGCAGCGGGTTAGCCGCCGCTGCCCGGAGTTGGCGAGACAGCTTGTTGGCGGGCGGCAACGAGGGCGCAGTTCATCTCTCGTGGGCCAGCAAAGACGCTGGGACTAAAAGTCATGGTCGACAAACAGGGTCAAAAGAAAATCCTGTTTCTTGGAAGTATGGGAGATCTTTATGTGCCTGGGGGTGGGTAGCTCGCCGTCGAGTGCGGGATGGCGTGAGCTCGAATCGCCTCGGGAAATTGGCGCGTGTCGCACGCTTCCTTTCGCGATGGATCCCGGCTAAGTTTAATGGAATGATAAGCATCTCGCAGTTTTCAATTTCACCTCGCTCATTGCGGGTCAGTTCTTCCCCGCAAATGGGGTACGCCCTCCCGCTGGTGCCTTCTTCATGCGCAGCAAACGTTTGCGGCCTATAATGAAGCATGGCGACTGTCCGGCAGACGGCACCGGCAGAGGTTCCCGGCGCAACCTCCCCTTCCACTCCGAAGACCAAGTCTGCGGTGCACGGTGCTGACCAGGACATGATTGACCAGCGTTTTGAGGCACTGCTGCGCCAGGTGCAGGCCAATCGCCCCAGCGAAGACATCGTACTTATCCGCAAAGCATGGGAATTCTGCGTCCAGCACCATAAGGGGCAGATGCGGGCCTCGGGCGAACCGTACATCATTCATCCTCTTGAAGTAGCCGAGGTTCTGGCGGAGATGAAGATGGACGCGACAGCCATCTCCGCGGGCCTTCTGCACGACTCGGTGGAGGACACGCCCGCGACGAACGAGGAGATTGCGGCCGGCTTCGGCGAGCAGGTGGCCCACATTGTCGAGGGCGTCACCAAGATCGACAAGATCCAGTTTGCCAATCGCGAAGACCGGCAGGCGGAAAATGTGCGCAAGATGCTGCTGGCCATGGTGTCGGACGTGCGTGTTGTGCTGATCAAACTGGCCGACCGGCTGCACAACATGCGGACGCTGGAGCACCTGCAGCCCGACCGGCAAGAGGCCATTGCCCGCGAGACGCTGGACATCTACGCGCCACTGGCTCACAGGCTGGGCATGGGCAAGGTTCGCGGCGAGCTTGAGGATCTGGCCTTTCGCTATACCGATCCGATCAGTTATGAGCAGGTTGCGGCGGCCGTGGAGTCGCGCCGCATCGAGGGTGAGCAGTTTTTGCGCGGCGTGGAAGACACGCTCATCGACCAACTGAGAGAGAACAACATCGAGGCCAGGGTCGAGTGGCGCATCAAGCGCATTTATTCCATTTTTCAAAAGCAGCAGCGCTCCAAGGTCTCGTTCGACCAGGTTTATGACCTGCTGGCCGTCCGCGTCATCACCCAGGACGTGGCCGCCTGTTACGCCGTTTTTGGCCTGATCCACACCCTGTGGCGCCCGGTGCCGGGTCGCATTAAGGACTTTATTGCCATTCCTCGCGCCAACCGCTATCAGTCGCTGCACACGACGGTGATCGGCGAGGGCGGCCACCAGTTCGAGGTGCAGATCCGCACGGAGGAGATGCACCGCATCGCGGAGGAAGGCATCGCCGCGCACTGGAAGTACAAGGCCGGCGGGGGCGCAGCGGTGACGGCCCGCGACGAGGAGCGGCTGAACTGGATCCGGCAGCTTGTCGAGTGGCAGAAGGAGATGACCGACCCCAACGAGTTTCTCTCCAGCCTGAAGATGGACCTCTATCCTGACGAGGTGTACACCTTCACGCCCAAGGGGAAGGTGGTGGTGGTTCCGGCCGACGGCACGCCTATCGACTTTGCCTACACCATTCACACCGAGGTGGGCCACACCTGCGTGGGCGCCAAGGTGAACGGGCGCATGGTGCCGCTGCGCACCAAGCTCCGCACCGGCGACATTGTGGAGGTGGTGACCCAGAAGGATCACAAGCCCAGCCGCGACTGGCTCACCTTCGTCAAGAGCCCGCGCGCGCGCAACAAGATCAAGCACTGGCTCAATGAGGACCAGCGCAGGCGCGCCGTGGAGATTGGCCGCAAGCTGCTGGAGCGGGAGGCGCGCAAGTTCAAGGTGCCGATGAGCCAGATTGACGACCAGGATCTGGGCCGCATCGCCAATGAATACGGGGTGGCCACGGCTGCAGACCTGCTGGCCACGCTGGGGCAGGGCAAACACACCGCGCATCAGATTCTGAACAAGCTGGCTCCCGGCTACAACAACCAGCCGGAGCCCGAGACCCCTTCCGACACGAAGCCAGGCACGGTCGAATCGGCGATGTCCGATGCGGTGCGCAAGCTCCACCTGACAGGTTCCGACTCGCTGCAAGTGGAAGGTCAGAACGACTTGCTGGTGTATCGCGCGCGCTGTTGCAACCCCATTCGCGGCGAGGAGATTGTCGGTTATGTGACGCGCGGCAAGGGCGTGGCCGTCCACGCGCGCAGTTGCCCCAACGTGCAGAATCTGCTTTACGAGAGCGACCGCCGCATCGCCGTCGAGTGGTCCCGGGTTGGCGACCAGTCCGCCGGCCGGCCGCAGCGCTACCCGGTCAAAATCACTATTTTCTGCGACGACCGCGCCGGCATGTTGAAGGAGTTGACCGCCGTCATCTCCGACGACAACACTAATATTCGCGGCGTCGATATCCGGCGCGACGAGAACGGCGAAGCCATTGTCGAGTTCGTGGTGGAGGCCGAGGACCTGCGCCACTTGAACCGCATGGTCCTGGGAATCCGCCGTGTTGCCGGGGTCCGCGCCGTGCAGCGCACACAAAAACTGTAGTGAATTGAAAACAATTGGCTTGGGTAGGTTCCCTAGGGCTTGCGCGTACGCCGGGCGAGTTCCTCAAGCGCATTGCAGGCCACGCGCACCCCGTCTTCGCGCGCCAACTGGCCGGCGACGCTCTGGGCCCGCAATGCCAGCCGGGGCTCGTCCAGCATCGCTTTCAGCTTGCGCGCCACACGCAGCGGCGTGTAGTTGATGCGCTGGATCACTCGCGCCACCTTCAGTCGCTGCATTCTCCGGCCGTTGTCCGGCTGGTCGTGCGAGTAGGGCATGATCAGCATCGGCTTGCCTGCTCGCATGCATTGCGCGGTGGTCCCCACGCCGCCCTGATGCACCACCAGCGAGGAACGCGAAAACAGGGCGGAGTAGGGCGCATATTCGGCCACGCAGATCGAATCCGGCAACTCCTGCCGGGGGCGGTTGCGCGGATCGGTGCCAATCAGTAGCACCGCGCGAATAAACACGACCGGAGGAGGTCCCGCGGCAAGAAACTTCTCGAGATTCGGCGGAAGGGCCTGGTTTCCGGCGTCCGCGTCGTAGTAGCAGAAGCCGGTAATTTTGGTGTGTTCCGGCCAGTCCTTCTGCTCGGTGCCCAGCAGGCGCGAAAACAGGGCCAGCACCAGGTAGGGCGAGTGTTTGGCGTCGAAGAGCGGATTCGCGCCCCTGGGCAGTCCGAGTTCACGGCGCAGTCCGTAGATGGGCTCAGGCCAGTTGCGGCTGACGAACCGGGCCAGACGCCGAATCACCCGGCCCAGCCCCGGTACCGCCTTGTCCGCACGCGCCAAACGTGGATACATGGGCAGCACCGGCGGGTCGAAGGCGGAGAAGAACGAGAGCGGAGCGAGCACGTAGCTGGCCCAGGGGATTCCAGTCACCTCGGCCACCAGCGGGCCGGCGTAGTTCAGTTCGCCCAAGAGCAGCAGATCGGCGCGCTCGGGTTTGGAGGCGGCGTCGAGCAGATCGTCATAGGTCTGGCGCAGCGCGGGGAACAGGAACTCGCGGAGGCCGCGCTCCGTGCCCTTTTTCACGTCGTAGATCATCTCCACCAGGATGGTGTTGGTGGGGTCGATATCCGGGCGGACGGCGTGAAATTCCAGGCCCAGGGGCCGGATTTTTGGCTCATAGACGGCCGGCAGCGCCATCACCGGCACGTGTCCACGCCGCTTGAGTTCCAATGCAATGGCGATCAACGGATTGGTGTCGCCGTAGGTGCCGATATTCGAAAGAACTATGCGCAAGATGCCGTCCCTGACCGTTTGCAACCTAATCTATGAGGGTAATGCATCCGGGTCGTGGTTCGCGGCAATCATCTCTTGGTGTGGGGGGCGACTGGGTTGGGTCGCCGGAACGGGAGGCTCGGATGAATGAGTTCCTCCATCGAAGGGTGGTAGACGCGACATGGGTGCGTCTGTAGCATTCGTTTCGGCCCGGCTTCCCTTGTTTGTCCGGGGGATGTACATCCTACTTGACATGTTGATCTTCTGCGCGGTCGCAGCTTGCGCGCTGTTCAACTTCTACAATCGCTTTGTGTCGGCCAATGGCGGAGGGCCGGTTTCTGACCAGGCTTTTCGCTGCCTGACTGCGCGCATGGCAGAGAAAGGATATGTACGCGATTGAACGGGATTGGTTATCACTTCAAGACGCTCCGTTTACGCGCACGCGAGGTCGCGCTGGTTGCGATGCTGCTGTGTGCGTATGCCGCCTTGCATGCGCAAGCAACCGCCCGGACACCCCAACATGCGATCTTCCACGTTGCCCTCGACAGTTCTTTCCCTGCGACGGTTTCAGGGCGGCTGCTGCTGTTTGTTGCGCCGCCTTCCGGTGATAGCTCCGCCGTAGACATCAACATGATGTCGCCGGAGAGCGTCTACGTGGCCGCGAAAGAAGTGTCCCATCTTGCACCGGGTGAGTCGATCGATATCGATGCGGATGACCTTGCGTTTCCAAAGCCACTTTCACGAGCTGCGGCCGGGAGTTATCGGGTCCAGGCTGTACTCGATGTGCACCATAGTTACAATTACGATGGCCGCGAGCCGGGCGACCTGGTCAGCGCTCCCATGTCAGTAACTCTTCCGTTCGATAGCTCTCCCACACTTACGCTGTCGCAAGTGGTTCCCGAACCTGCCGACCCGTTGGTCCAGCGGTCCGACGTGATTTCTGCTTTGAAGCCGCTGGATTTTGTAAGTCCCGCGCTGACGCGCTTCTGGGGCCGCGCAATCCATATGAGGGGATGGGTACTGCTTCCTCCCAGCTATAACAACCACCCGAATGAGAGTTACCCCACGGTGTATTTCACCCATGGGTTCGGAGGCACGCTCCAGGGTTTGCGTGGGCGCTACGCTCCTCTACTCTTCGACCGCATGAAACAAGGGCACATGCCGGAGATGATCTGGGTATTGCTGGACGAAAGCAGTCCGACCGGGACCCACGAATTCGCCGATTCCGTGAATAACGGGCCATGGGGAACGGCTTTGACCAGCGAACTGATTCCCAGTATCGAGGCTGCCTATCGCATGGACGCGCGCACTTCCGGCCGCTTCCTGCAGGGACATTCTTCGGGAGGTTGGGCAACGCTGTGGCTTCAGACGCACTATCCAAAAGTCTTCGGAGGCACGTGGTCGACTTCGCCCGACCCCAGCGACTTTCATTTCTTCAGCACCATCGATCTGTACGCTCCGCACGCTAACTTCTATCGGGGCCCGGACGGCGCGCCGACTCCGATCCTGCGCGACCATGGTCAGGCGCGCGCCACCATGCAGCAGCTTGCCAGTCTCGAATCAGTGCTTGGGGAGTACGGCGGCCAGCTCGCTTCCTTTGAATGGGTCTTTTCTCCGCGCGCAGCCGATGGCCGGCCGGAGCGCTTGTTCGACCGCACGACGGGTGAAATCGACCCTGCGGTTGCCAGTTATTGGCGCAGCCATTACGACATCGTCGAATTTTTGAATGACAACTGGAAGGCCATTGGTGACGATCTCCGGGGCAAGATTCATCTCATCGTGGGCACGGACGACACCTTCTATCTGGATGGGGCGGCGCACAGCCTGGAGTCGGCGCTCAACCGGCTCGGCGGCGATTCGCATTTCACGTTCCTGCCGGGACGGTCGCACTTCAATGTCTACGTCGAAGGTGCGGACGGGTGGGCTTTGTTCGACCGGATCGCGGCGGAGATGTACCAGGTTGCCCGGCCCGGCCACGAGACGCAATAAAGCCGCGACGAAGTCTCGGCACGTGTCCGCAAACCGGCGAACTGCTCTTCTATCGAACTGGATAGACTGCGGTACAAAGGCAAGGGCGATGGGGAAAGTTCGAAACAAAGCGACGCAGGACCTAAAGGCCACGTTCTTTCCAGGCTGCTTTCGGCACGACTATTGATAGCGCCCTTAAAGAGTGCTGCGCCTTCCCACCCATTTCGCGATAAAGCCTGCGAAATGGATGGGGCACTGTGCTCCTATTTGGGGGCCGGATCAACTAAGTCGTGCCCTATTACAAAGTTGAGGCCCTCCGCCGTCCATAAAGCTCGCCTTGATCCTGGAATGGCATTTTTCCCCTTGACAATCGACAAGAGATGGAGTCAATCTATTGTCGAACATCGAGGGGAGCAGTATGCCGCCATCCACTGATCTGTTGCAAGGGACGCTGGACCTGCTGATTCTGCAGACGCTGGTACCGGGGCCGATGCACGGCTGGGGGGTTGCACAGCGCATTCAGCAGGTTTCACAGGATGTGCTTCAGATTGGCCAGGGGTCGCTCTATCCGGCGCTGCACCGGCTGGAGTACAAGGGGTGGATCAGGGCCGATTGGGGCAACTCGGAGAACAACCGGCGGGCCAAGTTCTACGCGTTGACGGCAACCGGCAGGAAGCAACTGGAAACGGAACTGGCAACCTGGGAGCGGCTGTCCGCGGCGGTTGGCCTGGTGCTGGGGAGGATTCCGGAGGCATCGGCATGATGAGGGAATGGCTGACACGGATGCGTTTTCTGGTCAGGCAGACTTTGCGGCGCCGCGGGCGGCAGAGCGAACTGGACGAAGAGCTCCAGTTTCACGTGGAGCGGTCGATTGAGGCCAACATCGCTGCCGGCATGACGTCCGATGAGGCGCGGCGGCGTGCGCTGGTTGAGTTCGGCGGCGTGGAGCGGACGCGGGAGGAGTGCCATCGGCAGAGGCCCGGCTGGTGGTTGGGAACGGTGGCGCAGGATGTGCGTTACGCGCTGCGCGGATTCAAGCGCAATCCGCTGTTCGCCATTACCGTGATTGCCACGCTGGCGTTGGGAATCGGCGCGACGACAGCGGTTTTCAGCGTGGTGGACCGGATTCTGTTTCGCAGCCTGCCTTATGCGCACGACGACCGGCTGGTGTCGTTCGGCCTGGTGCAGTCGCTGGAAAAGCAGGAGTTCACGCTGGGGGCATTCTTCTACGAGTGGCGGGACAATCAAAAGCCATTCGAGTCCGTCACATTCGAGCGCGGCGTGAGCGATTGCAACTTGAACGAGACGAACCCGGTGCACCTGAAATGCGCGCAAGTGGCGGAGAGTTTTCTGCCTACGCTTGGCGTTTCGCCTGAGCTGGGGCGCAACTTTCTTCCCGAGGAGGATCTGCCGAACGGACCCAAAGTGGCGCTCATCTCCGATGGCCTGTGGCTCAGCCGCTACAACCGCGATCCGGGCGTGCTGGGCAAGATCATCGACATCGACGAGCACCCGTTCCGCATTGTCGGGGTGCTTCCCCGAGAATTTGAAATGCCCCGGCTGCAGGCGACGGACATCGTGACTCCGGCGGCGATGGACGTGGCCGCGCAGCACACGGTGAATAGCGGTATCGGCTACCCGATGTGGGCCTTTGCGCGGCTCAAGCCGGGGGTGAGCGTCGAACAGGCGCAGCAGGAGATGCAGCCCCTGTTTCTGCATACGCAACAGTGGATTCCGGCGGAGTTTCGACAGGAATTCAAACTGCAGGTACGCTCGATCCGCGACCGCCAGATGCAGGATGTGTACAAGGTCGCCTGGACACTGCTGGGCGCCGTGCTGGCCGTTTTGCTGATCGCCTGCGCCAACGTGGCGAGCCTGTTTTCGGCGCGGGGCGCGGCCAGGGAGCGGGAGTTGGCGGTGCGCTCGGCTCTCGGAGCGAACCGTGGCAGGCTCATCCGGCAAACACTCACGGAGGCATTCCTGCTGGCCCTTTTCGGCGCTGCGGGAGGCTGCGTGCTGGCGGAGATTCTGCTGCGCGTTTTTATCGCAATCGCCCCAACCGGCGTGCCTTTCCTGGCCCAGGCGAGGCTCGATCTGCGCATCATCCTTTTCACCGTGGCCGTCTCACTGATCTGCGCGGTCCTCTTCGGCATACTGCCGGCGAGTCAAAGGCCGAGCGCAACCGCACTGGCTGCACGTGCAACCAGGTCAGGCGCGCAGGCCCGGCTGCGGCGCTTACTGGTGGCCGCGCAAATTGCCATCAGCGTGGTGCTGCTTTCGAGCGCGAGCCTGCTGGTAAAGAGCTTCTGGAATCTGGAGCAACAGAACCTGGGAATGCAAACACGCAACGTGCTCACGGTGCATGTCCCGCTGAATTGGGAGCGCTACCCAAACGTGCGCGCATACATGGACTTCTATCTGCGCGCTGAAGCCGCTTTCCGCCGCTTGCCGGGGGTGACAGCGGTGGGCATGAGCAACTCGCTTCCACCGGACGCAAATAGTTGGCATGGCGGAACGCGCTATCCGGATATCTTCGTTGCCGGCAGGCCGCGGACCGCGGCGGGAACTGGCGGGACCGTGGTGATCCGCATGGTTACGCCCGATTATTTTCGAGTTCTGCAGATTCCAATCGTCGAAGGAAGGGGCTTTACCGAGGAAGAGCGGAGTGCAAGCGGCGACTTCATCATCCTGAGCAAACTGCTGGCCGCGCGCCTCTTTCCGCAGGGAAACGCTCTTGGACAACACATCCAGTTCGCGAACTACCGGCCGTATTTTGTGCTGGACGGCCCGGTCTTCACGGTGGTCGGCGTGGCGGGAAACGTGAAGAACGCGGGGCTCGCGGGCCAGGACGATCCGGAGCTTTACGAACTGAGAAGCAGCCACCACCCGGAATCCTGGGACAACCATCACTTTTTTCTTCTCGAAAGCAGCCTTCCGGCGTCGGTCGTGGCTCCATGGGTGCGGACCCAGGTTGCGCAAATCGACCCCATCGCGCCGGTCGAGATCGGGACGCTCTCGCAGGACGTGAGCAAGCTTGCCGACGGTCCGCGGTTTGAGACGGCGCTCCTGGGCTTCTTTGCCTGTTGCGGATTGCTGATGGCGGTGATCGGGCTGTACGGGGTGATTTCGTTTGTGGCCGCGCAGCGCACTCAGGAAATTGGAGTGAGGATGGCGCTGGGAGCGACCCGGCTGGATATTCTGCGGCTGATTGCGGGCGAGGGCGTGCGGCTGATCGTGCTGGGCGGGGTTGTGGGACTGGCCGCGGCACTGGCGCTGGCGCGGTTGATCAAGAGTCTGTTGTTTGGCGTCGGTCCTCACGATCCGGCGGCATTTGTGGGTGTGGTAGTTCTGCTGGGCATGGTGGCGCTGGCGGCTACGCTGATTCCGGCGCGGGCGGCGATGCGTGTGGAGCCGGTAGAAGCGTTGCGCTATGAATAAGGGCCAGAGGCCACTGATTGCAGGCGGAAGAGCTCGCAACGGCCTCACGGTTCAGGCTCATCGACCCTTCAAGCCCATGGGGAAGAGCGCACCTTGGCTTGGAGGCGGATTCCGCGTATACTGGAGATTCGGTAAGCCGCCGGTGGCGTGTGTCTACACGTGCCCCGCTGGCCGCCCCGTTGGAAAGGCCTGGATTGGGCGCGTTCGATTGGCGCTCAGATGCGGCTTTTCCCGGCGGCACGAAACACCAAAGTCTGGAGCAACGTCATGGCACAGGTATGCGACATCTGCGGGAAAGGTCCGCAATTCGGCAACAACATCTCTCACGCGCACAACATCACCCGGCGGCGCTGGAGCGTGAATTTGCAGGCGGTGAAGGCGCTGGTCAATGGCAATGCCAAGCGGATCAGAGTTTGCACGAGCTGCATCAAGAGCGGCAAGATCGCCAAGGCGTAAAAGCCAACGGCTACCGCTTTTGCCGGGCTTTGCTCCGGCTGATGCAGAACCAAGTTCAGGGCTCGACACGAACCCCGTCCCGGCCGGACGGGGTTTTGTTGTGCCTTGCGGACGGATTACGGCTGCTTTGCCACCTGGGGAGCAGCGAGGGGATTTTCCCAGGGGAACGCGGCGGCATCAAGGCCGGCGGGAGACCAGCGGCGGACGATGGCCGCGGCCAGTTTGCCCAGGGTTTGTTCGGCTTCGTTGTCGCCGGTCCAGCGCTGATCGGCATTCTCCCAGGTAAAGGCGGCCATCACCACCGGCCCCTCTTTGGTCGAAATCAGCGCCACATCGTTGCGCACCTGGTCCAATGCGCCGGTTTTGTTGGCGATGGCCGAGCCGTGCTCGCTAGTGTCGAGCGATTCGAGGTAGCGGGGCAAGCTGTCGCGATCCTGCTGATTGCGCAGCATGTGCAACAGGGCGCCGCAGAGGGGGCCGTCGGCGGGTAGGGGACCGGCGGGGTCGAGTGACAGTTGGCATGTCGCCAGCCTCTCCATGATCGAGGCCATCTCCCGGGCGGTGGTTTTGCCGAGGCCAAAACGCGGTTGGTCAGCGGGCTGCGGTCCCTGCGCTGGAACGTAGACCTTTTTATAGAGTACGGTTTGCTTCAGGCCGGCGGCGCGCAGGGTGGCGTTGATGTGGGCCAGGCCGAGGCGGTCGATGGCCATATTGGTGGCGGTGTTGTCGCTGAGGACGACCATCAGCGTAAGCGTGTCGCCAAGGGTGAGCGAGAGCGGCGCGGTGAGCTGGCCCAGTACGCCGGAGCCCTCCACCTGATTTTGTCGGCTGAGCACCAGGCGCTCGTCGAGCGTGGCATGGCCGGCGCGAATCTCCTCCGCGGCATCGAGCAGGATGCCGAGCTTGATGACCGAAGCGGTCTTGACCGGCTCGTCCGGATCGAACGTGGCGGTCTGGCCGGTCTTGAGGTTGTGCGCGTAGAGGGCCACGTGACCGAGATGGGCCTGGGCAATGGCCTGCAACTGCTGGTCGAGCGGCTGGTCTTCCTGAGTAATCTGGGATTGCGCAAGGCAGCAACAGCCGATGCAGGCAAAGGCGAACAGGAACACAGACTTGAAGCGAACGTTCGAATGAACCATGGAGCCAGAGTATAGCGCCAGGATGCCCTACTTTGCCCGTTCGAAGGTGAGTGAAGCGGAGTTGATGCAATAGCGCAGGCCTGTGGGCCGGGGGCCGTCGGGAAAGACGTGCCCGAGGTGGCCGCCGCAGCGCGCACAGGTCACCTCGACGCGGCTCATGCCGAAGCTCCGGTCCTCGTGCTCGGCGACAGCCTTGGACTCGGCGGGCAGCTTGAAGCTGGGCCAGCCGCAGCCGGAGTCGAACTTGGCCCCGCTGACGAACAGGAGCGCTCCGCAGCCGGCGCAATGGTAATCGCCGGTCTCGTGATTCTGGGTGAGGGCGCCCGAGAAGGCACGTTCAGTGGCTTTCTCGCGCAGAATCTGGTACTGCTGCGGGGTGAGTTGGGCGCGCCATTCGGCTTCCGTGCGCACAATTTTCTCGGGCGTCTCGGGCTTGCCGACCGCTTCGCTCATGAGGAACCTCCTGCGTTTGCCGTGGGACCTTACACCGGTTGGATGCCCGGGGACGGCGAACGGTCTCCAGACTCAAACCTCGGCAACCAGCTCGATCTCGACCAGCACGTCCTTGGGCAGGCGCGAGACTTCAACCGTTGTCCTGGCCGGGGGCGCAACGCCTTCCGGGCCGAGATAGGCGCCGTAGACCGCGTTCATGGCGGCAAAGTCGTTGAAGTCCTTCAAAAAGACGGTCGCCTTGACGCTCCGGGCGAGGCTGGAGCCGGATGCTTCCAGAATGGCCTTGAGGTTTTCGAGGACCCGGGTGGTCTGCTCGTTGATGCCGCCCGGGACCACTTGCCCGGTGGCCGGGTCGAGCGCAATCTGGCCGGCGGTGAAGACGAGACTTCCCACCCGCACGCCCTGCGAGTAGGGTCCAATGGCGGCTGGGGCCGAGGCGGTCGCTACGACTGCTTTGCTCATGGGTCGATTGTAAAGGGCGACCGGCCTCTTTAGTGCCAGACGGCCAGCAGGGCGCCGCTCGCCAGCAGAGCGACCAGCCAGTAGCCGCTGTTGATGGCGAGGAGCTTGTAGGGCCGGCGCTCATAAATCGTCTCAGAGAAGAGCGGCACTGCGATGAAGCCCAGCCAGCAAATGAAGCCGATGATGAGCCCCCAGCCGACACTGTCCGCGCCGGACCAGATCACAACATGGGCCAGCATGAACGAGAGAATCAGGCTGCCAATGAAGGAAGAAAGCATGGCGACGGCTGCGCCCTTGGGTTTTTCGCCAGGCGTGTGGCCGGTCAAAGCCATCCACGGCTTGGCGAAGAACAGCGAGTACCAGAGCGCGCCCAGGAAAAACTGAATCAAGGCGGCAACCAGAATGGCGAGGTGATTGAAGTGCAGATGGTGCATGGTGGAACCTCTCAAAAATTCAATAATCCGCCTCCAGGGGGCCGGAAGTTGAAGGAGATTTGGGGGAATCGCCGGCCGGAATGGAGTCGCGCAGTTGACTGTCGGGCAGGGGGCGGGGCGGTGTCAAGGAGAATTGAAAGGGCGGAAGTCAGCGGCGCTTGAGGGCTTCCAGTTCGTCGAGAGTTCGCGGCCAGTCCGATCCGAGCAGGCGGGAGAGGCTGCGGTCGGCGAGGACCTTGCCGCCGGTTTGGCAGCGGGCGCAGTAGTTGGTCTCGTTGTCGGCATAGCGGATGCGCAGCACCTTCTGGCCGCAGCGCGGGCAGGGCTGCTCAAAGCGGCCGTGAACGGCCATCTCGGGGCGAAAGGCCGTCACCTTCTCAGGGAAGCCCTTCTCGGCTTCCGCGCGCAAGCGGTCCATCCAGAGTGTGAGAGTGGAGCGCGTGGCGGCGAAGAGGCGCTCCCACTCCTCCGGCTTGAGCTTGTGGGTGAGCGCAATGGGCGAGAGTTGGGCGGCGTGCAGAATTTCGTCGGAGTAGGCGTTGCCGACGCCGCTGATGACGCGGGGGTCGGTAAGAGCGCGCTTGAGGGTGCGGTTCTCCACTGTGAGCGCGGCGCGGAAGCCGTTGAGGTCCGTCGTGAAGATTTCCACGCCGCCGGGATCAATGGCGCGGAGAGCTTCTTCGCCGCGAAGAACGTAAAGGGAAGCGCGGCGCTTGGAGCCAGCCTCGGTGAGAACGAGCGAACCCGAGGCAAAGTCGAAGGCGGCGAGGGCATTGCGGCCAGCCAGTTTGGCTTGCGGCGGCTTCCAGTGCAACCGGCCGGCGATCATCAGGTGCAGCACCAGCCACAGGTCCCCCTCCACGCCAATGGCGATGCGCTTGCCGATGCGACGCAGCTCGCGAACGGTGCGGCCTTCGACATTCGAGATGGGTGGGTCGGCGGTGCGCAACAGGAAGACGGAGCCCAAGCGTACTCGCTCCAGAGGTTGCGAGAGAATGCGCGCTTCGAGTGCGGTGATATAGGCGGCGATGTCGGGCAGTTCCGGCATGGCTACCAGAGTGTAGCCGGGACGTGGAATTCCGCAACGAGATTATTGCGAGGAAGAGGAAAAAACGCAGCTTCAGAGACTCCGGGAAAAACCGGACGAATGTCGAAGTGCCCGAGGAGTGGACCGCAGGGCCTAAAGGTCACCATCGCTGTGTGGCATTGACGGCACTACTGAAGTCGTGCCCTGACACTTCTGAGGCGATAGCCGAGTCTTCCGCGGCCTGTTCAGCCCAGAATCGCGTTGTCGATGAGCCGGGTAGCGCCCACCCATGCAGCCACAGCGAAGAGGCTGCCGGGAACTGCCGTTTCCGCCGGCTGCAGCGTTGCCCAGTTGACCAGTTCGATGTAATCGACGCGGATTTCGGGCTCGGCGGCGAAGGTTTTCCGCGCGGCTTCAATCAGCACACTGGCGCGGCATTCGCCGGCGTCGACCAGGGCCTCGGCCTGCCGAATAACACGGCTCAGCGCGAGGGCCTGCGTGCGCTCGGATTCGTTGAGATAGAGGTTGCGGGAGCTGAGGGCCAATCCGTCGGGCTCGCGGACGATGGGGCAGACCACGATTTCTGTGGCCAGCCGCAGGTCGGTCACCATGCGCCGCAACACAGAAACTTGCGCAGCATCCTTCTGGCCGAAAAAGGCGCGGTCGGCCTCGCTGGCGATCATCAGTTTTGAAACTACTGTAGAAACGCCGCGAAAGTGGCCGGGACGGGAAGCGCCATCGAGGCGATTGCTCAGGCCTTCAACTTCGACAAACGTGGCCGCTCCGGCGGGATAAAGCTCTTCGACCGTGGGCGCGAAAATCACGTCGGCGCCTTCGGCCTGGGCCAGCGCGCAGTCGGCTTCGAAGGTGCGCGGATAGACGGCGTAATCCTCGTTGGGCCCGAACTGCGTGGGGTTGACGAAGATGCTGACGGCGACAAAACCGACCGATGCATGAGCCGCGCGAATCAGCGAGGCATGGCCGGCGTGCAAAGCGCCCATGGTGGGCACAAGTCCGATTGTGTTGCCGCCATCATTTCGTTCTTCTCGGGACCACTGGCGGAGTTCACTTACCGTGCGCAGGATTTCCATCAGGCTTTCCGCAGCGCGCTCACGTTTTCCAGAGCGTCGAGGGCCTGGCGCGCCGCCTGGGGCAGATGATAGCTCTCCTCGTCGGAGGGGAAGGCGCGGTGCTCAACGTCTTCGCGGTAGTGTTCAATGGCCGAACGAATGAGCCCGCCCGCATCGGCGTAGCGGCGAACGAACTTGGCCGCCGGCGCAAAGGTCAGGTTCACCAGATCGTGGAAGACCAGGATCTGGCCGTCGCAGTCGGGACCTGCGCCGATGCCGATAGTTGGAACGGGCAGCTCGGCGGTAATGGCCGCGGCCACTTCGCGGGGCACGCCTTCAAGAACGATCGCACCTGCTCCGGCATCGGCCAGTGCAAGCGCGTCGGCCTTGAGCTGGAGAACCGTCTCGGCGCTGCGGGCCTGCACGCGGTAGCCGCCCATGCGGTGAATGCTCTGCGGCGTCAGACCCAGATGGCCGACGACGGGAATTTCTGCATCGGTGAGGGCGCGAACCAGCTCAACGCGCGGCCCCTCGATCTTGACCGCCTCGGCGCCGGCTTCCTTGACGTAGCGGATGGCGTTTGCCAGGCCCTCCTCGATCGTGCCGTGATAGCTGCCAAACGGCATATCGGCCACGATGAGGGCGCGGCGGACGGCGCGGCGAACGGCGCGCGTGTGGTGCAGCATCTCGTCCACGGTGACCGAGAGCGTGTTCTCGTGGCCCAGCACGACCATGGCCAGCGAGTCGCCGACCAGGATAAAGTCGATCCCCGCCTCATCCGCCAGGCGCGAGGTTGGGTAGTCGTAGGCGGTAAGTGCGGAGATGGGCTTGCCCTGGCGCTTCATCTCAGCCAGAGCGGGCATGGTGACTTTTGTGATTTGATTGCCGTTGGGCGAAGGATTGGTGCTTTCGGGGAAGTTGGTAAGGCTCATTTTTATCTCCAGTGCCGCTCCGTCTACCCAGGATGCGACCCGAACAGGGTGAGTATACGCCCGAAGGCGGGGCGGAATGCAATGCGCGCGTCCCATTTCGACAAGCAGGTGCTTTCGCGAGTTGGCAGCCAGGAGCGAGTGGACACCATGGTTGCCGTTCCTGCCCTTCGCACGTCACACTGGAGGGCAGGATGCATTCCGCGATGCTTGAAGGACTTTACGCCGGGATTGGAGCAGCGGCCGGACTTGGGCTGGCGGCGGGCGGCTACGCTTATGCGGCCATGTGGCCAGGCTCCAGGCTCTTCGGGCCTACGCTGATTGCTCCCGCGCGGCCCGGCGAACTGGCGCTTACATTTGACGATGGCCCCAACCCGGCATGGACACCACGGCTGCTCGATATTCTGGCCAGCTTCGATGTGCGGGCGACGTTTTTCATGGTCGGCAGCCACGCCCAGGCCGAGCCGGCGCTAGTGCGGCGCGTGGTTGCTGCGGGACATTTGGTTGGTAATCACTCCTGGAGCCATCTCAACCTGGCCCTGACAGGGGTCAGCCGCATCCGGGAGGAACTGACCCGGACCAGCCAGACGCTGGAGGAACTTACCGGCGCACCAATCCGCTACTTTCGTCCGCCGTTTGGCGCGCGCCGTCCGGCTACGCTGGGCGCAGCGCGGGAACTGGGGATGGTTCCGGTGCTGTGGAACGCCATGACTTCGGATTGGAGCGAGCCTTCAACCGACAAGATTGTGGCGCGGCTGACAAGCAAGATCGACCGGCTGGAACGGCGGGGACGCGCAGCCAACATTGTGCTTCACGACGGCAACCACTTGGACAGAACCGCCAATCGCGGCCCGTCGATGGCATCTGCCGGGCGACTGCTTGCGCACTACAAGGAGAGCCACCGGTTTGTGACAGTGGATGCCTGGGGCTGATGATCCGAGTTGATTGAGATTTATAGTCGCCTCTTTCCAAGACTTTTCACGGAAGGCCGCGGAGAGGTTGAGGCGGGGACAATAAAGAACTCATAAGAGACTGTCAATATCAGTATCCCACCTTCACCGATTCGCAAAAAGCGCGAATCGGTGAAGGTGGGGCACCCTGCCAATTGGTCCTGGACCGCACCCAACCTATTGGGCCTGAACGAGCTTGAAGGCTCCGCTTGCGGCGGTGATGGTTGCGGCAATCTCTTTTTCGCCATGCGCAGTGCCCAGGAAAGCAGCTTCGAATTGCGACGGCGGCAGCCAGACGCCCTGCTGCAGCATGGCCCGGTGGAAACGGCCGAATGCGGCGGTGTCGGACTTTTCGGCTTGTGCATAGTCGGTGACCGGGCCGGGGGTGAAGAACCAGGTCCACATGGCGCCGACGCGGTTCAGCGTGAGCGGTACGCCAGCTTTGGCGGCCTCGGCGGCTACGCCCTCGGTGACAGCTTTGGCGGCGGATTCGAGCTGCGGATAGACCTCGGCTTCATGGTCTTGCAGGTAGCTGAGGGTTGCGATTCCGGCGGCCATGGCCAGAGGATTGCCGCTGAGCGTCCCGGCCTGATAGACAGGGCCGAGCGGGGCGAGCAGGTCCATGAAGGCGCGCTTGCCGCCGAAGACGCCTACTGGCAGTCCTCCGCCCACGATCTTGCCCAGGGTGACCAGGTCCGCGTCGATGCCATAGAGCTGAAGCGCTCCGCCGAGAGCCACGCGAAACCCGGACATGACTTCATCCACGATGAGCAGGGCGCCTTCGCGTGCGGTGATCGTGCGCAGCCCGGCGAGGAAACCGGGGGCTGGAGCGATGCAGCCGGCGTTGCCGACAACGGGTTCCAGAATGATGGCGGCAATGGCGCCGGGATGGGCGGCAAAGGCGGCTTCGACCGCTGTGAGGTCGTTGTAGGGCAGGGCGAGGGTTAGGCTGGCGATCTCTTCTGGCACGCCGGCCGAGCCGGGAATGCCAAAGGTGGCAACGCCGCTGCCGGCCTTGACCAGCAATCCGTCAGCGTGGCCGTGATAGCAGCCCTCGAACTTGACGATGATCTTGCGTCCGGTGGCGGCGCGGGCCAGGCGGATGGCCGACATGGTGGCCTCTGTGCCCGAGCTGACGAAGCGCAGTTTCTCGATGGCCGGGAAGCAGGCGACGACGCGCTCGGCGAGATCGGCCTCGACCGACGTCGACGCACCGAAGCTGGCCGAGTTCCGCGCGGCGCGCTCGATCGCTTCGACGACTGCGGGAAAGGCGTGGCCCAGAATCATCGGTCCCCAGGAGCCGAAGTAGTCGATATAGCGGTTGCCATCGGCGTCTGTGAGCCACGCGCCCTGGGCGCTCTCGACAAACGGCGGCGCGCCTCCGACGGCGCGGAACGCCCGCACGGGGGAGTTGACGCCGCCGGGGAAAAAGCGCTCGGCGCGCTGCTGGAGAGCCTGGGAACGGGTGCGGGCAGTGGCTGCGGTTTGGGTACTCATGGTGGGTTCAGTATAGAAGGTAGATTGATTCCACACTCCCTGGATTGAATCGTGTGACATTGAGCGGGCATCCCGTTGATGGTGAGCAACTTTACAGAGCTCGGCGACCGCCTGCTGGTCATCTTCGATGGCCGCTGCGGGTTGTGCAATCGGGCGGTGCGGTGGTTTCTAGTCCGCGACCGGCTGGATCGCTTGCGATTTGTGGCATCCGAGTCGCCCAAAGTGGCAGAACTGCTGGCGAAACACGGACTCGGAGCGCCGGACGCAGACCCGGAAATCAAATCGGGATCGCCATTGAGAACAATTCTGGTTGTGCTCGATCCCGGTGGTCCGGCGGAGCGCATTCTCAGGCGGTCGGACGCAGTGATGGCGCTGCTCTGGGAGTTGCCGCGCCCCTGGCCTGCGGTTGCCGTTGCCCTGCGCTGGATTCCCCGGCCCGTTCGCGATTTGGGCTACCGGCTCATCGCCCGCTGGCGTTACCGAATCTGGGGACGGCTCGAGAGCTGCCCGATTCCAACAGCCGAAGAGCGCACGCGCTTCTTCTAATGCACCGCCGCATCAGCGCAATGCTGCTAAAATCGACCTTTCGGCCAGCAGTGCCGCAACCATTCCATTTGCAGAAAGCCCGCGCCGTGCCTGACGAACCCCAGCCAAAATCCGTGACCTATGCCGATGCAGGCGTTGACATCAGCAGCGGCGACCGCGCCAAGGAGCGTATCAAGTACCTGGCGCAGAAGACTTTCAACCGTAACGTACTGGGTGGCATCGGCGGGTTTGGCGCGCTGTTCCGCCTGGACCTGCAGCGATGGAAGAACCCGATCCTGGTGAGTTCGGCCGATGGAGTGGGCACCAAGCTCAAGATCGCGTTCGACTTGGGGATGCACCACACCGTGGGCGCGGATTTGGTGAATCACTGCGTCAACGACGTCGGCGTGCAGGGCGCAACGCCTTTGTTTTTCCTGGATTATCTGGCCAGCGGCCGGCTGGACCCCGAGGTGACGGAAAGCGTGATCACCGGGATGGCCGAGGCGTGCAAGGCCAACGGCTGCGCGCTGATCGGCGGCGAGACGGCGCAGATGCCGGGCTTCTATGCCGACGGCGAATACGATCTGGCGGGGTTCATTGTGGGCGCGGTGGACCGCGAAAAGATGGTGGTCGGGGCGGGCATCAAGGCGGGCGATGTGCTGATCGGGCTGCCCTCGACCGGGCTGCACACCAACGGCTATTCGCTGGCGCGGAAGCTGTTTTTTGAGGCTGCCGGCTACAAGCCCACGCAGTATGTGACGGCCATCAAGGAGAAGGCCGGCACCGAGCTGATGAAGACCCATCGCAGCTACCTGCACGTGATTCAGAAGCTGGTGACAGCGGGGTTGACCACCGGCATGGCGCACATCACCGGCGGCGGCATCACGGAAAACCTGCCCCGCATCCTGCCCAAGAATATTGGCGCGCAGGTGGAATTGGGTTCCTGGCCGGTTTTGCCCGTCTTCGAGCACCTGCGCGAGTTGGGCAAGGTTTCGCAAGAGGAGATGATGCGCACCTTCAACATGGGCGTGGGGCTGATTGCGGTGATTCCGGCGGCCAAGTTTACGCGCGCGAAAAACCTTCTCGACCGGGCCGAGGAGAAGTTTTACGTCATTGGCCGCGTAGTGAAGGGCGATCGCCGGGTGCAGTACACGTGAGCGCTGCCAACGCGACGGCTGAGGCCGAAGGCCGTTCGACACTCCGGCTAGGGGTTCTGCTCTCCGGCCGCGGGTCGAATTTTCTGGCCATTGCGGAGTCCATTCGGGCCGGGCGGCTCACCGGCGTAGAAATCGCCGTGGTGATCTCCAACGTTTCGGAAGCGGGCGGCCTGGAAGCTGCTCGGGAGTTAGGACTTCCCACCGCAGTTTTTGTCTCCAAGGGACGCAATCGCAGGGAACACGACGCCGATGTGGCTGCTTGCCTCCAGGCGCACCGGGTAGACCTGGTCTGCCTGGCGGGCTACATGCGGCTGCTTTCGCCGGAGTTCATTGAGGCCTTCCAGAACCGCATTCTCAACATCCACCCTTCACTGCTGCCGGCATTTCCTGGCCTGGAGGCGCAGCGGCAGGCTTTCGACTACGGCGTGAAAGTGGCCGGCTGCACGGTGCACTTTGTGGACGAGCACCTGGACCATGGGGCGATTGTGGTGCAGAGGGCGATTGCGGTGCTGGAGACGGACGACGCGCACTCGCTGGCCGAACGCATCCTGGTTGAAGAACACCTGGCCTACTCGGAAGCGATTGCCCGCGTGGCCAGCGGTGAGTATGAGATTCAGGGACGGCGGTTTGCGAGACTGCGTCCGTAAGTCATTCACAAATTACCGGTTAGGTTTCAATAGGAACGAAATCGCGCGCATCGCCCCTTGTGTCTGCCATTTGTGCTGTCAAGTGCATCGGCCCCCAGTTTTTTATGCAAGATAATCATTATCAATCACTTATAAGACACGTGGTGTTTACCGAAGATATGTCCAGGGTTGCCTACCCTTAGAGATAGCCAGACCAGAGACGGAGACGCCGCGCCCGGCGAATGAGTACGCCCTCCCCCAGCGGATGGCGCCGGGGTGCGGAGCCGCTTTTGTCTGCATGGCAGCGACTCTCCACTGGAAGCCAGACCGAAACCACGGCAACTTCCAGGCATTGAGAGCGGCCAGTTTCCATGCTCAGCGGCCGGCCCGGAAGGGGGTTGGCCGCCGGCAGGAAAACCGGCTCGCCGGGCTGGAGTGAATCCCCGTAAATCTCGAAAACAACGGCGGCTCCTGCCGCCTTTTCTGCTTCTGGAAGGAGCATTCCGCATGAATTCCATTTCGAACATCTGGAACCACCCCAAGACGTCGGCTGCCGGGCTGCTGATTGCGATTGTCACTATTACCGGCGTTCTGTCGCAGCAGGGCATCACCCTGGGCGCGGCCGGCACAGGCAGCGTGGTCACGCTGGCGAGTGGCTTGGCCACCGCGCTTCTGGGACTGCTGGCGAGGGATCCGGAGACAGGGTCGTCCACAGCCGGTTCGACCGCCAAACTGGGCGCGTGGGCGATGATTGCCCTGCTGCTCCCTCTGCCTTTCATGGGCGGTTGCACGGCCACGGGCGTGGCGCAGGACATCGTGAACTGGACGCCGGCCCTGCAGAGCGCAGTGGCGACTGTGAACTCGACGGCGGCGCTGCTGGCTCCGGCGGATGCGCCGATTTTTGTTGCGGCGACGGTCGGATTCGACGCAGGCTCGAACCTGCTGGTGACCCAGGCAAAGGCCTACCTGGCCAATCCGTCGGCCAGCGTGTTGGCTCAGTTGCAAGCCGCCGTCGTGGCCTTCCAGCAGCAGGTGAACGCCTCCCTGCTATCGGCCGCAAAGATCACCAATCCCAACAGCCAGCAACACGTTCTGAACGCGATCAACGCTGTGGGGACGGTGGTGAGTTCGATTCTTGCGCTGGTGGAGTCGGTATCGAGCAAGGCTGCGGTAGCCGAAATGGCCGGGCACAGCACAATCAAACTGGCCGCAGTGCGCCCCTACCGGGATGAGGGCCAGGCTGCGGCGATGGTCGCCGGTCACTATGGCGAGCCGATCGAAGTGGCACGGATGCAGGTTTCGCATGCGGAGCTGTGCGCTGCGCAGGCTGGGTTCTAGAACGGCTTCCGGCCTCAACAACCAGTCCCTCAACAAAGGAGAAAAACAGAATGCGAACCATCGTCGATAAATTGAGACCTGCCCAGCATGAGGTGCAGAAGACCGCACACGACCAGGACCTGATCGAAGTTCCCAAGCGGGCGCGGCTCGACCGGGAAGCCGAGCACAAAGTGGCGTCGCAGGGGACCGCGTGGGGCAGCGAAGGCAGCCTCCCAGCCAATTCCTAGAAAAGCAGAAACAATGCGGGCCGCTCCTGTTTTGGAGCGGCCCTTTAGATTCGTGGCGAAGAACATCACCCACTCGAACGAAAACCAACAAGCGGTTTTTAGCATAACTCAACAGGGATTTGTAATTGAGCTGCGGCCCTAAATCTTCTTTAGATTGGCGAATTTTTCCATCAGCTTTTTCATGCCGTGGCGGCTGAAAAGGACGGTGAGCTTGGCGTCCTCGCCGTCGCCTTCGCGCATGAGGACGGTGCCTTCGCCGTACTTGGCGTGGTGGACGCGCTGACCCTTCTTCAATTCGGTGGCGCCGCTGGGCTTGGGGATGTCCATAGCCGGGCGGGGCAAGGAGCCGGGCTTGCCCATGGCTGGTTTGCCGGCTACGGCTTTTCCTCCGAAGAAGCGGGCGATGTTGTCTATGGAATGCGCTTCCGGCTCTTCCGCGCTTCCACTTTGAAGACTGGACGAAGAGGGACGGGCTGCGGGACTGGCCGAAGGGGGTTTGGCCTTCGCGGTCATCCACGAAGCGACAAAAGGTTTGGAGGGTGAGCTGCCTGCGCCTTTGCCGTTGGCTGCCGAGGCGCGCGGGGTCTCCTGGCTTTCGTCTTCGTAATTGAAGTGCTTGTCGCCAAAGTCGCTGGCCGCGCCGGGGCGGCGACCCGAACCGAACCGGGAACCGCCGCCGTAGGTGTTGGGGTAGCCGGGAGTGGACCAGGCGGGAGCACGGCCACCGAGATTCTCGACCAGCTGGCTGGGGACTTCATCAAGGAAGCGCGAGGGGATGCTTCTCTCCGGCGCGTCGTTGCCGTAGCGGCGCCTGTATTCGGCGCGCGTGAGAACCAGGGTGTTCATGGCACGGGTCATGCCGACGTAGCAGAGACGGCGCTCTTCCTCCAGTTCCTCGGGGCTGTTGAGGGTGCGCGAGTGCGGGAACAGACCCTCTTCAAGCCCGGCGAGGAAGACCAGCGGAAATTCGAGTCCCTTGGCGGCGTGGAGGGTCATGAGCGTGACGCGGGCATCGGGATCGAACTGGTCGGTATCGGAAGCAAGGGCGGCATGGTCAAGGAATTCGGCCAGGGTTTCGCCGCGAGCCTCGGCGTCGTGGGCGGCGTTGGCCAGTTCCTTCAGGTTTTCAATGCGGCTGATGGCCTCGGGCGAGCCTTCGGTTTCAAGAGCCTTGATGTAGCCCGTGCGGTCGATAAGGAACTTGATCAGCTCGGGCAGCGTGGCGGCGTCGCCGGGGGCGCGGAAAGCGTTTTCGCCGACCTTGTCGCCTGCCGCGATTTCTTTTCCGACTTCTTCCGGGTCCGATTCAAAATCGGGTTCGGGGGGAATGGGAATCCCAGGTCTCAGGGACGAGACCTGGGGCACCCCGACTTGTTTTGGCATGGTCAGGAACGGGCGTTTGGGCGCTTCGGCGAAGGGCGAAAAGCTGGCGGCGTCGAGCAGCGGGAGTTGGTTCTCGCCACCGCCGAAGTCGAAGCTGGTGGCGGATTCCGCACTCGCGGAGTCGGCGCTGGCGGAGTCTGCCGTGCCGGCCCCGAATTCGAAGCCGGTGTCGGCGTCGTCAGAGGATTCCGCGCCGGCGGCTACATCGGCCGAGAGCTTGCCGGCGAAGTCGGGGTCCATCATGGCCTGGGCGTCGAGGATGAGTTGTCGGAAAGAGTCCAGAGCCATCAGGGCGCGGGTGGGGATGAGCTTGTTGGCAATGGCGCTGGCCGTGGCTTCCCAGGTGGACGTGCCGGTTTCAAGAGCCAGCCGTTCCAATGTTTCCAGGGTGGTTTTGCCGATGCCGCGGACCGGGGTGTTGATGACTCGCTGCAGGGCCATCGAATCGTGGGGATTGCGGATGAGGCGCAGATAGCCGAGCAGGTCCTTGATTTCGGCGCGCTCGTAAAAGCTGAAACCGCCAACCATGGTGTAGCGGATGTTGTAGCGGCGCAGCGCCTCCTCAACCAGCCGGGACTGGGAGTTGGTGCGGTAGAGCACCGCGCAATGCGCTTCCGACGGATCGGGGGCGGAGCTTGCTTCGCGGAGAAAGGTCTGGATGCGGTTGGCGATGAACAGGGCCTCGTTCTCGCCATCGGGGGCCTCGTAATAGCCGACCAGCGAACCGCCCTGGCGATCGGTCCACAGCTTTTTTCCCTTGCGCTGGAGGTTGTTGGCGACAACGGCTCCGGCGGCCTCAAGAATAATCTGGGTGGAACGGTAGTTCTGCTCCAGGCGAACGATCCGGGCGTCGGGGAAATCCTTTTCGAACTCCAGAATGTTGCGAATGTCGGCGCCGCGCCAGGAGTAGATGCTCTGGTCCTCGTCGCCCACGGCGCAAACGTTCTTGGCCTCGCCGGCCAGCAGCTTCATGAGCTCGTACTGGGGGCGATTGGTGTCCTGGTACTCGTCAACAAGGAGATAGCGGTAGCGGCGCTGGTAGCGCTCTCTCACGTCGCCGGCGACCTTGAGCAGGCGAACGGCTTCCAGCAGCAGATCGTCGAAGTCGAGGGCGTTGTTTTTGCGCAGCTCGGCCTTATAGCTCTTGTAGATGTGGGCGATGCGTTCGCTGTTCGGATCCTTCGACCCAAGGTAATACTCCTGCGGATCGACCATGTGGTTCTTGGCCCAGGAGATTTTGCCCAGGACGGTGCGCGGGGTGAGCTGCTTGGTGTCCATCCCCATGCGCTTCATGATCTGCTTGACGATGCCCTGCTGGTCGTTTTCGTCGTAGATGGCGAAGGAGCGGGTGAGGCCCTCGCCGCCGACCTTCAGAGCCTCGATGTCGCGGCGCAACATGCGCACACACATGGAGTGGAACGTGGCGATCAGAGGCTTGGCCAGAGAGGAGTGGTCGAGCAGCTTTTCCACGCGCTCGCCCATCTCCTTGGCGGCCTTGTTGGTGAAGGTCACGGCCAGGATGGAGTCGGGGGCGACGCCTTTTTCGCGGATGAGCCAGGCAATGCGGCTGGTAATGACGCGGGTTTTGCCCGAGCCGGCCCCGGCAAGGATCAGCAGGGGGCCTTCAGTGGCCTCAACAGCGGCGCGCTGTTCGGGATTCAATTTGGCGATGAGCGACTGCAAAGTGGCGTCCAGGCGGGAAGGGTCCTGTATCTAGTGTACCCGCAGGGATGAAAAGCCCGGTGCGCCGCCCGGAGTTGCAGGCGACCGTGACGTCCGAGGCAGTGGTGGCGGGCGTTCTTACCTCGCTGGCGGCGGTGTTGATATAGCTGCTCTTGCACTGAGAGCCAGAGGTCAGCTTCGCCGGCCAGTTATCCTGAAGACATCATGAACATCTCCACTCAAGCGCAACGCCGCGTAGCGGTTTACTGCGGATCGGCCGACGGAAACGATCCGGCATTTCTTTTGGAAGCCAGGGCTCTGGGCGCGGCCATTGCCGCGGCCGGACTGGGACTGGTATATGGCGGGGCGTGCGTGGGGCTGATGGGCGCAGTGGCCGATGCGGCGCTGGCGGGCGGGGCGGAAGTGATCGGCGTGTTGCCCAAGGTGCTGGCCGGACGCGAGATTGCGCACGCCCGGCTGACCACTCTCGAACTGGTGCCCACCATGCACGAACGCAAGGCGCGCATGGTTGAGCTGGCCGATGCGTTCCTGGTGCTGCCGGGCGGCTACGGGACACTCGATGAACTAATGGAAGCGGTCACCTGGGCGCAGCTCCGGCTGCACGCCAAGCCCTGCATCCTGATTAACACCGCAGGGTATTGGGACGGGCTGCTGGCCTTTCTCGACTCCACCGTGTCGGCGGGGTTTCTGCGGCAGCAGAACCGGGGGCTGCTGCGGGTGGCTGCGAGCGCGGCGGAGGCTGTAGGGCTGGCGGTTGCGGGGTAGTCGCAGCGACGGTTTGCCTGGAGAACATCGCTTCCTGAGCCGGGCCGGGTCTCCTGTTGCCGTCCTCACGGCGCCTTCCTCGTATACTCGACCCAGCGTATGTCGACTCACCTGGACAAAATTCTGGCCACGACGCGGGCGACGGTGGCCGCGACCAAGGCGCGGGCGCCGGTTGCGGAACTGGAGCGGCTGGCCGCCGCTCACCAACCGCGCGGCTGGGCGAATGCTTTGCGGCAAAAGGCTGCGGCAGGTCCGGCCATCATTGCCGAAATCAAGAAAGCCTCGCCTTCCAAAGGCTTGATTCGCGCCGATTTCGACGTGGAACTGCTGGCCCAGAGCTATTTTGCCGGGGGCGCGGCGGCGCTGTCCGTTCTTACCGACGAGCCGTTCTTCCAAGGCAGCCTCAAGAATCTGGAACTGGCCTCGGCGGCGGTTCCGCTCCCCTGCCTGCGCAAGGACTTCACCGTGGATGAGTACCAGATTGTGGAAGCGCGTGCGCACCATGCGGACGCCATTCTGCTGATCGTCGCCGCGCTGGCCGATGCGGAATTGAAGCGGTTTGCGCAGACGGCGCACGGGCTTGATCTGGATGTGCTGGTGGAGGTGCATACCGGGGCCGAACTGGAGCGCGTGCTGGATGCACTGGGTGAAGTAGGCGCCGACGCCATCGGCGTGAACAATCGCAATCTCAAAACTTTCGAGGTGCGCCTCGAAACTTCGCTCGAACTCGCGGAGCGGATTCCGCCTGCGGTGGTGCGCGTGGCCGAGAGCGGAATTGCCGCGCCCGAAGACCTGACCCGCCTGCGCGCGGCCGGGTTTGATGCCTTTTTGATCGGCGAGAGCCTGATGCGCCAGAGCGACCCCGGCGGGGCCCTCGCGGCGCTGCTGGCTGGAGCGGTTGCGACGCCATGAGCCTGTGGATCAAAATCTGCGCCAACACCTCGCTGGATGACGCGCTCGTGGCTATCGAGGCCGGGGCAGATGCGCTGGGATTCGTGTTTGCGCCCAGCCCACGACGGGTGACGGCGGCCGAAGTCGCGGCCATCGTCTCCCACCTGCCCGCAACCGTTGAGAAGATAGGCGTCTTTGTCGATGCGTCGCTGAGTGAGATCTACGCCACCGTTCGCCAGTGCGGGCTGTCCGGCGTGCAACTGCACTTTGACGCGAACCCGGAGTTGCCCGCCAAGCTTCGCGAGCGCCTGACGCCGGAACTGCGCATCCTGCAAGTAGTGCATTTTGGCGCGGAAACCGCCGAGGAGAATTCTGTTCAACTCGCACGGCACCTTCGGAACCCGCACTTGAACGGGGTCCTGGTGGATTCGCGGACCGGTTCGGCTGTGGGCGGCACGGGCGTGGCCTTCGATTGGGCCAGAGCGCGCAAGACGGTCTTCCGAACCGCGGAAGCGCGGAAGCGTCTCATCGCCGCCGGGGGACTGAATCCGAAAAATGTGGCCGAGGCCATTGCGACGCTTCGGCCCTGGGGCGTGGATGTGGTCTCCGGCGTGGAAGCGGCGCCGGGGCGCAAGGATGCGGACAAGGTGAGGGAATTCGTGGCCCAGGCGAGGGCAGCAGCGAAGCAGAAATCCAAGTCACGCTGAGTTGCCAGCCCAGCGCCGTGAATCAGAAAAGCGAACAAACGGTGAACCGACCCCCCCGGGGGGGGTGCCTTTCGGGGTGGGGTACGGACCGGGGACATTCCTGACAGATTGGACCGGGGAGATGGCTTCTCTGGAGTAGCTGGAATTTCGCATCCTTCCCTCCTATTTGCGAGTGTGCGCCAAAGGAGGGCTATTTTCTGCAAAACCCTTGCGGTGGGGCTGGCCTTCGCATTCACCCGGACAGCGTTTCAGTCGAGCGGCTTGCCAACCCACCCTTCGCCAGAAAGAAGCGAAGGATGGGGCACCCTCACATTTGGGGAATAAGTCGAACCACCCGTCGTGTGACTTTGAAGGTGAAGAAGGCGGCTTGAGGCGGTTCAACCAAATCGAGATGTGGGGCACCCGGCTAAGCGCAGGCAGCGTTCGGAAGGCGAATATTTTGATGGTTGTTGATGCGTTATTTTGTATATTCGAGTTTTGATCAGTTGAACCTATTGTGGTGTCCCGGAAGTTCATGCAAGAGAAACCGCAGATCCTTCGACTCACCACCCCCAGGCTGAAAAACGCCTGGGGCCCCGTTCGCTCAGGATGACAGCGATCAGTTTTGTTGTGAATTTGCGGGACAGGGCACTATGACCAAGAAGCGCTACGCCAGTGTGTGGGATGCGATTGAGAAGACTCCGGCGCAAGCGGAGAACCTGAAGCTGCGCTCCTCGCTGATGCTGGCTCTCAAACGGCACATCGAACGCGAAGGACTGAGCCAGACCGAGGCCGCCAAGGTCTTCGGCGTAACGCAACCGCGCATCTCCAACCTGATGCGCGGCAAGATCGACCTGTTCGGCCTCGATATGCTGGTCAACATGCTCGCCGCCGCCGGGTTGCGCGTGACTGTGCAGGTGAAGAGGGCGGCTTGAGGCGGGTTCAATCCCACATCTCAAAATCGAGATGTGGGGCACCCGGCCTAGCTTACTTGGAGGGTATCTCGGAGATTAGAAGCCGGACGAGGGCGCGTGGATTTACCGTTGGGTTATCAGGAATTGGTTTGGGAGTGGGCGGAGCGAAAACAAGAGGATACCAGCAGTCTATGCTGTCCAAGTCAGCGGCACCTCCTAAAAAGCGATTGGCACTAACTATATTTTTGGTGATTGTCTTAGCTTTTTTTGGCTTGGGTGCATTCGGAAGCAATTTTCCGTTGTTTAACGTGATTATTGTAGCTCTTTGTGCTGTTGGCATTTTTTACGTCTATCCGAGGGAAAAACGAAGGTATGACTCCGCCATGGCAGACTACGCGGCTACTAGGATGTGCCAGCGATGCGGACAATTTTATAGAGCTGCTCCTTCACCCCACCTGGCCTATCCCCTGGCGAAGTGATTGCTACCTGCGGCACGCCCTCCTAGTACACTGAATAGTTCCCCAATTTTCGCGCAAGCCCGCAGGAGGCCCCTATGGCATCGGTCATTCTTCCCTCAGTTCCTTCCGAATCGCGGCCGGGGCGCTTTGGCGTCTATGGCGGGCGGTATGTGCCGGAGACGCTGGTGGCGGCGCTCGACGAGCTGGAGCGCGAGTACAACTCGGCCAAGGCGGATGCGGCGTTTCAGGCGGAATTGGCCGATCTGCTGACGAACTACGCCGGGCGTCCGACACCGCTTTATTTCTGCAAGCGGCTCACCGAGCAGTTGGGCGGGGCGAAGATCTACCTGAAGCGCGAAGACCTGCTGCACACCGGAGCGCACAAGATCAACAACGCGCTTGGCCAGGGGTTGCTGGCCAGGCGGATGGGCAAAAAGCGCGTGATTGCCGAGACCGGCGCGGGGCAGCACGGGGTTGCGACCGCAACTGTCTGCGCGCTGCTGGGGCTGGAGTGCGTGGTCTACATGGGCGATGTGGACATGGCGCGGCAGGAGTTGAACGTGCTGCGCATGAGGCTGCTGGGGGCCGAGGTCCGCGGGGTTTCGTCGGGATCGAAGACGCTGAAAGACGCCATCAGCGAGGCCATGCGGGACTGGGTCACCAACGTCCGGACGACCTATTATCTGCTGGGCAGCGCGCTGGGTGCGCATCCTTATCCGACCATGGTGCGCGACTTCCACCGCTGCATCAGCATCGAGATGAAGCGGCAGATTCTGGAAAAAGAAGGCCGGCTGCCGACGGCGGTGATTGCCTGCGTGGGCGGCGGGTCAAACGCCATCGGTGCGTTTTACGAGTTCATACCCGATAAACAGGTGCGACTGATTGGCGTGGAGGCGGGCGGGCGCGGCACGTTGCTGGGCGAGCACGCGGCGCGGTTCAATGGCGGATCGCCGGGCGTGTTGCAGGGCACCTATTCCTACATTCTTCAGGACGAGAACGGGCAGATCGCGCTGACGCATTCGGTTTCGGCGGGACTGGACTACGCCTCCATCGGGCCGGAACACGCGGCGTTGCACGATTCGGGACGCGCGGAGTATGTCTCGCAGGATGATACGGCGGCGCTGGACGCGGTGGTGAAACTGTCGCGCACGGAGGGCATTTTGCCGGCATTGGAGAGCGCGCACGCGGTTGCCGAGGCGCTGCGGATTGCTCCCGCGATGGCGGCCCATGACATACTGGTGGTGAACCTTTCTGGACGCGGCGACAAGGATATGGGCATTCTGGCCCAGGAATTGAAGATCCAGGGAGCGTAGAAGTTCATTTCAATGGCGATTTTTTTCGATCACAAACCGGGATTGGTCGTGTATTTGACGGCCGGCGACCCCAGCCTCGAAGCTACGCGCGCGATTGCGCTGGAAGCTATCGACGCGGGGGCGGATGTGATCGAACTGGGCGTGCCGTTCAGCGATCCGCTGGCTGACGGCCCGGTGATTCAGCGCGCCATGGATCGCGCAGTGGCCAAGGGAACGCGGCTCAAGGATGTGGTGGCGCTGGCTGGGGAGATTCGCGCGGCGCGGCCCGCAGCCGGACTGATTCTGTTCAGTTATCTCAATCCGATTTTGCGCTACGGCATGGCCAGGTTTGCCGATGACGCCGCTCAAGCGGGCGCGGACGGCGTGCTGGTGACGGACCTGATTGTGGAAGAGGCGGGCGAATATCTGGCCGAGATGGAGCGCGTGGGACTTGCGCCGGTTTTTCTGGCCGCTCCGACCAGTCCCGACGAGCGGTTGGAAGCCATCGCGATCCATTCCAGGGGATTTGTTTACGCCATCTCGCGCGTCGGAATTACCGGAACGCAGCAGAACATGACCTCGGACGCCGAGTCATTGGTGGCGCGTATCCGGCGATGGACCAAGCTGCCGATAGCCGTGGGGTTCGGCATCTCGAACAGCGAACACGTGGCCCAGGTGGGCCGGTTCGCGGATGCCGCGGTGGTTGGCAGCGCAATTGTGGAGTTGATTGAACGCTCCACAGCGGAGACAGCACCCGGCGCAGTGGCTCGATTTATCAAGGGCCTTCGTCTGCCGCAGGCGGCGCTGGCCCGGTAGGAAGAACAAGCCCCTAGCTCCTAGCCTCTAGCTCCTAGCCCCTCTCTTACGCAGTAATAGCCCTTTGCAAAGGGCAGGGAGCGAATAGGCGCAGGGTCAGCTAAAAGCTAGAAGCTGAAAGCTAACAGCCAAGCTTTCAACACGAGGATGGAATGACGCTGGAAGAATTGCGAGACAAGATTGATGTTCTGGACCGCCAGCTCGTTGAATTGCTGAGCGAGCGGGCACGCGCCGCAATCATGATTGGTCACCTGAAGGCTGCCACTTCGCTTCCGGTTTATGAGCCGGCGCGGGAAAAGGTGATCTACGCCAATGTGCGCGAGGCCAACAAGGGCCCGTTGCCGGACATCGAGCTGACGCATATCTACGAGCGCATCATCGACGTGATGCGGGCCTTGCAGAGGAACGAGTTGGCATCGGAGAGGAATGCCCTGGCGGTTGCGCCGGGCCACGGCACAGGCGCAGACGCGCCCGAGACAGGGACGAAACAATGATCGTAGCCATGCAGGAGAAGGCCACCGATGAGCAGATCGACGCAGTAATCGACGCCATGGTGGAAGCGGGAGTCGGTGTTCATCGAACGACGGGCGCAAGCCAAACCATTCTGGCCGGCGTGGGACCAACAGCCAGCGTGGACCTGAGCAAGTTTGAAGTGCTGCCGGGCGTGCTGCACGTGCACCGCATCAGTTCGCCGTACAAGCTGGCCGGCCGGGCCTTTCGACCAGAGGGCACGGTGATCGAGTTTCCCAACGGCGTGAAGTTGGGTGGCGAGCGGGTGGCCGTGATGGCCGGCCCGTGCGCTATTGAGAACCGCGAACAGATCTTTCAGACTGCCGCGCGCGTGAAAGCGGCCGGCGCCGCTTTCCTGCGTGGAGGCGCCTTCAAGCCGCGCAGTTCGCCTTACGCCTTTCAGGGGCTGGGCATTCCGGGGCTGCAACTGATGCACGAGGCGGCCCAGGCCAACGGACTGCTGACCGTCAGCGAAGTGATGGAGATCTCGCAGATCGAGCCCATGATGCCCTACATCGATTGCTTCCAGGTGGGCGCGCGCAACATGCAGAACTTCAACCTGCTGCGCGAACTGGGCCAGGTGCGCAAGCCGGTGCTGTTGAAGCGCGGCATTGCCGCCACCATTGAAGAGCTTCTGCTTTCAACCGAGTACATCATGTCCGGCGGCAACTACGACGTGATCCTGTGCGAGCGGGGCATCCGCACGTATGAGACCGCCACGCGCAACACGATGGATTTGTCCGCCATCCCGGTGGTGCACAAGCTTTCGCATTTGCCGATCGTGGGCGATCCTTCGCACGGCACGGGCCGGCGCGACATGGTGGCTCCCATGGCGCGGGCAGCGGTGGCTGCTGGAGCGGACGCTATTCTGGTGGAGGTTCACCCCAACGCGGACAAGGCTGCCTCCGACGCGGCGCAGACCTTGTATCTGGAGCAATTTGACGAGTTGATGGGCCAGTTGCGCGTGATTGCCGCGGCGGTGGGAAGAACGCTGTAGCGGAGTTAGCGGTGTTAGCCGCGCTTTGCGCGTGTTGGCGGGGCTAGTTTCTGCTAACTCCGGCTAACTCCGTTAACAGCACGGCACTTCAAAGCAGTTAGAGCGTAGGAAGACGAACATGATCGAGCGCATCGCCATCCTGGGTACCGGCCTGCTGGGCACATCGGTGGGGCTGGCGCTGCGCGCGGCAGGGTTTCGCGGCGAAATTGTGGGCTGGAACCGGGGCGCGGAAGGTGCGCAAACGGCTCTGGCTGCCGGGGCCATCGACCGCATCGCTGCTGACGCATTGCAGGCGGCGCGGGAGAGCCAGATGGTGCTGCTGGCCGTGCCCATTCATGCGACTCTCGACTGGATGGAGCAGCTGGCCCCCATTCTCGGCTCTGAACATTTGGTCACCGACGTGGGCAGCACCAAGGCGCAGATTACGATGGCCGCCGGTCGGCTTTTCAACACGCCTGAGCGTGCGGCGTTTTTGCCCGGCCATCCCATGGCGGGCAAGGAGCGCGGCGGCGCGGCGCTGGGCGACGCGAATCTGTTTCGCGGCGCGGTGTGGCTGTTCACGGACGACCCGGCGTGGAAGCGGTCGCCGCATTCGGATACCTTGGTCAAGGACTGGCGGGATTGGGTCAGCGCCATGGGTTCGAAAACTCTCGATCTCGACCCCGTACGCCACGATGAGTTAGTCGCCTGGGTCAGCCATCTGCCGCAGTTTGTGGCTACCGCGTTGAGCGCGCTGCTTGAGGAAGAAGTGGGCGACGCGCCGGAGTTGAAAGACGTGGGGGGGCGTGCCCTGCGCGAGATGACCCGCCTGGGAGCAAGCCCCTATTCCATGTGGCGCGACATTGCCTACACCAACACCGAAGCCGTCCGGACGGCGCTGCTTGCGCTCGAACAGCGGCTCGCCCACTTGCGCGAGAATCTCCGCACTCCGGAACTGCGCGACGAGTTCGAGCAGGCGAACAAGTTTCGCCGGGAATAGTTGCCTTCTTCGTTGTCGATCTTCGCGAGTTCTGCTGGCGGCTCGATAACGTAAACCCCGTCGACTCACCTCATGTTGGCACTTCGACGAGTGCGCTGCTCCCGGCCTTTACCTGTACTCTGACCGAAGTTACGGAACGGCCAAAGTAACTGGAAGCGGGATGGGCGTTCATGGGTTTTCCATTCACGATGAGCGTGGTAAACGAGCCTGGAAAAGCAGCCTCCCAGATCAGGTCTGTTTTTCCTTCGTTGGTCAGAACCGTCTTCCGATCCCCGTCATGCCGCACAGAGATCGATCCGTCCCTGACGGGCAAGTTGCGCAACTCGGCCCAGGTTGTTTTCGAGGTGAGCTGCGGCAGTGTCCTAACTATGGTCTCAAACTGTTTGCCCTCGACAACGTCTTCGATGGGAACGCTGAGTTCCACGTTGATTCCCATCAGTCCGTTGACGATTGCGCCCACCACGGAATAGGACACTTCCGGATATTCCTGCCGTTCGCGGCCGGGGCGCGCGAGGTCCAACATCTCCGCGTAGGCTGCATCGGGATCGCGGTAGCGGTAAAGAATTTCGGCGTAGTGCGACTCCGGTTCGACTTCACTTGCAGGTTCACTTCGCATTGTGCTCAAAAGCGTATCGAGAGCGCTGTGCGCCTTGGGCCCGTCCTCCGCTACATCGCGATACAGCAGGTCGGCCCCGGCACGCCCCTGGAGTTGATGGTCTTTATCAAGAAATGCGTAGAAATATCCTCCGGCGGAATTCCACCACTTCCTATTGACCAACGACTTGACGTCGGCTGCGCTTCTTAGAAACATCTGTGCGGTTTCCCTGTCGCCACGAATCGCCTGGATCGCGGCGAACGAGCGATATCCCGCGTACTCGGTCGCGAGCATATCTACGCCGAGCATGATGTCGGGCCGGCTCTCCTCATAACTTGGATCCCCGCGGAAAAACGGAGGCTTTTGCACAATGTTCGTTCGCGTCATGACGCGATCCGCGCCGAGATCCCAGCGCGATACATAGTCCGTCACCGTGTGGCGATAAAAGTTGAGAAACACGGGGTCATCGATGTAGGTCCTATCTCCGGTCCACAGATACATCCGGTAACATGCATCGAGCACATCGAAGTTGGCCGGCAGGTTATACCAGAATTCCTTATCGCTCTTGTAGTCAACCGGCGCGGGCTGGTTCAGGTAATTGATTTCCCAATAACTACACCAGTCTTTGGATGCCGATATGTTTTCGGCGAAACGGCGCAGCATGTTGTGGGTGTAATTCGAAAGTCCCAGGGCCTGCGCGCCAGCCACCTGGTGCGATACGTCCCGCATGCAAAAAGCCCGGCGGCCAGGAAGAGAAGCCTCATACCAGGGCCCCACAGGATCGCCGTCGAACACGTAGGCCATTGCCTGGTGTTTAGACCAGTTGAACGCTTCAACGAGATGAGTATCGGACGATCTTAACTCGAGCTTCGAACTTCGCGCAGCGTCCTGGGCCTGAGCCATTGGATAAGTTGTTATGACGAGCATTGCAATGCACGCGATGCCCAGGGCGATTGCCGTTCGATAGCACACTGCGACACACCTATCCATGAGCGAGGCGTCAATCGTCTTTCGTCTCGTGATAACAGATTCGACTTGAGTCTCTTTCATCTCGTCCTCTGGCCTTGAGTTGAATGCTGACATAGAGCGGCTTTTCTGCGCTAGGACTCTGACCGCGTGATTTCGCACTTTGAGTCTGTGATATCCCAGGTCTCAAAATCGAGACCTGGGGCACCCGCAATTGGTGCAGGATCAAGCGGTCAAAGACCTAGGACTCTGACCG
>JBEKTB010000027.1:0-36734 GCA_049516495.1 Occallatibacter sp.
TCCGGCTCCACGCCGAAGACCTTGGCCTGCGGCCGCAACTGCTTCACCGCCGCAGCCACACCGCTGAGCAATCCGCCGCCCGAGACCGGCGCCAGCACCAGGTCCACATCCGGCAGCTCCTCGATAATTTCCAGCCCGCAGGTGGCCTGCCCGGCGATAATCTGCTCGTCATCATAGGGCGGGACGACCACGTAGCCGTGCTCGCGCACCAGCTCTTCGGCCTTGGCCAGCCGCTCGTTCGAGGCCACGCCCACGTCCACCACCTCGGCGCCCAGCGCTAAAGTAGCCGCGCGCTTGATCGCCGGCGCATTCGAAGGCATCACGATCACCGCCTTGGCCCCCACTTCGCGAGCCGCGTAGGCTACGCCCTGCGCATGGTTGCCGCTCGAATAGGTGATCACCCCGCGGGCAATCTCCTCCGCCGAAAGCTGCAGAATCTTGTTGGCCGCGCCGCGAATCTTGAACGCGCCAATAGGCTGCAGGCTCTCGGCCTTGAGCCAGATTCTTTTGTTGGTTCCGTGACCGGATAAACCCGGGAACGAAGCCTCGACCAGTGGGGTTTTGACGGCGATGTGTGCGATGCGCGCGGCGGCGGCGCGGATATCCGCAATGGAAACCAGTGGATCAGCCATTTCTTGCGTACCTTTGTTCATTCTAAAGATAAAAGGGGAACGGAATAATCCGATCCCCTTTGTCTTAATTGCTACGCCGCTTTCAGATCTCCAGAATCACTGGCATGATCATCGGCCTTCTTCCGGTGGTCTTTTGGATCAGCCGCTTCAGTTCGGCGCGGACCTTCTCCTTGACCATGCCGTAGTCGGACTTCTGCTCGGTGCTCAAACCGTCCAGCGTCTTCAAAACCAGTTCGCGCGCCTGCTCGGTAATGTCCGCGCCGCCAAAGCCGCGCATCACCACCTCGGGCGACTGCTCCACCTTGCCGGTTCGTTTGTTGATGGCCAGCACGGCCAGAACCACGCCGTCTTCTGACAGAATGCGGCGGTCGCGGAGGACCAGATCCTCGACGACGTCGGTGGACGAACCGGAGTCGATCAGCACCCGTCCGGTGGTCACCTTGTCTTTTTTGCGCGCGTCGTTCTTGTCCAGTTCCAGCACATCGCCGTCTTCAATAACCATGGCGTGCTCAACGGCGCCGGTGTCCATGGCCAGCTGGGCGTGCTTGCGCAGGTTGCCATAGTTGCCGTGCACGGGGATGAAGAACTTGGGCCGCACCAGGTTGATGAGCAGCCGCATCTCCTCTTGAGAGCCGTGGCCGCTGACGTGTATCAGGCCGTTGTGCCCGTCGTCGTAGACCACATTGGCGTCGCGCCGGTAGAGGTGGTCGATGACCCGGAAGATGCTTTTTTCGTTGCCGGGAATAATGCGGGAACTCAGCACCACGGTGTCGCCGGCGTCGATGTGGGCGTGCTTGTGGTTATCCACGGCGGCGCGACTGAGCGCGCTCATGGGTTCGCCTTGGGTGCCGCTGATCAGCAGCATCAACTGCTCGGGCGGGAAGTCGCGCATCTGGCTGGGATTGATGATCAGCCCTTGCGGAACGTCAATGTAGCCCAGGTCCTGCGCAATCTCGGTGCTTTCCATCATCGACCGGCCGATCAGGGCCACCTTGCGCCCGTGAGCGCGGGCCAGTTCCAGGGCGATGCGGATGCGGAAGATGGACGAAGAGAAGCAACTGAAGAAGAGCTTCTTCTTGGTGCGCGAGAAGATCTCGTCAAGCCGCGGAATGACGGCCGATTCGCCGGGAGTGTAGCCGGTGCGATCGACGTTGGTCGAGTCCTGCAGCAGGGCCAGCACGCCGCGCTTGCCGTACTCGGCAAAGGTGTGCAGGTCGAATGCCTTGCCATCCAGGGGCGAAAGGTCGATCTTGAAGTCGCCCGTGTGGATGACGATCCCGACCGGCGTTTCAATGGCCAGCGCCACGCAGTCCACCAGCGAGTGGGTCACGTGGATCGGCTCGATGGTGAAGGGCCCGATGGAGAACTTCTCCTTGGGGACGATTTCGATCAGCGTGGTTTCGTCCAGCAGCTTGTTCTCTTCGAGATTGCCCTCGACATAAGCCAGCGTGAACTCGGTCGCGTAGACCGGAACCTTGAGCTCGCTCAGGAACCAGGACAGGCCGCCGATGTGGTCCATGTGTCCGTGGGTAAGGATGATGGCGCGGACATGTGCCTTGTTTTCAATGAGGTAGGTGATGTCGGGCACAACAACGTCTACGCCCAGCAACTCCGACTCCGGGAACATCAACCCGGCGTCGATCACGATAATGTCGTCTTCCCAGCGGAGCGCCAGGCAGTTCATACCGAACTCGCCGAGTCCGCCAAGGGGAATGATTTTCAGCTTTTTTGTATGCATCTGTCAGATTTGATGCTACCACCCGCGGGCTTTGGGGGGCGTTCCATACTGCTCAAATGCCCGATCTCGGGCATGAATCAAGGGACCAAAGCCGTCCGAAGAGCGTCCTGTTCGCCGGGGAAACGCACGCCAAGCTCTCTTCGCGCCGCTTCCAGCAGCCGAGCCATTCCGAGAGAAAGCGAATGGGGAATAACCGGGCTGTCGCGCCGACCCTTGCGTATCAACTCGCAAAAATGGGCCGTTTCGTAGTTGAAGCCTCCGGCTTCGAACGGTTCGTTCAACTCCACTCGCCGGCCGTCGATATAGTGGATGGTCGCTCGCCGCGGATTCCACCAGTTTTCGTGGATGGTGACGTAGCCGCCGGGCGAGCAGAGCAGCGCATCGCCGCGTCCCAGCAGGTCGATCCCGGTGTGCAACTGGGCCATGCCGTGCTCATGCTCGGTCTGGAAGAGCGCCAGGGTGTCCACTCCCGCCACACCCACCCGGCCCATGGTCTGCACCCGTTTCAACTCGCCCAGCCAGTCCAGCGCCAGGAACGCCTCATACGGCCCGATGCCCATGATGCCGCCTCCGCCCAACTCGGCCGAGTGCAGCGGGTGGGTTTTCGAGACGCTCGCATCCACGTGGCCGGCGCGCACAAAGCCCACCGGGCCGATGGGGTTGGCCAATAGGTGTTCGCGCAACCGCCGGTAAAGTGGGAAAAACGGAGGCTTCATGGCCTCCATGAACAGTCGGTCGCAGCGGCCGGCCGCCTCCAGCATTTCGACCAGTTGACGCTCATTCAACGCCGCCGGCTTCTCGCAGAGCACGTGCTTGCCGGCTTCGAGGGCCCGGATGCAGATTGCCGCGTGGCTGTCAGGATGGGTCGCCACGTAAACCGCGTCCACATCTTCCGCCAGAAGCTGGTCCAGCGAAGTCGCGGCTTGGTGTACGCCAAATTTGAGCGCAAAAGCCTGGGTCCGTTCCTGGGTGCGGCCCCAAACCGCTTCGAGCAGTGCGCCCTCGACCGCCTTGAGGCCCTCGGCAAAGCGCCCGGCTGCGTGGCCGGGGCCCGCGATGCCCCAACGAATCACTTTCATTTCTTCCATTTTGAGCTGGCCTGGTTTCAAAAAAGTCCACAGCCCGTCTTGCGCCCAAACGCCCGTCTTGCGTCCCGATGAGTATGAATCGCGCAGGATTGAACTCGGCCCCTGGGGACAAATTCCCCGGCGTGGCGCCGACGCACTCAGTGTATTCCTTTGGCGTTGAGGTGCGGCCCATATTGCTGGTCCGAACCCATGATGTGGTCGGTCAGCCAGTTTTTCAGAAATTCCATCGCTTCCATAGAAAGTTGAAACGATTGGCCGGCCTCGAAGCGCATCTGCAAATTGCTCACACGCCTGGCCAGCATGTCGTGCTCAGCCTTGTGCGCCGGCCCTTCGGGATAGCCGGTCTCTGCGAAGAGACGCTCCTCGCGGGCGAAGTGATACTTGGTGTACCGCAACAGTCCTTCGATAACGCTTTCAAGCGAGGCAGCGGTCTGACCGGCGAGAATACCGTCATTGAGCTGGTTCAACATGTCGATCAGTTTCTTGTGATCGTCGTCGATTGCCTTGACGCCCACGCTCATCTCTTCGGTCCATTCCATCAGCGGCATATGTGGCGCTCCTTCAGGATTCACTTCTGGCCCGTGACCGCATGGAACGGGACCCTGCATCTGGTTGGCCTGTCGCTTTCGCGCATGCCGGTTCGCTGATAAAACTCCTTAACCGCATGGTCTGTCAATCATGAACGGGGCAACCCCGAAAAAATTTTACCGGTGAATCCGCCGTGCGCCGCAGGGACGCGAACTTTGCCGGTTGCAAAGGCGATCGTCGGTTTTTTTTAGGTCTAGCGGAGCAGGTCTTCCAACGCCGTGCTCAGATCCGTTTTCTCGTCGCGATATTTCACGATCACCGGCGCATACAGGCTCAGGCCCCATTCCTGCCCTTTGCCCTTGCTGACGGCGCGGGAGCCGGGCACCACCACCGCATTTTCCGGGATGATCAGAGGCAATTCGGCGCTCGCTCGCAGGATGGCGCCGTTGACCAGGTCGAAAACCGGCGTGCCCCGGGTGAGAATGGTTCCGGCGGCCAGCACCGCGCCTTTGCGGACGATGGTGCCCTCGTAGACGCCCGAGTTTCCGCCCACCAGCACGTCGTCCTCGATGACCACGGGGCTGGCGTTCACCGGCTCCAGAACCCCGCCGATCTGTGCCGCCGCGCTCAGATGGACCCGCTTGCCCACCTGGGCGCAGGAGCCGACCAGGGCGTGCGAATCCACCATGGTGCCCTCGTCCACCCAGGCCCCGGCATTGATGTACATGGGCGGCATGCACACCACGCCACGCGCCACGTAAGCCCCGGCGCGCACGGAAGAGCCGCCCGGCACCACTCGTACACCGTCGCCCGCGCCAAAATGACGCACCGGGTAGGTGCTCTTGTCCACAAACGAAAAGCCGGTTGCGGGAAGTTCTTCCAGAACGCCCAGGCGAAAGCCCAGCAGAATGCCTTGCTTGACCCAGGCATTCACTCGCCAGCCGGAGGGCGAATCGGCGTCAGGAGAGGCTGCGCGGACTTCGCCGCTTTCGAGAGCCGCTCTCAAAACCAGAAAGGCCGTCATGGCGGCATCGTCCCCGACGGCGCCTGAGCCCGCCGCAAAGTATCGCTCAATTGTCTTTTGCAGTCCGATGATGTCCATTTCTTACCGAGTCTATCAACTCGCAGGCCCTCGGATGCGTCGACTCGGGTGCGTCGAGAGGAGGTGCGGCGCAGGTTACGGGACGGATGCAGGGCGAGATTCGAGGACGGGGGAAGTGGATGCACCGGTGGCTTCGGCGGGGGGCGGATGCACCAATCGCCGTGTCACCATCTGCGGGGGCGTCTGGCCTCAGGCTGTGGGCCCCGGGGGCAGTTTGGGGCGGGCAACTCCATTCGATCGCACAGGTTGCAGGCGGAAGCAGTTCTTTCCCGCCGGAATCATTGCCAGAGGAATGGAAGCTCGGTCCGGTACAGTGTGCATGTGCCGCGACTCAAGCCACGCGCACAACCGGGGATCGTAAATCTCCGGCTCGCCCTGCCAGAAATCGGGCTTCAGACCGCACTCAATCTGCAGATGACCCAACTGCAACTCGATGCTCGATATGTGCTTCGGAAAATAGCGCCGGACATTATTCGCGCCTACATGAAGTCCGGTAATTCCGCGTCCCTTGCTCTGTGTCTTGACCACCATACCTACCTGCCAATCAACACTTGATGAGGTCAGTCTAGGGACCAGGTTCAGGCACGGATTCCTCATTTGAAACGCGCCGGTCGGCAGGCCATTGTGGGAAGATAGTGCTCCCAGTCTTCATTCCTTGTCAAGAAGCGCGGCCGGCGGTCAGAGTGCGTGCGCGGAGAAGCGTCGTGATGACGACGATCTCGGCCTTGGCGTTCTCCGGCTCGGAAAGATAAATTGCTTATTTAAAATAAGTTATGGCTTTATTGGTCCTGGGTATGCGCCTTCCAGTTCGAGTTCTTCCTGGAGCGGCGTGGGCTGCTTGATGAGCAAGCCATCGAGCGAGACGGTGGTGAGTACGCGGGCAATGGTTGTGGCCGCGGTTCCTTCGCCGTAAGGGTTCGCCATGCCGCGCAATCCCGCCCGGAACCTGGGGCTGAGAGCCTTTTCGATGGCGCTGAGGATTGCCGGCGTCTCGGCCGGGGCGTCGATTACGTTACGCGCGCGTTCGCGTCCCTGCTGACGCATGCCCACGTTCACCACGGGCAGGGCGAAGGAAGCCGCCTCCATGATGCCGGAAGACGAGTTGCCCACCAGGACGTCCACTTGGCCCAAAAGACTCCAGTAGGTCACCACGTCGAGGTTGACGAAGATGTGCGTATGCGGGCGCGTCTCCATCAAGGCACGCGTTCTTTCGATCAGTGCGTAACTCCCGGCGTCTGAATTGGGATAGACGAAAACAAGCTGGCCGGGCGCCTGCGCCAGAGCGGCGAACATCGGGTCCGCCTCCACGGTTGTGTCGCGCAGGATGGTGACGGGGTGATAAGCGACAAGAAGCGTGGGCGGCCTGAGCGGAAGGCCGAGCCGGGCTTCGAGCGCGGCGCGGTCCAGCATTTTTGATCGCCGCAGGTGGTCCAGCGACGGCGCCCCGGCGTGCGTCACGCGCCACGGTTCCTCGCCCATGGCGATCACGCGGCGGCGCGCCATCGGGGTCGAGGTGAAGTGAATGTGGGCCAGCTTGGTCAGGGCGTTGCGCACCTGGTCGTCGATGGCGCCCTGGCTCACCTCGCCGCCCTCGATGTGGGCGATGGGAATGCGCAGTGCGACCGCAACCGACGCCGGCGCCAGCATCTCGTAGCGGTCGGCGATGAGCAGCAGCAGGTCCGGCCGCCAAGCCGTGAGTGCATCCGCCAGGCCAAGCATGGCCACGCCGATGGTCTTGGCCATCCCGGTATCGGTGTCGGAACTGAGCAGGCACTCGATGCGCGCCAGGATCGGAAAGCCGTCCCGCTCGATTTCCTTGACCGTCGAGCCAAACTCCGGCGACAGGTGTGCGCCCAGCGTAAAGACGCCGAGTTCGACATCCGGATGTGCAGCCAGTTCTCTGAGAGGCCAGTAAAGATGGCTATAGTCGGCGCGTGAGGTGGTCACTACGCCGATGCGGCGCTTCTGCGCTTCTGCGTTCATACGCACACCCGCTGACCGCACTCGTGCGCGAGTTTGAGCACCGCCCGGCTGGGCGCGTAATCGGGAACCAGCAGGCGCAAGGCGTCGAGCACGCCGGCCAGGTCGCGGGCTTCGAGCGCCGTGTGCAGGCTGGTGAGCCGGCTTTCAAGCTGCCATCGTGTCAGAAGATCCGTCTCCACGTGCACCATCCCGTCCAGGCCGGCCGGACGAGTCGATTCGCCGGCCTTCCACAAAACTTCGGTTTCCTTGTCGCCGGCGCGGGGGCCGGTGAACTCAATCGCAATCTCACATTCGGGCTTGAGCGCTTGTGCCATGAACCGGGCCATCCCCGCAATCGAGTGCGTCGCCGCCAGCACCGGCGCCAGCAAAGTTCCCGGTTCCGTGTGCACAGCGGCGCCGAGCAGCAGGTTGACCGCCTCGTCTAGGGTGAGAAAGTAGCGCCGCGCCGCCGGCTCGGTAACCGTGACCGGGCCGCCCTGTTCAATCTGACGCGCGAAAACCTCGGCCACGCTATCCCGCGAAGCCAGCACGTTGCCCAGCCGCAGCACCGTTCCGCCCGCCGCCAGCACAACCTGCTCGGCGACCCGCTTGGTCGCGCCCATCACCGAAGCCGGTTCCACGGCCTTGTCGGTAGAAAGCAGAACCACGCGCGCACCGTGCGCCGCAGCTGTTTGCGTCAACGTCTCCGTGCCGAAGATGTTGTTGGCGATGGCGGCCAGCGGCTGCTCTTCCATCAACGGCACATGCTTGAATGCGGCGGCATGGAAGACGATGCCCGGCGCGTGCGTCTCGAATATTTCATGGAGCAGAGCCCGGTCGGCCACGCTGCCCAGGACGGCCGTCATGGGGCTTGCCGCACCGGAATCCGCCCAATCCCGCTGGAGCGCGTACAGATTGCTTTCTGAAGCTTCCAGCAGAACCAGCCGCGCCGCCCCCAGCGCAGCCAGCCGCAACGCCAGCGCCGAGCCGATGGACCCGCCCGCTCCGGTAATCAAAATGGGCTCCTGTTTCAGCAGATTGAGCCGTTGCGGCGGGGGCGACGGCAGGGGCGGACGCGCCAGAAATCTGCGCCAATCGAGGTTCTTGAGGGACGGAATCACTCCTGAAGTATAAATATTGACCCCGCGACGCTCCGTCGATGACCTCATGGAAGCCCTCCTCTCGCGGATGCGACTCAATTGCCCGCTCGCATACACTGAAAGGTTCCGGAGATATTCGAGGGCCAGGATTCTGGCCGCGTTGGGGAAGAGATTCTATGAGGATGACCGGGCCATTGGCCCTTGTGGTTTGTTTGGCAGCCGCGACAGCCGCCGCCGCGCCGCCGAAGTTTGACGCCGAAGCCGTGCGCATCAACAATCGCGGTGTGGCGCAGATGGGCCAGCAGTTCACCGAGCGCGCCGCCCAGAGCTTTGCCGATGCGTTCAAAAAAGACCCGAAACTGGCGCAGGCGGCCATCAACGAGGGCATTGCCCTGATGGCCCTGCAAAAGCTGGATGAGGCAAAGAAATCGCTGCAGCAGGCCATCGCTCTCGACCCCGGCAACCCCCAGGCGTGGTACAACCTGGGCCTGGCGCAGCATGCGGGCAACGAGCTGGAACCCGCTCTTGCCAGCTTCAAGCAGGCGGTCAAGCTCGACCCCAGGGACGTCGATTCCTATTATTTCGAGGGCACCTGCTACCAGGAGATGAAGCAGTTCGACAACGCCATCGCGATCCTGCACCAGGCGCTCGCAATCACCCCACTGCACGCCTCCTCCGAGTTTGCCCTGGCGCGCGCCCTGCAGCGCTCCGGCAACACCGCCGAGGCCAAGGAGCACTTCAAGCTCTTCCAGCACATGACCAGCACCAAAATCTCAGCGCCCATCGGGCTGGCCTATGGCGAGCAGGGCCACTACTCGACGGTGACGCCGGTCGAGGAGCCGGAATCGGTCTCCCACGCCATGATTCCTGTAAAGCTGGTGGCGCATGCGATGGTCTCAGATCTCAAAGGAGCGAGAACTGGAGCACCCCGCGCCAAAGATGGGTCGCCCATAGCGTTCGACGCAACCGGCGGTGCCTGCATGATGGACGTGACCGGCTCGGGAAGCATGGACCTGGTGCTGATGCAGACCGGCGCACAGGCCATTCGCGTGCTCCACAACCAACCAAACGGAGAATTCGTTGATCTCGATGCCGCCGGAATCGGTTTGAAGGCTTCTGGCCATGCCGTGGCTTGCGCCGTTGGCGACTACGACGGCGATGGGTTGAACGACCTTGCTGTCGCGCTCGACGATGCGGTGCTGTTGTTCCGTAACCTGGGCAAAGGCAAATTTCAGGACGTGACGGCGGAAGCCGGTCTCACTCCGCGTAACCGGCCTTCGGGCATTACATTCGTCGACTACGATCACGACGGCGACCTCGATTTGCTGCTGACCGGTGCGCCCTTGAAACCAGGCGACGCGCCGAACGTGCTGTGGCGCAACAACGGCAACAAAACTTTTACCGAGTGGACCGAGCCGACCGGCCTGGGTGGCGGCGGCAAAACATCCGCAGTCATTCTGACCGATTTCAATAACGACCGCGCGGTGGACCTGGTTACGACCGGCGATGGCCCGGCGCCGGTGATTTATGTGAATCCAAGGGAAGGGAAGTACCCGACCCAGCCAGTCTATGAGGGCGCAAACCTTCCGCCCACAGTCGGCATTGCCGTCCTCGACTACAACAAGGACGGCTGGATGGATATCGCCGTCACTCACGCGGGCGCGCCGGGTCTCACGCTGTGGCGCAATGTCGAAGGTCCCAACCACATCGGCCGCCGCTTTGAGCGGGTGGAATTGCCAATCAAGGGCGCGTTGCGCGGGTGGGGCGTCACGGCGATCGACATCGACAACGACGGCTGGATCGACCTGGCCGCCATTGTCGAGACCAAGGCCGGACCGGAAGTGCGCGTCTTCCGCAACCGCGGCGACGGCAGCTTTGAAGACGTAAGCCACGCACTGGGATTGGATGCGGTCAAGCTGACCGCTCCACGCGGCCTGATCGCCGCCGACGTGGCCGGGGATGGCGCGCCGGACCTGATCGTGACCCAGTTGAACGCGCCGCCGGTGCTGCTGCGCAACGTGGGCGGAAACAAGAATCACTTTGTCCGCCTCGATCTGACCGGTTTTGCGGACAACAAGACGGCTATTGGCGTAAAGGTGGAAATCTTCGCCAGCGGCCACTGGCAAAAGTGGGAACTGGCCGGCGCTTCGGGCTATCAAACCCAGTCCGCGCCGCAGATTCTTGTGGGCCTGGGCGACGCGGAAGGCATCGACCTGCTGCGCATTCTTTGGCCCACCGGCGTGCTGCAAGACGAGATCGATCTGGCGCACACGCCGGTCATCGCCATGAAAGAGGCCGACCGCCGGGGTTCCTCCTGCCCGGTCCTGTTTGCCTGGAACGGCCACAAATACAAGCTGGTCACCGACGTGATAGGCGCGGCGGTGGTGGGCCACTGGTTCACGCCCACACGGCGCAACACGCCCAACCCCGGCGAGTGGATCAAGGTGGACGGCGCAGCGCTTGCCCCCGTCAACGGCAAACTCAGTTTGCGTTTTATCGAGCCCATGGAAGAGGTCAACTACATCGACCAGTTGCGGCTGGTTGCGGTCGACCATCCTGAAAATGTCGAGGTCAATCCCGACGAGCGCTTCCTCGACGATCCGCCATTTGCCTCCGGCCGCGTGGTGGCCAGCTCGGGCGCGCGCTTGCCCGTGGGTGCGTGGGACGGCGAGGGGCGCGACGTGCTCGACCAGTTGAGCCGCCGCGACCACCAGTTCGCCAGCGGATTCACGCCGTTGCCCTATGACGGCTTTGCGAATCTGCACAGTCTGACCCTCGATTTGGGCTCGCTGGAGGCGAAATCGCCGTTGCGCCTGCTGATGACCGGCTACGTGAACTACTTCAGCGCGACTTCGCTCTATGCTGCGTGGCAAGCGGGTATCAAGCCCATCTCGCCTTACGCGGAGGCGCAGTTACCTGACGGCACATGGCAGCGCATCGCCGGCGATGTGGGTTTCCCGGCCGGCCTGGAACGCACCATCGTCGTGGACTTGACGGGCAAACTGCCCACGGGCGCGCGGCGCATTCGCCTGGTTACGAATCTCGAAATCTACTGGGATCAGGTTCTCATTGATCAGAGTACCGACGCGGAAGCAAAAACAGCGGAGCTGCCGCTGGCAGTGGCTACCGAGCATTTCCGCGGCTACCCGCTCCAGATTGACGGCGCAAGCCCCGGCGACCTGGATTACGACTACGACCGCGTCAGCCTCACCGGTCCCTTCCAGCATCAGCGCGGCAATTACACCCGTCTGGGCGATGTGACCGAACTGGTGAAGGGTATCGACGACCGCTACGCGATCTTCGGCAGCGGCGAGGAGCTGGCAGTCGAGTTCGACGCAACCAAACTGCCCGCGCTGCCCGTGCACTGGAAGCGCGACTACTTCTTCTATGCCAACGGGTTTGTGAAAGATATGGACTGGTGGGACGCATCGCCCTTTACCGTGGCGCAACTGCCGTTCCACAAGATGAGCGCCTATCCCTATCCGGCCAGCGAGAAGTTCCCCGACGATGCCGAGTCCGTCGACTACCAGTTGAACTGGAACGACCGCTTCGACTCCGGCGACCCGGTGCGGTCCTATCGCTTTGACTACCGGGCGCTGCCCGCGTCGCCCGCTAACGATCAGGAGCCAGCGGCTCCAACGGCAGTCCGTCCATGAACGACGTAGTTCTCAAACCGGCCGTCGACCAACTGGAACTACTTCGCTCAGGCCAGCTCTCCATTGTTGAGCTGGCCGAGGCGCACATTGAGCAGATTGAACGGCTTAACCCGGAATTGAACGTCTTCGCCGACTTCGACGCCGTGCGTGTGCGGAAACAGGCAACGCAACTGCAAGAATCGAAAGCGCCGCGCGGACCGCTGCACGGCCTGCCGGTCACCGTAAAGTCGTCGATCTCCACAGCCGGCTATCTTTGCGAGATCGGCAGTTTGCTGCATCAGGGCGAGATACCCACGGAAGACGCTGTAGTCGTCGCACGCCTCCGGGGCGCTGGTGCCTTGATTCTGGGCACGACCAATTGTCCCGAGTTCCTGATGGCCTACGAGTCGGCGAACCTGCTCCACGGGCGCGTGTCGAACCCCTGGGATCTGGCCCGCTCTCCCGGCGGATCGAGCGGCGGCGAAGCCTCGGCCATCGCGGCGGGGCTCTCCGCGGCCGGTCTGGGCTCGGACAGCGGCGGCTCGGTGCGCGTCCCCGCCCACTTCACCGGAATCTGCTCCTTCAAGCCCACACCGGGCCGCTTTCCCGGTCGCGGCCATCTGCCCCCCTGCGTGGGACCGTTCTCGACCCTGGGCGCAATCGGCCCCATGGCCCGCACCATGGCCGACGTGGCGCTGATGTTCAGCACCCTCAGCGGCCAGGACCCGCTCGATCCCGCCAGCCCTCCTATTTCGCTGCGCGAGCCCAGCCCGGCCGAACTGCGCACGAATACGATCGGCTTTTTCGAGGACGACAGCCTGGTTCCCGTCACTCCGGAAACCCGCGCCGCTGTCCAGGCCGCCGCCACCGCTCTGCGCGGCGCCGGTTTTCGCGTTGAGCCCTTCCGTCCGCGGTCGCTGGAGCCGCTGCGCCAGTTGTGGTGGAAGTTCTTTGTCCAGTGCGGCGCCATGTTTTACGCACCGGAGATTCACGGCCGGGAGCATCAACTGAGCCCCATTTTTAAGGAATTTCTGGGCATTGCCGCATCCGTGCCGCCGCTCACGGCTGTGCAACTGCTCGATGCCTGGGCGGAACTCGACCTGCTGCGCTCGAAGATGCTGGCAGAGATGAGCGACTACCCCGTGCTTCTTTGCCCGGTGGCCAGCATTCCCGCCTTTCGCCACGGAGAGCGCACCTGGACCATCGAGGGCCGGGCGGTGGAATATCTCGACGCCGTGCGACACACCCAATGGTTCAACACTTTAGCCGCACCGGCCGCGGTGGTTCCCGTAGGCCAATCGCCGGAAGGGTTGCCCATCGGCGTGCAGATCGTCGCCCGGCCTTTCCACGACGAAACTGCCCTGGGCATCGCGGCTGTCGTGGATGCGGCCTTCGGTTACCGTCCGCCTCCCGTTGCTCTTGCCTGACTTTCGGCCGGGTCAAGTTCAATCGTTGCAGCGGGATGTTCATCCGGTCGATAAAGGCGGAACTCGTGAACGGCGAATAGGACTGTATCTCCACCTTTCGATGGAGGCGCAAGGGGTGCGGCTCCGGTAGCCTGATCTTTCCCCAGAACGGAGCGCAGAAAGTGCGCGAAGATTGGCACGAACGATTTGCCGAAACGCCTGATGTCCTGAAGAGCGAGTTGCTCCAGCAGACTGTGGTGCCCGTACTCGATCTTGAGATTGGCGGCGGCGAATTCATCACCATGGCTGGCCCCTGCTCGGTTGAGACCGAGTTTCAATTGATGGCTACGGCCAACCATGTTCGCCGCGCCGGCGCCCGCATCCTTCGTGGCGGTGCGTTCAAGCCGCGCAGCTCGCCCTATGCGTTTCAAGGCCATGGCCTCGAAGGCCTGAAGATGCTGGCCCGCGCCCGCGAAGAGAGCGGCCTGGCCATCGTGACCGAAGTCATGTCGGAAGACGACGTTCCCATGGTCGCCGAATACGCCGACATTCTGCAGATCGGCACCCGCAACATGGAAAACTATGCGCTGCTCGAGGCCGCGGCGCACTCCGGCCGTCCCATCCTCCTGAAGCGCGGCATGGTGGCCACCGTCGCCGATCTGCTGCGCTCGGCGCAGATCATTCTGGACAATGGCAACCCCAACGTCATTCTCTGCGAGCGCGGCATCCGCACCTTTGAAACCGCTACGCGCAACACCTTCGACATCGCCGCCATCGCCCTGCTCAAGAAGATTTCGCATCTGCCGGTCATCGCCGATCCCAGCCACGCGGCCGGTCATCGCGACCTGGTTCCGGTACTGGCGCGGGTCGCCATTGCCGCCGGCGCCGACGGCCTGCTGGTCGAGGTGCATCCCAACCCCGACAAGGCCTGGAGCGACGGCGAGCAATCGCTGGACTTTGCCGGGTTCGACGATATGATGGCCGACCTGGACCCATGGCTGGCCTTGCGTGAACGGGGCCTGGCCCGGCGCGAGCGCGGACTGCCGTTGCGCGAGGCCGTGGAATCGCGGACCATGGAGGCCGTTGGATGACTTCCCCGGTCCGAGTGCTGGCGGTTGCCGCGTCGATTATTCTGTTGATTCCGGTTTGCGGATTTTCTCCCAGCCCGGAGTCTGCCCCGTCCGCGGACATCATCGTTACCGCCGCGCCCGTCTACGAGCCGCTTGCCGCCTTGCGCGGGCAGGAGCGTTTCCCCAGGGGTGCGCAGCTTTTGCTGGTCCACGAGGGCAAGGCCGAGCCTCTGGTGCCCACATTCGCCGACAGCGCCGACGCCAATGTCTCCTTCGACGGCAAGACGGCGCTCTTCGCCGGCAAGCCGGCCGCAACTGATCCGTGGCAAATATGGGAAATGACTCTGGCCGATCGTTCCCTGCGCAAATTGATCGCCGGCCCAACCGACGCAATTCGTCCCTTCTACCTTCCCGGCGGGCGGCTGGTCTATGCGCAGAGATCGGGCCAGGGGTTCCAACTGGAAGCCGCGGGCAAGACGACTTCCGCGCTGCTGGCGCCCATCGATGCGGATGCGGGCTCGTCCGTGGTTCCGCTCTCTTACATTCCGGGCAGCGCAATTCCCGCCGATGTGCTGCTCGACGGGCGCATTCTGTTTGAAGCCGGATTTCCTCTCGGGTCCGGGACCACACCGGAACTGTATCTGGTCTACTCCGACGGTTCGGGCGTTGAATCCTATCGCTGCGATCATGGCGCGGCCCGCTGGGGCGGCAAGCAGTTGGCGTCTGGAGATGTAGTTTTCACGCACGGCGCTTCGCTCGGGCGCTTTACTTCGCCCGTGGCGCACGAGGTTTCCATTGCAGCGCCGCACGCCGAGTACGCCGGCGCAATCGCCGAGACGGCTTCAGGTGCCTGGCTGGTCAGCGCGCGGGCCGCGGTTGGCACGCATTACGCGCTCAAGCTGGGTCAGCCCGCTTCGCCCGGATACTCCGTCGCGCTGCAACAAACGCTGCTGGCCATCAGTGGCAAAGATATTGTCGAGCCGGCCGTAGTTGCTCCGCGCACACGGCCCAAGCGTCATCCCTCGGGCCTGCACGACTGGAGCTACGCCAACATGCTGGCTCTCGATGCGCGCATGTCGCGCGCGGGCGATCTGAAACTGACGCCCGCAACCGTGCGCCTGGAGACGCTGGACGCAGCCGGCCACACGGTCGTCACGGGTACTGCGCCGGTCGAGGCTGATGGTTCTTTCTTTGTACAAACTCCGGCCGACAAGCCCATCCGCTTCGCCCTGCTCGATCAAAAGGGTGCGGTAGTGCGCCAGGAGCACGGATGGTTCTGGATTCGCAGCGGAGAGCAGCGCATCTGCGTCGGCTGCCACACCGGACCTGAACGCGCTTCGGAAAATCATGTTCCGGCCGTGCTGCTGCGCACTACCACGCCTGTTGATCTTACGGGCAAAGGCACCGCGGCAAATGCATTGCCGAGAGGCAACTGAAATGATTCTTCGCTTTCTTCTCTTATTGGGTGTTGTCTCGACGGCCGCTGCGCAAACTGCTCCACCGGTTCAGCCTCTCCCACCGGCCGTAAAGACTCCAGCCGCGTCCGCTGCTTCGGCGGTGTTTTCTGCGCCGCAGGCGCCGCTGGCCACACCGCAGGTGCCCGTCATCCGCTTTGAAGACGCGAGCGACAAGGCCGGCATCCAGTTCACGCACAGCTTCGGGTCGCGGCAGTTGGGCTCTCTGCTTGAGGGCACCGGCGCCGGATGCATCTGGTTCGACTACAACAACTCCGGCCTGGAATCTCTCTACGTGGTCAATGGCCGCCCGCTCGATGACTCGATGCATCCGTATCCGCTCAAGGTGAAGCCCGATCCGCTGCCTCACAATCACCTCTATCGCAACGACGGCAACGGCCATTTCACCGATGTAACGGAAAAATCGGGGCTCAATCCCGATCTGTATTCGGTGGCCGTCACGGCGGCCGATTACGACAACGACGGCAATGAAGACCTGCTGGTTACCGGCTACGGCAAAACCATTCTCTATCACAACGACGGCAACGGCCACTTCACCGATGTAACCGAGAAGGCCGGCATCAAGGTGGACGGCTGGGCCATCAGCTCCACCTGGCTGGACTACGACAGGGACGGCTGCGTCGATCTTTTGGTGGGCCGCTACGTCAAGTTCGATCCCAAGTATCGCGCGTACTACGCCGCCGATAACTATCCCGGGCCGCTGGACTACGAGGGCGAGACTAACAAGCTGTTTCATAACAACTGCGACGGGACTTTCACCGATGTTACCGATAAGTCGGGCATTGGCGCTTTCGTCGGACGCACCATGGGCGTCACGGCCGGCGACTTCGACAACGACGGCTGGGATGACATCTACGTCGCCAACGACCGTACTGAGAATTTCCTCTTCCACAACAAGCACGACGGCACCTTCGAGGAAGTAGCGAACGACACAGGCACGGCATTCGGTCAGAATGGCGAATCCACCTCATCCATGGGTCCGGTCTTCGCCGATCTCGGGGGACGCGGGGTGCTCGACCTGTGGGTGACCGACGGCCACTACAACCGGCTGCTGCACAACACCGAGAAGATGGCTTTTGAAGATATCGGCGCGGAGACCGGCGTCTCGCAGACAAACGCGCAGTACGTGAGCTGGGGCACCGGCATTTACGACTTCGACAACGACGGATTGTCGGACATTCTCATCTTTCATGGCGGCCTCATTCACCTCATCCCGCAGGAGCACACGCTGTTTCGCGGACTCGGGGACGGCAAGTTCGCCGACGTATCGCGCGAAGCCGGCCCGGTGTTGAGCGAGCGCACCACGGCGCGCGGCGCATGCTTTGCCGACTACGACAACGACGGCAAGGTCGATGCGTTCGTTGTGAACCTCGGCGGCAAGGGAACGCTGGTGCACAACGTCTCCACTAACACCGGCCACTGGATCGGTATCAAGCTGGCCGGCGCAATGCGGCCTGGCGACCAGAGCAATGCCCCGGGACCCAAAGCCAAGAGCAACCGCGACGGCATCGGGGCGCGAGTTGAAGTTTTTGCCGCGGGCAAGCGCCAGACAGCGGAGCGCGTGGCGGGCTCCGGCTATCTGTCGCAGAACGACGAACGCCTGCACTTCGGCCTGGGCGCGGCTACCACCGTTGACAAACTGATTGTTCACTGGCCCAGCGGGCGCGAGCAGACGCTTGAAAAGCTCGCCGTGGACCGCGTAGTGACCGTGGAAGAGCCGAAATGAAGGGGACCAAAGTGAGAGTGAGCCAAATGAGCGGGCGCGATCGCAGCAGGCTGCGGACCGGAGCGGTGGTCGCGCTCTCCGCGCTGGCCGCGGTGTTTTTCGCGCTTGCCCTGGGTCTGGACCGGCCCGCTCATGCCGGCGCGCGCTCCACGGAAGCGGACGAACTCGACTACGCATCGCCGCTTGAAGTTTTGCTCTCGCCCGACGGCGCGCGGCTTTACGTACTCTGCCAGCAGAGCGAAGAAGTTCGGGTACTCGACGCGGCTACCTATGCGGTCATCCAGACCGTCGCCGTGGGCCGCGTGCCGCGCGGCTTTTCGCTTTCGCCGGACGGAACCCGCCTGTTCGTCACCAACTCCTGGGACGACACGCTCTCGGTCATCGACACGGGCACACTCGCTGTGGTGGCCACCTGGCCGGTCGGTGCGGAGCCATCGAGCGTGGTCGAGGACCGGGCTGCGAAACACCTCTTCGTGGCCAATCGCATTTCCAATGACGTGGCCGTGCTCGACGCCCAGACCGGCGCGGAAGAGAAGCGGCTCCTGGCCGGACGCGGCGCAAGCTATCTGGCTCTCTCGCCCGATGGCGGCCGGCTCTACGCAACCCACGTCTATCCCAATGTTCTGCCTCATCGGACGGGCCTCGAAAACAGAATGGCGCCGGAGTCCGAGATCACGGTGATCGACACGGCCCGCGCCGTGGTGACCGATCGCATGCCCCTGCACGGTGTCGCTGGGGTCTTCCACCTGGCTTTCTCCGCAGACGGCCGTCTGGGAGCAGTAGCCGAATACCACCCCAAGAATCTTGTTCCTCTCGCCCACCTCGAACACGGCGGTGCATTCGCTTACACGCTCACCGTCTTCGGCGCGGACGTGGGCAAGCCGGTTGAAGTTCCTCTGGACGAACTGGAACGCTACGCTTCGCAGCCCTTCGGCGTGGTCATCGCGCCCGACAAGTCGCGCCTCTTCGTCACCATCGGCGGCTCGGAGTGCGTTCTGGTCATTGATGTGCCGCGCCTGCTGCGCTTCATCCACACCCATCCGCGCCCCGAAACCGGCTCTTTTGCGCAGGATCTCTCGGCCAGCGGCAACTACGTGGTTGCCCGCATTCCGGTGGGACACAACCCGCGCGGCCTGGCGCTGACTTCCGATGGCCGCAAGCTGTTTGTCGCCAATCGCCTCGAAGATACGATCAGCGTGATCGACACGCGCACCAACCACGTCGCCTCCACCATCGCGCTTGCCGGGCCAAAGACGGTCTCTGTGCTGCGCAAGGGCGAACAGACTTTTTACACCGCGCGCTATTCATTCCAGGGCCAGATCAGTTGTTCCAGTTGTCACATCGATTCCACGTTCGACGGCATCACATGGGACCTTGAACCCGATGGCTTTGGCCGCGACATCGTGGATAACCGGCTGATCGAAGATTTGAGAGGCACCGAACCCTTCAAGTGGAACGGCGGCAATCCCAACATCCCCACCGAGTGCGGCCCGCGTACGGAAAAGTATTTCTGGCGCTCGGAGAACTACGACAGTCTCACTCTCGCCGACCTGAGCACCTACCTGCTCCATCTGCCGTCGCGGCCCAATCGCTGGCGGCTGGCCAACCACGAGCTGACTCCGGCGCAGGAGCGCGGCCAGGCGTTGTTCGAGCGCTCTCAGGACAAGTTCGGCAAGCCGATTCCGGAGCACAACCGCTGCTCCTATTGCCACAGCGGCCCCAAGGGCACCAGCCAGAAATCCTTTGACGTGGGGACCAGGAAGCCTACCGACAATACGGGCCTGCTGGACACGCCGCAGTTGACCAATATCGCGCTGACCGCGCCATATCTGCACGACGCCTCGGCGCGGACTCTGGAAGAGATCTGGACCGTTTACAACCCGGACGACAAGCACGGTCGCACCAACGACCTGACCAAGGACGAACTGAACGACCTGATCGAGTACCTGAGGACGCGATGAAAAAGTCCGCATTCAATTTGACATGCACGATTGCGTTGCTGCTGACCGCCGCTTCGTGGCCGATTGCCGCGTCCGCGCAGGGTAAAGTGCCGGCTGCGCAAAAAATCCATGCCGCGCAAGCGGCGGCTGCCGCACCGCAGGTGCTGCCGCGGTTCCGCTTTGAGAACTTCACCGTTGCCAACGGTCTGCCCGACAATCACGTATTTTCCGTGCTGGTGGATGGGGACCGCATCTGGGCGGGCACGGAAAACGGCCTCGCCGTCTACGAAAACCATGTCTGGAAGACCTACACCACCAAGGACGGCCTGGCCCATCGCGCCGTGCTTTCGCTCGCTCTCGACAAGCGCACCGGCGACGTGTGGGCTGGCACCATGGGTGGCCTGAGCCGCGTCTCCGGCGGGCGCATCGACAGCTTCACCCAGTTGAACTCGGGTCTGAGCAACGACGTGGTCTACGGCGTGTCGGTGGATGGCGAAGACGTGTGGGTGGCCACGGCCGCCGGCGGCTGCCGCCTCAACCTGCACACCGGCCAGTGGACTCTTTACAACGAGCGCAACACGCCCATGATTGAGATTTGGGCCTACGGCGTTTCCGCTACGCCCACCAAGGTTTACTACGCTATCTGGGGCAGCGGGGTGCTGGAATACGATCAGAAGACGGGCCGCTGGGACAAGTACGACGATCCCGACGGCGAAAACGAGATGGTCCTCTTCAAGGATCAAGGCCTGATCCACGAGATTGTCACTTCGGTCAGTTATGTAGACAATATTCTATGGGCAGCCACGTACTTCGGCGGCAGCCGCTACGATGGCCGCTATTGGCACAACTTTCTCACCAAAGACAGTGGACTGCCCTCGAATTTCATCAATACGATCAGGGGCGTGGACGCCAATCGCGCCTGGTTTGGCACCGACAAGGGGCTGGCCTATTACGACGGCGTGAACTGGGCCGTCTATCGCCCCTCGCTCAAGGACGGCAAGCCGGAGATGACGGTGCGCGATGCGGCAGGCAACGTAACGCCGGTCGCCGTGACCAGCGCCCCGGCACACAACTATGTTCTCGGCATCGATTTCCAAGGGGACGACATATGGGTCGCCACCGCCAAGGGATTGAGTCATGGGATTCGACAAAAACAATAAGGGTATAAGGAGCAACACCGCCATGAATGCATTTGCAGATATTCTGGAAGCCATCGCACACGCACCTATTCAAAAGCGCGCCATGACCAATCATGGCGTGCTCAACGAAGCCTATGCCTACGCCAAGCCGAGTTCGTTTTCGCGCGGCATGAGAATCGACATCGGCGGCGTTTGCATCCTGCTCATCTCCGGCACCGCCTCCATCGACGAGAACGGGGTCAGCGTCCACATCGGCGACTTTCCAGCCCAGTTGCGTCGGACCTTCGACAACATTACCGGCCTGCTTGCGGCCGAAGGCTGCACCTGGCACGACATTGTGCGCACCAGTTGCTACCTGCGCGACATCGACCGCGACTACGACGTCTTCAACGCCGGCCGCACCGCGTTTTTCAAGGAGCAGGGGCTCGATCCGCTGCCCGCCTCAACCGGCATCGAAGCGCATCTCTGCCGTCCCGAACTGCTGATCGAGATTGAAGCCATCGCCATGTTCCGCACCGACAAGGTCTCAACCGGCAAGGAGTAGTCGTCATGCGCAAGGGATGGTTGTTGGTTGGGGCTTTTTGGGCGGCCGCGGTCTGCTCGGCGCAAAACTCGAGCCAGGATTCGAGCCAGTATTCGAGTCAGGATACGGGTCTGATCGCCAGTCAGAATGCGACGTCGCCCACGGTCACCGGCAAAGGAACGTGCGCATGCGGCGAGCATCCGCCAGGACCGCCGAAGGATCGCGTCGTCGCGCCCTATGCGGGTGAGCCGGCCGATCTGAGCCCCTACGCCAAGTTCGCGGCGCCCTACGACCTCAACTACACCCATCCCAACATCTACTCCGGTGCGGCGCGCGACATTCCCGAGCCGAAGAATCTGACCGAGGTCCGCATCGGTTTCTTCGGGCCCATCGAGCACAACCCGGACTCGGTCTTCGGCCTGCGCATGCTGCACGGAGCGCAGTTGGCCGTGGAAGAAGCCAACGCACACGGCGGCTACGGCGGCAAGCCTTTCAAACTGATGCTGCACAACGACTACGACAACTGGCAGGCCGGCGCCGTCTATGGCGAGGACCGGCCCTCCGACCCCACCATCTGGGGCTCGCCGTCGAATGAGGCGGTGAAGATGGTTTACGACGATCAGGACTGGGCGATCTTTGGATCGATCAGCTCCGAGTCCACGCACATCATGCTGCGCGTGGCCCTGCGCGCCGAGATTCCCATCGTCAACTCGGCTTCCACCGACCCCACCATCCCCGAGACCTACATTCCCTGGTACTTCACGGACTTGCAGGACGATCGAGTGCAGTGCCTCACGCTGGCCCGGCGCATCTTTACCGAGCTCGGTCTCAAGCGCGTGGCCATTTTGCGCGTGAACAATCGCTATGGGCGGCTTGGAGTTCCCAAACTCCGCGATGCATCGCGGCGACTGGGCCACCCGATTGTCATCGAGCAGAAGTACTTGCCGGGCGACACGAACTTCACGCACCAGCTCAAGGTGATTCGCGACTCCCGCGCCGACGCCATCGTTCTATGGACCGACGAGACGGAGGCGGCAGGGATCCTCAAACAGATGCGCGCTCTAGGTATGAAACAGCGCGTCTTCGGCGCCTATCGCACCCTTGGGCCCACGCTGCTGGCCGAGGCCGGTCCCGCAGCCGAGGGATTCGAGGCCGTCTTTCCCTACGACCCCACGCGCAACGATCCGCGCTGGCTCAGCTTCAATCGCCGCTTCGAAGACCGCTTCCACGAGAAGCCGGAACAGTTTGCCTCGCTGGCCTACGACGCCATGAACGCGCTGCTCGACTCGATCTGCAAGGGCGGCCTCAATCGCGCCCGCATCCACGACGCGCTGGCCAACATCGAGCACTACGACGGCGTCACCGGGCCCATGACCTTCGATCCCAACCAGAAGAACGTGGCCCCCATGTACCTCGGCACCGTTCACAATGGCGCGGTCACCTACCGGGTCGCCACCATGGAAAAGCAGCAGCCGGCCCCGACGCCGCAATCGCAATTGCTGTCGCCCGCAACCGAAACTCCTGCCGCGTCGCATGAAGCACGGGTGCCCCAAGTCTCGCTTCTGAGACCTGGGACTGATGAACCCTACGCGCGCGTAGGCGAGGACGGCGTCGATTACGCCGGTCCGCATCGCCAGGATGTGCCTTCAGGTCCGGTCCGCGTGGTGCTGTTCGGGCCGCACGCGGCTGAAGTCGCGCAATCGCCTGAACTGGTGGCCGAACTAGCCTCCGGTGACGCCAAGGGCCGTGAGTGGACGTTCCTGCCCGTGGCCAGCGACCAAAGCTGGGGCACCGCCTCGACCCAACTGGTTCATGCCCTCATGGACGAGCACGCGCTGGCCATTGTGGCTCTGGACCGCGATGCCGCTCACCTCTCTGAACAGTTGGCGCTCAAGGCTTTTGTGCCGGTGGTGGCGCTGAGCGGCGACAAATCGCTCACTTCTACAAACGTTCCCTGGATCTTCCGTTTGCCTGCGGAGACCACGCCTGCTTCCGCCCTGCGCCTGCTCCAGGCGGCCGCCAGCCGCAGCGGCGCCAATCCCGAACGGCTGCGCGACGTGCTCGCCTCGGGCGATCAGCTCTCCGGAGTAGCCTTCCTGCCCACCGGCGAACCCCGCGCACAATAGCGGGCCATGTCCTCGGTGGGGACGGCCAGCTTGCCGTCCACGCGGAGCCGCTTTGTCGCTTTGTTTTTGCTTTAATTGCTCTTGGGCCCGCTGGCCGCCGGCAGCGCCTCTGGAATGTCAGAGGGAGCGGATGCCCGGAACGAGTTGTAGAACCGCGTCACGTCCTGCTCGCGGCGCGCGCCCATCGAGGGGAAAGCCGCGGTCAGCATATACAGGCGGTTGCCCACACAAATCAGCCGCGTATCCATCATGCCTCCGCCCGCATTGCGCGCCACAAAGTCCCGCGCCGGAAATCCGCCGGGGTTGGTCCGCGCTTCGCTCACCGGGGTGGTTTGAGTTCTTGCCAGAGCCTCGTCCCGCGCCATGTCCAGTGTCCGGTCAGGAGCCCGGTTGTTCACCTGCATCACGGGCGGGTTGTCCGACCAGGACAAGGAAAACGTCGTGGTCGGGTCGGGGTTGGCGTAGATCATGTTGATTGTGCCCGGCGTGCCGCTCTCGCTGTAGGCGGGCAACTGGATTTCCCTGATATCGCGGGGCATCTCTATAGTGAAGCCGTCCTTGGGCCGGTCGACGGTCTGCCAGGTGATGCGCGCCGGGCGATCCGAGGCAGAGGTGCTACCGCCGGAATCCGGGCTGACTGCGGACAACGGGTCGTGCGGGACAACCAGGCCCAGCTCCTGACGATGCAGATAGACGTAGACAACTCCCGCAATCACCAGTCCGGCCACGACGATAGAACGCCACCGCTTCACACCTTCAAGTGTGCCGATTCCCATCAAATTGTGCAACTTGATCGTTGACGCTTTGGATACGGGGAGTGCCTGATCGATAACCGTGCTATGCAAGTCAAAGCTCCCGCCCTCGATGCCCTGGCAGGTGCTCCTTAATGAGAGTAACCAGGGCATTGCGGACAGTGCTTAACCCGATTGCCACTCCGCAGGGCCGGTGCAACCTTTTCCATGGGCCTGCATCCTATCCATTAACAAGCAGAGGCTTCCCCGAAATACCACCCACCCAAGAAAGGTACCCACTCCTTCTTGAAGGTCCAGTACGGACCTCTTCTCACAAACCCCCTCTGGACCCCCTTCCTCAAATGCCTCTCAAGCGGGCCTGCCGGAAGGCGGGCCCATGTCATTTTCAGGCCGACGGATAAAATGGAAGCCAGATGCCTTCTTCCTCCAAGCCACAAGCTCGTTCCGGCCCGAAAACCCCGGCCGAAATTGAAGCGGAAATCCACGCCATCGACGCACTTTTCGAGCGTGCCGGCTTGGTCCGCACCCTGCACGGCAAAGCCGCCGGTGTAACCCATCGCATGAGATTTGAGCGCGCCGAGCAGCACGAACTCGCTCCTCCTGCGCCCGTTCCTCTCCTGGCCCCGAACGGCGTCCAGTTTCTGGCGATTCCCGCCTGGCAGAACCCCGGCCGTGCTCACATCCCCTGGTTGTGGCACGGCTTCAGCACTCGGTTGGGCGGAGTCAGCCGCGCCTATTGCGCCGACGACGCTCCCGGCGAATTGAATCTGGGTTTTACCGCCGACGATAGCAGGGAAGCGGTCGAGCAGAACCGCCGTCTCCTGGCTGAGGCCGTCAGCGGCGATCCGTCCACGCCGCTGGTCACCCTCCGGCAGATTCATTCGAATGTTCTGGTTCTGGCCGGCGCCTCGGATGCAAGCCGCGACAGGCCATGGAGAGCCGATGGCCTGATGAGCGACGAGCCTGGTTTGCTGCTTGGCATCCAGACCGCTGACTGCATCCCGGTCCTGGTTGCCGACCGCAAACGCCGCGCCGTGGCTGCCTTCCATGCCGGCTGGCGGGGAACCGTCAAGCGCATTGTCGAATCCGGCGTAGGCCGCATGAGGCTCGAATTCGGCTCCCGCCCCGAGGATCTCGTTGCCGCCATCGGTCCCGGCGTTGGCCCTTGCTGCTACGCGGTGGGCGAAGAGGTGCTCTCCAGCTTCGAGTCCCAGTTTTTCTATGGCCGCGAGCTCTTTCGCGAGGTCTACGACGCTGACCCGGTGCGCACCCGCTATCCCATGCTCTTCCTTACCCAGCGCGCCCCCGGACATTCGTCCATTGGTCCCAGCCTGCATCTGGACTTGATCGAGGCCAACCGCCGCCAGCTTCTTGCGGCCGGTCTCAAGCCCCGCTCAATTCATTGGGCCGGCGGCTGCACAAGCTGCCAAAACCATCTGTTCTTTTCCCATCGCGCCTCGCAGGGCCATGCAGGCCGCATGTTGAGCGTCATCGGCATTCGGCCTGACGCCGCGCGGACCTAGGGCAATTTTCCGGGATCGCGTAACGTTCAAGCCGCCGCCCCTTCGCCCGGTCTTCCGGTGATACCATGGGGACCGACTTCGACAAAGACTTCTGGAAGGCTGCCAAGCCATGACACTTGCCAACGGCAAGGGGCTCAAACTCGCTCGCCGCTGGAGACGGCTGCCTTCCGCTGCGCGCGGCCTTGCGGTGCTTGCCGGCGCCCTGATGCTGGCCTGGCCGGCCTTCTTCAACGGCTTTCCCCTGCTCTATCCCGATTCCATGACCTACATGGACGACGGCCGCATCGTGGCCCGCGCCGTCTTCCTGCATCACTTGTCCCAGTACTACGGCGTGCGCTCGCTGTTTTATGGCCTCGGCATTCTTCCCCTGCACTGGAACATCAATCCCTGGCCCGTCGTCGCCCTGCAATGCCTGCTGGTTGCCTGGGTGGTCTATCTGGTTGTCCGCTCCATCTCGCCGCGCCGCACCGTAGCCCGTTATCTCATCGTCGTTGCGCTGCTCAGCTTGCTCACCAGCGCCGGCTGGTACGCGGCATTCATCATGCCCGACATCCTGGGCCCGGTTCTCTATCTGTCCATCTATCTCCTGGTCTTTGCCCCGAAGACGCTCTCGCGGGTCGAGCGCCTTGCTCTTTATCCCATCGCCTGGTGGTGCGTGACCGCTCACGCCACCCACCTGCTGCTGGCTGCGGCTCTTTGCGGGTTGCTGGCAGCCTTTGCAGCCGCATTCGAGCGCCGTCTGTTCCTCTGCCGGCTGAAGGCCATAGGCCAGGTGGCGGCGATGATTGCCCTCGCGGCAGCCGCCCAGATGGCCCTAAACGGCTACCTCTACGGCAAGCCTTCCCTCAACGGCGAGCGCCCGCCCTATCTGACCGCCCGCATCCTGGCCGACGGTCCCGGGCGCTGGTACCTTGAAAAACACTGTCCCCAGCTTCATTGGGCAACATGCGCCGAACTCCACATTCCGCTAACCGATGCGGACGGCTTTCTCTGGGCGCCAGGCGGGCCCTACGACTCCGGAACCGAAAACGACAAGAGACGAATCGAAAACGAGGAGATGCCCTTCGTTCTGGCTACCGTGCGTGCCTATCCGGGCCAGCAGTTCTCCCGTTCGGCGGCCAACTTCGAGGGCCAGCTCATGGCCTTCGGGCTGTATGGATTCGACCCCAACCCATGGATTCTCGGCGATTTTGCCCAGGTGCTTCCCGGAGCGCGAGCCGGCTATCTCCGCAGCCGCCAGGCAAATGACACTCTGCCGCTCGATCTGCTCACGGAAGTCCAGTTTTGGGTGATTGTCGCCTCGCTCGGAACCATCGTCCTGGCCGTTTCGTTCTTCGGCCGGCGCCACTCCCCGCAACTCGCAGGGCTCAGCCTGGTCACTGTTTCCATGGTGGTGGCCAACGCGCTTGCCGGGGGCGTCCTGTCGGTGGTAGATGACCGCTACGGGTGCCGTGTTATCTGGCTGATCCCGCTCCTGGCGGGCCTCACCATCCTCGACCTCCTCGCACAGCGCGAGTCCGCCTGGCCGGCCGCCGAAGCAGGCTGCGCAAACGATCGATTGTAACGAGCAGGTTCCGGAGGGAGGCTACGGCTCAACTGCATAAGGCCGGCACGATCAGCGCGGGCATCAGCCCCAGGGGAGCTCTTCGCGCCTTTTACGAGCTTCCTTCGCACTCGCAACGACACCGATGCTCATCGCCTGCGGTTTCACCTCATCGGGAGCCCGGAAACAGAACTGCCCGCACAGCCGCAAAAGGCCACGCGGGCAGACACGTCAGGAGACTTTGGCGGCTTCCTGAGGATTGACCAGATCGCGCAGTTCCTTGGATGGTTTAAAGTACGGCACGCGCTTGGCCGGGACTTCCACGCGCTCGCCGGTTTTGGGGTTGCGTCCGATGCGGGGATTGCGCTGGCGGATGCGGAAAGAACCGAAGCCGCGAATCTCAATCTTGTCGCCACCCTGAAGCGCGCCGATCACCGAATCGAAGATGGTCTCAACGATGACCTCGCCGTCGCGGCGTGTCAGGTCGCCCAGACGAGTCACCTTTTCAACCAGATCTGCCTTTGTCATGTCCTCTAGGCCTCCGCTCACAGCATAACCGGATTGTGCAGGATTCAACGCGAAAAAGAAAGCCCCCCTGTGAGAATTGACCCTTTTCCCTTCAGCAGGTTGGGGCAGACGCCGCCAGCGCAGAACTCCCCGGGGTCAACCACACCCTGGGGCGTTATCATGTCCAGAGTCTCTCTCAATTCTCACGGCATGCAGGGAACGGGAGTACAGGGGTTGGTTCCGAGTGGCGCATTCTCCGCAGTACAGCATCGTGATTCCGGCCTTCAACGAGGCCGTCCGCATTCCCGCGACCCTCGCATCGGTGGTCGCATGTATTCGCGCCCATGGATGGGATGCTGAACTCCTCGTGGTCAACGACGGGTCAACCGACGCGACCGCCGGCGTGGTCGCAGCCTTCGCCCGCACCGCCCCCGAGGTGCGCCTGATCGAAAACCCCGGCAATCGCGGCAAGGGCTACAGCGTGCGCTCCGGCCTGCTCCAGGCCCGGGGAGAAGTGGTCATGTTCACCGACGCCGACCTCTCGGCGCCCATCGAGGAGGCCGAGCGCCTGTTCGCAGCCATCGCCGCTGGCGCCGATATCGCCATCGGCTCCCGTTGGCTCGAGAAGGGGCGTCAGACCCATCGCCAGCCTCTCTACCGCCAATTCTTCGGCCGCTGCTTCAACGCCGTTACCCGCTTCGTCATGGGCCTCAAATTCGCCGACACCCAGTGCGGCTTCAAGGCGTTCACCCACATCGCCGCGCAAACAGTCTTCCAGCTCCAGACCATCGAGCGCTGGGGCTTCGATCCGGAGATCCTCTTCATCGCCCTCAAGCGCGGCTACCGTATCGCCGAAGTCCCCGTCAGCTGGGCCCACGACGAGCGCACCCGCATGAGCTACCTCAAGGACGGCATCCGGATGCTCGAAGACATCGCCATCATCCGCTGGAACTCCCTCACCGGCCACTATCGCAAGGAGATCGACGCCACCCCCCACCCAGGCGGAACACGATAACTCTCCGCGGCAGCTTCAAACCCGCAAAAAAAATGAGAGTGCGGCGCAAGGCCGCACTCTCACGGTTGAACTACCGTTTAGAAAACGAACTTGCCTGCAAATTGCACCAGGCGCGGATTGTTCATCTGCCCCTGGCCCGAGATCACGCCGAAGCTAGAGGTCCCGGTCGTGTTGGCTGGGGGGATGAACTGCACACGGTTGAAGGTGTTGAAGAGTTCTACACGGAATTCGAAGCCCATCTTCTCGTCCGGACCGAAAGTCGTCTTCTTGAATGCCGCAAAGTCCCAGTTGTCGATGCCTGAAGCTTGCAGGCTGTCAACACGCGGTTCGTTTCCAAAGGTATACGGTGCGGGTGTGGTGTAGCACGCCGGGTTGATCCAGCCGGTATTGCCGGCCAGACCGCTCAGCACGCGTGCGGCGCCTGAGCCGGAGGTTGCCTTCTTGCAGCCGGCGACGACGTTGGGGCGCAATCCGCCGCCATAGTAGTTGGCGCCGTTGCCCCCCGAACTGATGTTGATGGGAAAACCGTCCTGGAATGTCGTCACGCCGTCGATTCCCCAACCGCCAACGACCTTATTGGCCAAGTTTGGCAGGTCGCTCAGGTATGCCTTGTTCCTGCCAAACGGAAGATCCAGCACATAGCTGACGATCAGGTGCTGCGGAACGTTCTGCGAAGAGAGCGACTTCTCGCCGCGCAGATTGTTCCAGTCCTGCACTCCGCCTTTGCCTCCCGGTTCCAGCCAGGAGGTGATGGTGTCTGTGTTGCTGAGCAGCTTGGCCCATGTGTAGGCGGCCAACAGCGTGCCCCCACCGGCAAAGCGCTTCTGCAGCGTGGCCTGGAGAGAGTTATAGGTGCTCGAGAAGTTTCCTGCACCGGCATACTGCAAGCCGTTGAATTGAGGGAAGGGTCTCAGCAGTTGTCCATAAGTGGTTGTTGCAGACGATAGCGCGCTGCCGGCCGCGGAGGTGGCGGCAAATGGGTTGGCTACCGGCTGGGCTATGCAAGCCTGTCCGGCTGGTGCAGTCACCGTCGGGCTGCACGTGGTTGCAGTGTTTCCGGCGGCTTGCGTTGCCGCTTCCGCTAGATAGTTGTCTCCCAGTTGGGCAACTTGTTGGTTATAGACAGGCAGATGCGTTCCCTTGTTGGCCGCATACGAAATGTCAGTAAACCATCCACCCCAGAGAGTGCGCTGGACATCGATGTTCCATTGCTGCATATACCCGTAGTTGTAATCCGGGTTCTCGAAGGTTGGGCTCGTCGCGCCCTCCAAATCCAGCGCAACGACCGGTAACCCAGTCGCGGAATCCACGCTTGCGCCCGGAGGCTGGACAAAGTTGATCCAGGGAGTGGTAATCGTGTTGGTGGGGACTTTCGGATTTCCATTGTTTCCGGTGTACTCAGTTTGAATGGAGTTCACAGGATCGTTGAGAGGATTGGTCGCCCAACTGGCATCGAGCGGAATCCAGAACAATCCGTATCCGCCGCGCACCACGGTTTTTGGATCGATGCTGTAGGCGAATCCAATGCGCGGTCCAACGCCCAGCCTGTTTTCATCCAGATTGTAGCGGCTGCTTCTCGTGGAACTGGCGACCAGCCTCACCGCGCCGAGTACTTCGGAGGTGGGTCCCCCTGGTGTGCCGATTGCAGTGGAGGCAATCGGATCGACCGCAGTCGGATCGAAGTACGACTGCCGGTTATGCCGCTCGGACCATGGGCTCTGATACTCGTAGCGCAGGCCCAGGTTGAGTGTCAGTTTGCTGCTTGCGTGGAAGGTGTCGTTGGCGAAGCCAGCGAGGAGCTTCTGTTTGCCGGCCACCAGGTTGGGAATCACAGCGGTGCCAAAGAAATGGTTGCCGACCTGTTCCGGGTTCGTTGCCCATCCCATCAGGTAATCCGCCAATCCCATCCCGGGAACTCCGGTGTAGGTGCCGTCAAACCCGAGATAGCCGCTGATAATGTTGCTCTGGGCGTAGTTATCCAGGGTAATCTCGTCCTGATAGCCCAACTGAATGGTATGACGTCCGCGGACCAGGGTGAGAGTGGGCGAGATCCAGGTTTGCGTGTCATGGTCAACGATGTAGCTCTGCCCCTGGGTGGCCATGACGTTATCGGATTCATTACTTACGCCGATCGTTGGAGGTGTTCTTTCAGAGGAGGACAACTCGCTGTTGAACGCGGAGTTCCAACCGATGGTTGTGAAGTCGAAACCCGAGTTCTTGGGAGTACGCAGGTAGTTGAAGCGGGTGGCCGATACGTCCAGGTTGCCGATCACATTCGGCGTGAAAACGTAGTTGTAACCAACCGCAATTCCCTTGGAGGTCATTGTTTCAGTGCAACGATCCAGGCAGAGACCAGTGCCCAGAGGATCTTCCGGCTGATTCAAGTTGTTCCACTGGCTGAAGCGGCCGAATATATTCTGCTTGTCGTTGATCTTTTGATCCACGCGCACAATGTTCTGGTTCTGATTGCCGCCGAGCGAGTAACTGGACGTAAAGTTGTTCAGCTGGTTGGTGTTGGTTGGCGCCGGCCAAAGGTCCATCAGCGCCTGTGCCGTCTGATTAAGACGGGCTCCCGGAATGGTATCGTTGGCGAAAGGAGCGGGCGTGCCGAGAGGAGCACCGGTTGTCGGATCTGTGAGGCAACCGTACTTGCCCAGGCCATTCGAGTTAGCAGTTTGTTGAAGCTCGCCGCCGCATGGGTCGATAATCGGGCCGACCTTGTTGGCCGCAAGAAGGTTGGTGAGATCCACGTCGTTACCGGCCTTGACCGCCGAAACCACGTCGGCCGTCGGAACCGTGGATACCCATGACGCCGAGGAGCGCAACCGGAAGCCCTCGTAGCTATAGAAGAAGAAGGTCTTGTCTTTCCAGATCCTCCCTCCGACATTGCCACCAAATTGGTTTTGAATCCAGGGCGGCCTGGCCAATCCGGCGTGGTTCGAGAAGAAGTCGTTGGCATTCAACACCTTGTTGCGAATGTACTCATACGCTTCGCCGTGGAAGGTGTTGCTGCCGCCCTTGGTGCTCAGGTTCAGAACGCCGCCGGCCACCTTGCCCCACTCCGGGCCGATGTTGTTGGTCTGCACTTTGAATTCTCCCACCGAATCCTGCGTGGGAATCAAGATGGGCAGGTTGATGTAGCCGATGTTCAGCGGTTGGCCGTCCAGGTATTCGGCGCTCTGGTTGGCGAACGCGCCGCCGATCTGGAAGTTGCCCCAGGAGAACGGGTTCTGTCCGGTAGCCGTCGCGCCGGCCTGTCCTTGCATGACCACCGAAGGCGCCACTTCCACGAGCGAGAAAACGTTGCGCCCGTTCAGAGGAAGCTCATCCGCGTTGCGCTCTTCCACCACCTGGCCCAGCGAAGAGGTCTCCGCCTGCAGCAGCGGAACGTCCGTGTTGACTGTGATGGTCTCGGTTGCCTGACCAACGGAAAGCGAGATATCGACGCGGGCCGTCTGCTGGACGAGGATAGTGATGTTTTCCCGGTTGACGCGCTTGAACCCTGTCTTTTCAACCACCAGGCGGTAATTGCCGGGGTCCAGGTTCACGAACGAGTAGAGGCCGGTGTCGCCGGTCATCTGGGTTTGCTTCGATGCTGTTCCGATATTGGTAAGCGTTACAGTTGCGCCTGGTTCTGCCGCACCGGTTGAGTCAACAACCGTTCCGGTCAGAGCTCCATAGGTCGACTGTGCCCTCAAGACTAGAGAGCACGACAAGAGAAGAATTACGCTGAAAAGGCCGAGCACGAATGACCAGCCTGCTTTTGCGCTTCTCACATTTGACATGGTGCCTCCAAAATGTCTTCCTGCTGTGGAGCGCACCTGAAAATGCGCACACTCCACATGGAGGGATACGGAGGAACCGGGTCATCTGTACCAGAACCTGAAACAAAAATGCGCGATCTATTTTCCGGATGCGGCCTGGAAAAGCGCAAACTCCCGCTTGGCGTCGGCTGGCCGGCCGGAGATCGAATATAAGTGCACCAGGCGGTAATGCACCAGCTTGTCGGCGTTGGCCTCATGTTCCGCCGTCACCAGGACGCGGATGGCAGCTTCCACGCTGCCCAACTTCTCATCCGCTTCGGCCAGGCTCAGGCTCGCCCACTGCGGCGGATGCTCGGCTCGCACGCGGGGCTCCAGAAAGTCTCGCGCCGCTGCATACTGCTCCATTTGCAGCATGCAGCGGCTCAGATGCGCCGCCGCTCGCTCGTCATTGGGATAGGCCGCCAGTTGCTCGCGAAATGCCGTGGCCGCCGCTTCCCATTCTTCGCGCTTCTCATGCAGCAGGCCCACATTGTAACGCAGCTCGGACAGGTCGGGGTGCTCGCGCATCAACTGCTCGTATTCCGCCGCCGCCTCGTCCCCGTGCCCCTGGTCCGCCAGCATATCCGCATGGAACTGCTCCAGATACGGCGATGCGGGGAATTGCTCCTGGCATAACTCGATCTGGTGCATGCCTTCTTCCGCGCTCAACACCGACAGCAGGTAAAGCAGCGCAATGTCCCCGGGATGCTGCCGCCATCTGGCCACCGCATCCGCCCAACTCAGGTCAGGTTGAAAGTTCTTTGAAATCCGCGCAGCCTCTGGAAATGCACTGCGCGCCCCCGTCGAACCGGCCGTCGAAGCATCCCGCAGCGCCTGAAGAAAGGGCTCCGATCCCGGCGCCTTGCTGAGCTTGGCGGCGAAAAACTGTCCACTGCGAATGTAGGACTTGGCTAACTGAATCAGCGCCAGGTCCGGCGCATAGTCCTTGCTGTCTAAGAGAGCCTGATAGACAATGGCCGACTCAACTGGTTCGTCGATGTCCAGATAGCATGGAGCTACGGCGGAGATAACTCGAAGATTCTTTCTCTCTTCGCGAAATATCTTTGCCAGCATTGGTTTGAGGCTATCCAGGTCGCCCATCCGGCATTTCTCCTGGGCCAGCAGCGCGTAAGTCTCGGGAACATACTCCTGCTTCAGCGCCAATGAGTAGTAGCGCATCGCCTCTGCGGAGCGGCCCTGCATCTGCAGGCTCAGGCCCAGGTCGGTGAGCAGCGCGGCGGATGCGGGCGATTGCGCGAGCGCCTTGCGGTATAGCTGCTCGGCCGTGGCATACTGCTTCGCATCCATTGCCTGGCGTGCGGCCTCGAGCGCCGTGGTCTGCTGACCCTGCGCAACGCTCATGGCGCAAAGAAAGAACAGCGCAGCCCACAGCCATCGTATGCGGAAGAATAGCGGCACACAACAACGCGCATCCGCCGCTCCAATTCTTGCGCGGGCCATTCAGTCACGCCTCCTCTCATCACGCACAAAGTCTATCGATAGGTCGCTCGGAAGGAACCCCCTTAGCTTCCTCCGAGACCCAGAGGTTGTCAAGCAGGACCACGCGCATCCGCGCCATTCCGCCCAAGTCATGCGTTGCCGTCGCCGTATGATAACCTTTGTTCGACGAAGTGCAGCATCGCCTTTGCCTCTGCGGGAGCATGGATGAAACATTCGCGGCGCGCGTTCCTGTTGAGCACGATGAATGCCGCTGCGGCGGCTGCGGCCTTCGCGCAAGGCGTCGTTCCTCACAAGATCTCGGCTCTGCCCCGGGGCAAGCGGTCCGGCCTGCCCTACAACGCGCATTTTGTCGAGGTGGCGCGGAAGGCCGCTGTCGATCACCCGGTCTTGTATGGCTCACCCAACCCCAAAGATTTCATTCTTGAATCCATCGGCTGCGGCTGCGCTTTTCTTGACTACGACAACGATGGATGGATCGATATCCTGGTCCTCGGCGGCAGCAGCTTCACAGGCCCCGACCCCGGCGTCACCAACCGTCTCTACCATAACAATCGCGACGGCACCTTTCGCGATGTCACCATCGAGGCCGGACTTACCAAGACCGGCTGGGCCAGCGGCGTTTGCGTCGGCGATTACAATAACGATGGCTACGACGATCTCTTCCTCACCTATTGGGGTCAGAACGTTCTCTATCGCAACAACGGCAACGGGACCTTCACCGATGTAACTCGCGAAGCCGGGCTGCTCTCCGCCACTCCGCGTTATGGAACGGGATGCGCCTTTCTTGACTACAACCGCGACGGCCGCCTCGATCTGTTTGTCTCGAATTATGTAACTTTCGAATATGGCAAGACGCCCCGTCCTGGCGAAAAGTCCTACTGCTTCTTTCTCAACATGCCCGTCAACTGCGGGCCGCGCGGCCTTCCGTTCGCGCAGCACAGTCTTTATCGCAACAACGGCGACGGCACATTCACCGACGTGAGCCAGACCGCTGGAATTGCCGGCGCACGAAGCAATTATGGTCTCACCGTTGTAGCCGGCGACTTTGACGACGATGGATGGCCTGATATCTACGTGGCCTGCGACTCCAGTCCGAGTCTTTTGTTCATGAACAATCACGACGGCACCTTCAGCGAGGAAGGCGGCGTGCGCGGCGTTGCTTACAGTTCTGATGGCCAGGAGCAGGCGGGCATGGGAGTTGCCGTGGGCGACACGGACGGCAACGGCCATCTGGATATTTTCAAGACCAACTTCGCCGGCGATCTTCCCGTGTTCTACCGCAACCTGGGCAAGGGAGTTTTTGAAGACGCCACGCGCGAATCCGGCCTGGCCGTCGACAACCGCTATGTGTGCTGGGGAACCGGCCTTGAGGATTTTGACAACGATGGATGGCCCGATATCTCCGTTGCCACCGGGCATATTTATCCTGAGTTGGAAAGCCGTTATCCGGATTCGCCTTACAAAAGTCCGCTCCTGCTTTATCGCAACCTGGGCCGCGGCCATTTCGAGGAGTTATTCGATGAGGCGGGGACCGCGATACTGGAGCCACATTCAAGCCGTGGAATTGCCTTCGGGGATTTCGATAACGATGGCGACATCGACATGCTGGTCGTAAATCTTGGCGAGCCTCCGTCGCTGTTCCGCAATGATGTGGCCGGAAAGAATCACTGGATCAAGGTCCGCCTCGAAGGCACGGTCTCCAATCGATCGGCGATCGGCGGGCGCGTGGAGTTAACGGCCAACGGAAAACGGCAGATGAAGGAGTTGCAAAGCCAATCCAGCTTTCTCTCCTGCAACGATTTCCGGCTCCATTTCGGATTGGGCGATGCGCTCCTCGCCGATATCTCCGTTCGTTGGCCCAACGGCCAGCGCCAGTCCTTCGCCGCACTTAAGGCCGACCAGTTATACAGCATCAAAGAGGGCACGGGAATCGTTCCCAACCGCGGCTGGAAATGACACCTGCTACGGGTGATTCGCTTCCTTCCTCAACAACGCGTAAAGCAGCGGCTTTCCGGTCGGCTTCTGGCTGCCGCCATGCGGCTCGACGGTGACAAACACCGCATCGATCTCCGCCAACTGCTTCGGATCGTCCGAGCGCAGCACCCAGCGGCGATTCGACTCGCTGTCCATGTACAGGATGCCGAGGTTCATCGGGTGAGATCCCGCATTCGGTTCGGAATCCTTCTGCCCCCACACCTGAAAAACACTGGCATTCTTCGCGCCTGGCTGATGGTCCAGATCAAATGCATAAAACACCAGCGACTTGTTCTGCGTGTAAAACACCCTGCCAAACGCCTTGCGGGTGCGGCTGACGCTATCCACATCGAAGACGTCGGCGATGTATAGCTTGCGCGCTCCCATCAACTCGCGAATGTCCCTGTCGGACGTCAAATACTGTTCGTCGTCCTTGAGACGGCGCTCCTGCTCACGGGTGGCCGATGTAAGGTCATTGAGCTCCGATTGCAGGGATGCCGTGTGCAAAAGAGACCTGCTGTGTTCGGCCTTGAGATCGGTAAATTCCGTCTGCAGGCGCTGGTAGGCTTTTCCCGTTTCGTCGAGTTGGCCGGCGAGTCTGTCCCGTTCTTCGGTCAGTTGCCGAGCCGTCAATTCCCGCTCGCCGATCGTGCTCTCGAGCTCTTTGATGCGTTCCTCCGCGAGGCTCGACGCCGCACGCAGTCGTGCAAGTTCCTGCTGCCCGCTTGTTACCTGCGTCTCCAACCGGGAAATCTGCGCATTCTCAAGAGCAGCCAAATCGGAAGACACCCCACCCTTCGGCGCAGGGGTTTGCTGACCGGCAGGCAAAGCCACACTTAGTTGCCGCGGAGCCACAATCTGCTCCCCGCCTGTCTTCCGTTCCCCCAGACGATAGCCCCCCAACGCCACTGCGACCATCAAACATGCCGCCACAGAGGCGATGGCCCATGGTCGATTTGCGGCTCG